>JAJPJL010000117.1 GCA_021324255.1 Bacillota bacterium
GCCCCTACCGCAACATCGACTGGAAGCCGCCCCGGGGCGGCTTCGGCATCGAGTGGCAGAACGGATAGCGGCGCGCTACTCCGCCCGCGCGCCGCGCCGCTCGGCCGGCACCACGGCAAGATCCTGAATCTGGCCCGCCCGCACGACGCGGACGGTGACCGCGGCGCCGATCCGGCCCTCGTCCAGCAGACCCCACAGGTCGTCGACCCGCCGCACCGGGTGTCCGTCCAGGGCCACGATGGTATCGCCCAGCACCACGCCGGCGCGGCCGGCCGGTCCGTCGGGTTCCACCGAGAACACGAGGAGCCCGGTACGCTGTCCGACTTGATCGCGCAGCGCGGCCGGGAGCGCCGCCGCGTGCGTCGCGATCCCGAGGTAGGCCCGCCGGATGCGGCCGTGTGCCCTGAGCGCGTCGACGACCCGGCGCAGCGTGCCGAGCGGCACCGCGAGCGCCGCGCCGCGCACGAGCCCGGCGGTGTAGAGGCCGAGCACCCGGCCCGCGGTATCCACGAGCGGGCCGCCCGAGAATCCCGCCAGGGCCCGCGCGTCCGTCTCTACATAGTGTTCCACGGCGGCGCCGCCCTGGGTCCGCCAGGCTCCGCCGATGGCACTGAGGATTCCCAACGCCGCGCGGACCGTACGTCCCGGACGGCCGAGGGCCAGGACGACATGCCCCACTTTGGCACCGTCCAGATCCCGCCAGACCGGCACACCAAGGCCCGCCGCCTCGACGCGAAGCAGCGCCACATCCGTCGTGGGATCCCGGCCGACGAGCACGGCCGGCACGGTGTCGCCGGCGGGCACGCCCACGGTGATGCCGTCCTCCCGGTGAATGACGTGGTCCGCCGTTACGACGAGGCCGTCGGCCGACCAGATGATGCCGCTTCCGGATCGGCGGCGCGCGTCGATGCGTACGACGTGCCGCCCTGCCGCCTCCACCGCTGCGGCCGCTAGATCGGACAGGGTCGCGTGCGCTTGCGTCATACTCTCGCCTCCTCGCCGGGCCGCACGGGCCCCGCTTCCCGGTCGCACGATCGCGCCCGGACTCGCATGCCTGAGCGTAGCGAACTCGGGGACGCGGCGCACCGCCCGCGCGGACGGCCGGGACCCATCAAATCGGGCAGGAAGCGTCTAGAGCGTGATGAGGCCCAGGCGAAGCGCCCGCACGACCGCCTCCGTGCGGTTCTGCGTCCCGAGCTTGCCGAGCAGGGCCCGAACGTGGAACCGCACGGTATGCTCACTGATGCGCAGGCGGGCGGCGATCTCCTTGTTCGCGAGGCCTTCCGCCACGAGCGACAACACCTCGGCCTCGCGCTCGCTGAGCGGCTCGGCCACGGGCGGCGGAGACTCGCCGGGCTTCACCGGGATCACCCCGCCGCACGATGGATGGATAGCGATCAGGCCGTCCGCGATCGCCCGCGCGGCGGCGACCACGATCTTCGGCGATGCGCCGCGCGGCACCGCGCCGTGCGCCCCGGCCGCGAGCGCGTCCGCGGCGGCCTCGCCGTCCGCGAGCAGCGCGAGCACGGGCTCGGCACGGTCGAGCGCCGCAAGGCGCGCGAGCGCGTCCGCCGGATCCCGGCCGAGGTCCCAGACGACGGCGTCCGCCGCGGCCGCGTCGAGCACGGCCGCGAGGTCATCGTCCGCCGGCGTCTGCCCGACGACGCGGCACCCCGGCTCGGCGCTCAAGAGCGCCGCGAGGCCCGCGCGCGCCAGCAGATCGTCGGCGACGACCACGGTGCGGAGCGTACCGGTTGCGGTCACGACACCACCTCGCAGCCCACAACGGCCCGGGCGGCAAACGCGATTCCCCGCCCTGCGCCGGGCGGTCACGCCACGTGACAGAAGCGTGACAGAAGCACCTGAACGTACAGTGGTAGGGGACACGCTGCCCTGCGTGAGCACGATCAACCCCGGACTCGCGAGGTGATGCGTCGATGAGCAGCCCTGCCGGCGCCAGCCCTGCGGCCGCGCATCCCGCGGCCGCCGCCGCCGCGCCGTCCCCGGCGGCCACGATCCGGCTCACCGTCAACGGCGTCGTCCATACGGTGCAGGCGGCGCCCGGCACGCCGCTCCTGTACGTGCTGCGCGACGACCTGGCGCTGCGGGGGCCCAGATTCGGCTGCGGCCTGGGGCAGTGCGGCGCGTGCACCGTGCACCTCGACGGCGCGGCCGTCCGCTCGTGCACGATCCCGGTCGCCGCGGCGGCGGGCCGGCGGATCACCACCCTCGAGGGGCTGGGGCCGGCCGGCCGGCTGCACCCGGTGCAGCAGGCGTTTGTCGACGAACAGGCCATGCAGTGCGGCTATTGCGTGAACGGGTGGATCATGACCGCGGCGGCGCTGCTGGCCCGCACGCCGAATCCGAGCGATGCCGAAGTGCGGTCGGCGCTGGCGGGGCTGATCTGCCGGTGCGGCGCGCACATGCGCATGCTGCGCGCGGTCCGCCGCGCCGCGCAGTCCCGCGGATGAGGGAGGAGGGCTCCATGATCAATCCCACCCTGTCCCGCCGCCGCCTGCTCGCGGCCGGCGGCGCCGTCGTCGTCGGCTTCGCGATGCCCGCGCTCACCGGCCGGGGCGGCGAGGCGGCCGCTGCCCCCGGCACGGGCATGCCCGCGCCCGACGCGCTGGATTCGTGGCTGGCGATCGGGCCCGACGGCCGCGTCACCGTGTTCACGGACAAGGTCGACCTCGGCATGGGGGTGTCCACGGCGTTTGCGCAGATCGCGGCGGACGAGCTCGACGTGCCGGTGCAGTCCGTGTCGATCGTCATGGGCGATACGGCCCGCACGCCGGACCAGGGCGGCGTGGGCGGCAGCACCTCCATCGCCGTGGGCGCGGTGCCGGTCCGCCAGGCGGCGGCCGAGGCCCGCCGCGTGCTGGTCGGGCTCGCCGCGGACCGCCTCGGCGTCGCGGCGGACACGCTCGCCGTCCGCGACGGCGTGGTGTATGCGCCGGACGATCCCACGAAGAGCGCGTCGTACGGGGATCTGATCGGAGGCCGGCGGTTCAACATCGCGGTGACGGGCAGCGCCCCGGTGAAGGCACCGGATCAGTACAAGATCGTCGGCACGTCCGTCCCGCGGATCGACATCCCGGCCAAGGCGGCCGGGGCGTTCACCTACATCGTCGACGTGCGCGTGCCCGGCATGCTGCACGGGCGCGTCATCAGGCCGCCCGTACCGGGAGCGCGCTTGGTGAGCGCGGGCAGCGCGGAGGGGCTGCCCGGGGTGCATCGGATCGTGGCCAAGGGCAACTTCGTGGGAGTCGTCGCGGACACGGAGTGGCACGCGGTCCAAGCGGCGCGAAACCTCAAGGTCACGTGGTCGGCGCCGCGGGTGCCGTGGCCGGCGATGGCCGACCTCTACACGGCGATGTGGTCCATGACCCCGACCACGCGGCGGGTCATGGCACAGGCCGGCGACGTCGACGGGGCCATGCGCGGCGCCGCGCGCACGATCGAGGCGCGATATGCGTGGCCGTTCCAGTCGCACGCGATGATGGGGCCCTCGTGCGCGATCGCGGACGTCAGCGACCGGGGCGCCACGATCTGGTCGAGCACGCAGCACCCGCACCAACTGCAGCACGGCATCGCGGACCTCCTCGGCCTCGCGCCCGGCGCGGTGCACGTCATCTGGGTGGAGGGATCCGGCTCGTACGGCCGCGCCGGCATGGACGATGCCGCCGGCGACGCGGCGATCCTGTCGCAGGCGGTGGGACGCCCCGTGCGCGTGCAGTGGATGCGCGCGGACGAGACCGGATGGGATCCCAAGGGGCCTCCCGTCGTGGTGTCCGTGCGCGCGGGGGTGGACGCGCAGGGCAATGTCCTGGCATGGGACTACGTCGCGCGCGGTTTTTCGGGGAGCGGGATCCCGGCCGCCGCCACGACCGGCGGGAACATGCTCGCGGGCCAGCTCGTCGGGCTCGAGGCGCGGGGATTCGACGTCCCCACGGTCGTGCAAGAGAACTACGCGTTCCCGGCCAAGCGCAAGACCGGCGAGATCGTACCCTGGCCGCAGGACGGCTCGCCGCTCAGGACCGCGAACCTGCGCGCGCCGAGCCAGCCGGCAACGACGTTTGGCGGGGAATCGTTCGTGGACGAGATGGCGGCGGCGCTCCGGATCGATCCCGTGGACTTCCGGCTCCGCTACCTCCGCAACCCGCGCGACGCCGCGGTCGTGCGCGCGGCGGCGCAGCATGCGGGATGGGCGCCGCGCCCGTCGCCGCGGCCGGACATCTCGCGGCTCGGCGTGACGACGGGACGGGGATTTGCCTACGCGCCGCGCGGCAATACGCTCATCGCCACCATCGCGGAGGTGGAGGTCAACCAGGCCACCGGGCAGGTGCACGTAACGCGGCTGGTGCTCGCGCACGACTGCGGGCTCATCATCAACCCGGATGGGCTGCGCGGGACCATCGAGGCGAACCTGATCCAGTCGACGAGCCGGGCGCTCAAGGAGGAAGTACGGTTCGGCCCGTCCGGGGTGGCCAGCGTGGACTGGGCCACGTATCCGATCCTGCGCGCGCCGGAGGCACCCGACCGGATCGAGGTCGTGCTGGTGAACCGTCCCGACCTCCCGCCGTACGGCGCGGGCGAGCCGGCGACGGTCGCGACCGCCCCGGCCATCGCGAACGCGATCTTCGATGCGACGGGCGCGCGGCTTCGCACGGTGCCGTTCACGCCGGAGCGCGTCAAGGCGGCCCTCGCGGACCGCACCTGGCCCGCCGCCTGACCCGGCGCGCGCCGTGGGCCCGCGGCGGCGCTCGCCCGCGCACGCGCGGCCGGGGGCCGCTACCTCGTGCGGAGCCGGGGGTCGAGCACGTCGCGGATGCCGTCCCCGACCAGGTTGAAGCCGAGCACGAGCAGGAGGATCGCCACCGCGGGGAACGTCGCGATCCACCACTGCTCCATGAGGAACGA
>JAJPJL010000119.1 GCA_021324255.1 Bacillota bacterium
AACAACGGCGGCGGCAATAATGGCGGTGGTGACAAGGGTGGCGGGAACAACGGCGGCGGCAATAATGGCGGTGGTGACAAGGGTGGCGGGAACAACGGCGGCGGCAACAACGGCGGCGGCAACAACGGCGGCGGCAATAACGGCGGTGGCAACAACGGTGGCGGGAATAACGGCGGCGGCAATAACGGCGGTGGCGGCAATAACGGGCACGGGGAGCACGGAAACAGCGGCAAGGGAGACGACAACAGCAACGGTCAGGGCGGAGAGAACAACAACGGCGGCGACCACGGCGGCAACAAGGGCGGCGGCAATAGCGGTGGTGGCAACAACGGCGCTGGCAACAAGGGCGGCGGCAATAGCGGTGGTGACAAGGGTGGCGGGAACAACGGCGGCGGCAATAGCGGTGGTGGCAACAACGGTGGTGGCAATAGCGGTAGTGGCAACAAGGGCGGCAACAACAACAACAACAACAACAACAGCAGCAACAACAACGGCGGCGGCAATAGTGGCAAGGGCAACATTGGTGACGGCAACGGCGACGGCGGCAATGGCCACGATCAGGGGAACGGTGGGCACTAGGACGCGGTTGCTCGAATCAAGAAGCGCCTGACGCAGACACTACACCATATACGCACACCACTCGCAGCTGAAATCGGGAAGCGGCGGTGCACGCCACCGCCGCTTCTCTATCGGTTCGCCGCGTCAACGCCGGCGGTGCGCGCCGCAAACGCCCAAAACGCCCACTGTCGCGTTGACACCCGCGTCCATCGAGTGCTATCCTCTGTTTTGCATTTGTGATCGCGCTGGTTGTGACAGAGACTGAAGATCGAATCGCCGCAGGTGACCGCGCACGATGGGCCGATAGGGACCGGTGGCGGGCATCGAGATGCAAGGAGGTTCGTACGGTGCCTGAGAGCGCGGATGTGATTACCCTCCTTGATGAAGATGGAACGGAGCACGAGTTCAACATCGTGGATGTTCTCGACGTCGATGAACGGCGATATGCGATCCTCCAGCCCATGGCGGATGGCGAAGAGTCGGACACCGCGGTCATCTTTCGCATGGAGGACGACGCGCTCGTGACGATCGAGGACGATGCCGAGTTCGAGCGGGTCCGGCAGGTCTTTGAGGACACGCACGCGGACGAGGAGTCGGCCGACGAAGCGGACGAGGAATTGTCCGAGGACGAGCGCGGATCCACCGAAGGTCCGGGCTCCACGTCTCACTAGGACCGGGCGGCCGACTCCGAGGCGGAACGCGCGGCCGTGCACCGATGGCTCCGGCCCACGCTACGGACCGACAGCATCTATGACATCGATGTCGAGGGGCTCGCGGCGCGCGGCATCCGCGGCGTGATCCTGGATCTCGATAACACGATTGTGCCGTGGGGCGCCCATGAGGCGCCCCAGATGCTTGTGGCGTGGATTCGCCGGGCGCGTGGCGCCGGACTCGCGCTGTGCATCGTGAGTAACAACGGCGGAGACCGGGTGGCCGCGCTCTCCGGCGTCCTCGGCGTGCCGGCGCTCACCGGCGCCATGAAGCCGCGTCGCCGCGCGTTGCGCCGGGCGCTCGCGCTCATGGGGACGACGGCCGACACCACGGCGCTCATCGGCGATCAGCTGTTTACCGACGTGTTGGGGGGAAACCGGCTGGGTCTGCAGACCATTCTGGTCCGGCCCCAGAGCGCTCAGGAGTACCCGCTGACCCGCCTGGTGCGGATCGTGGAGCGGATCATGTTGCGCGGTGCGCAGTAGCGCGACGCCGAACTCGCGGCGACCCGGATGTGCCGTGCAGCGGCGCAAGCTCCGAGGAGGGAAGGATGAAGGACCATATCGACCGAGCTCGCCGCTATCTCGGGACATCCGGCGTGGATGCCCTGTTGCTCTCGAAGGACGAAAACCGGCGATACGTGACCGGGTTTAGCGGTTCCGCCGGCATCGGCGTGGTGACCCGGGACGCGGCGCTCCTGGTCGTCGACTTTCGCTACTATGAGCAGGCCGCCGAGCAGGCGCCGGGGTGCGAGATCGTCCGGGGCGCGACGGATCTTCCGGGCGCGCTCGCCGAAGCGGTACGGCCGCGTGAGCTGCGCCGGATCGGCTTCGAAGCGGAGTCCGTGCCGTACGCGCAGGCGGAGCGCCTGCGCGAGAAGCTGCGGCCGGCGGAGTTGGTGCCGCTTGCGGACGTGGACCGCCTGCGTTGGGTGAAGGACGAGGAGGAAGTCGCCGCGATCGAGCGGGCGGCCAAGATATCGGATGCCGGATTCGCCCACGTCCTCACCGTGCTGCGCCCCGGGATGACGGAGCGCGACGCGGCGGTGGAGTTCGAGGCGTTCATGCGCCGCGCGGGAGCGGAAAGGCTTTCGTTCGATCTCGTCTTCGCGAGCGGTCCGCGCTCCGCGCTCCCGCACGGGCGGGCGACCGGTCGCGTCCTGCAGGCCGGCGACCTAGTGACGGTGGACTTCGGACCCGTATGCGACGGGTATACGTCCGACTGTACGCGCACGGTTGTGCTCGGACGCGCCGACGAACGGCAACGCGAGATCTACGCGGTCGTGTTGCGGGCGCAGCGCGGCGCGATCGAAGCCGTGCGTGCGGGGGCGTCGTCCCGGGCGGTCGACCAGGCCGGCCGTGAGATCATCGCCGCCGCCGGGTACGGTGAGGCGTTCGGGCACGGGCTCGGCCACGGGATCGGGCTCGAGATCCACGAAGGGCCGGCGCTGTCGCCACGGATGGACGTGCCCTTGGAAGCCGGCATGGTGCTGACGATCGAACCCGGCGTGTACCTGCCGGGGTGGGGCGGCGTTCGGATCGAGGACGATGTCGTCGTGACCGCGGACGGCTGTCGTGTACTCACGCACGCGCCTAAGGAGCTCATCGAGCTGCCCGTTTGAGCAGGTCCGCCCGTGGTGAGCGGCGGCGCGCGATCCGCCGCCGTCCGCCGCCGGCCGTTGGTTGACAACGGCGTCGGGCGGCCGGTACACTCCCGGTGGGTGATGCGGCGTGATCTCGAGCAATGATTTCCGTCCCGGCGTCCACGTGCTCCTCGACGGCGACCTGTACGCCATCATCGAGTCCCAGCACGTCAAGGTTGGCCGGGGGCCGGCCTACGTAAAGGCCAAGGTCCGCAACACCAAGACGGGCTCCACGACCGAGCGGACGTTCCGAGCGGGCGAGCGGGTGCCGCTCGTCTATCTGGAAAAGAAAACGATGCAGTACCTGTACACGACCGGCGACGAGTACATCGTCATGGACAAGACCACGTTCGAGCAAATGCCGCTCCCCCGCGCGTTGTTCGGTGATGCCGTCCGATTTCTGCGCGAGAACACCGATGTCACGGTGGTCTTTCACGAAGAGAAGCCGATCGGCGCAGAGCTGCCGAACTCCGTCGATCTGCGCATCGTGGAAACCGCACCGGGGATTCGCGGCGACACGGTGAGCGGTGCGACCAAGCCGGCGACCCTGGAGACCGGGGCCGTCGTGCAAATCCCGCTGTTCGTGGAAACGGGCGAAGTCGTTCGCGTCGACACCCGCACGGGGTCCTACATCGAGCGCGTCCGCTGAGCGCGCCGGGCGCCTTCGCGGCGTGGAGACCGAGCGGTCGGGCGCCCTCCGGGTGCCTCGCCATGCGCCCGCGCGAGCGTGTTATAATGAAGCTATCGTGCGGCGGGGACGACCGTAGCTCCGGCGGCGTCCCGGCCGGCCGCCACGAAGCGGCCGCGAGGAGGTGGACCACGTGAGTACCGAAGGAGCGCAACCGGCGCAGCGTGTGGCAGGCGAATTTCGGAGGCATCCCACCGACACCGGATCCCCCGAAGTCCAAATCGCCAGATTGACCGACCGGATTTCGCATCTGAGCGAACATCTCAAGGTGCATAAGAAAGACTTTCATTCCCGCCGCGGTCTGCTGCAGATGGTGGGGCAGCGCCGGCGTCTGTTGACGTACCTGAGCCGGCACGACACGGCGCGCTACCGGGCGCTCGTGGAACGGCTCGGCCTCCGTCGATAATCGCGCAGCCCGCGGATGCGGCCGGCGTCGCCAGCGTGTCCGGCTGTGCGCGCCGCGGCTGGTTCGCGCAGGCGCATTGTGCCCGGCCCCGGGAGTGCCTGGAGCGCCGAGCCATGAGTATTGCCGGTGGATGAGGAGGACGGAACGCGAATGAGCGCAGAGCCGCGAGTGGGACGGGTCGAGGTCGAGGTCGCCGGACGGCCGCTATCGATCGAGACGGGGGAACTTGCCAAACAGGCCAGCGGCGCGGTCGTCGTCCGCAGCGGGGACAGCATGGTCTTGGTCACGGGGACGATGTCAACGAGCCCGCGCGAAGGGATCGACTTCTTTCCGCTGACCTGCGACTACGAAGAAAAGATGTTCGCCGCCGGGAAGATCCCCGGCGGTTTCTTCAAACGCGAGGGGCGGCCCGGCGAGCGCGCCGTCTTGACGTCCCGGCTGATCGACCGGCCGCTCCGGCCGCTGTTTCCCAAGGGGTTCCGCAACGACGTGCAGGTGATCGCGACGGTGCTCAGCACCGATCAGGAGAACGCGACCGACGTGCTCGCCGTGACCGGCGCGGGGGCGGCGCTCGCGATCTCGCCGATCCCCTGGGACGGTCCGGTCGCGGCGGTGCGGATCGGGCTCGTCGACGGCCGGCTCATCGTTAACCCGTCGCAGCAGCTCATTGACCAGAAGGCCACGGCCCTGGACCTCGTGGTGGCTGGGACCCGCGATGCGATCACGATGGTCGAGGCCGGGGCGCGAGAGGTCCGCGAAGAGGTGCTGCTCGAGGCGTTGGATCTGGCGCACGCCGAGATCCGACGCATCACGGAGGCCATCGCCGAGCTGGTCCGGCAGGCCGGCCGTCCCAAGATCACACCGGTGCTCGCGGTGCCGCCGGCGGAGCTCACCGCGGCGGTGCGGGAGGCGGCCGGACCCCGCCTGGCGACCGCGTTGCGCACCCCCGACAAGCTGGCGAGGGAGAGCGCGCTCGCGGACGTCGCGAGCGCGGTCCAGGACGAGCTCACCGAACGGTTCCCGGGCCAGGCCCGGGCCATCGGCGACTGCGTCGATTCACTGACGAAGACCGAGGTCCGGCGCATGATCCTCGACGACGGGGTCCGGACCGACGGACGGAGTCCGACGCAGATCCGGCCGCTCAGCGCCCGCGTCGGGCTCCTGCCGCGGGTGCACGGTTCGGGGCTGTTCGTCCGAGGCCAAACGCAGGTCCTGACGACGTGTACGCTCGGCACCGGCGAGGACGAGCAGATCATCGATGATCTCAGCCTGCGCGACCGGAAGCGGTACCTCCACCACTACGATTTCCCTCCCTACAGCGTCGGCGAGACGCGGCCGCTGCGCTCGCCGGGGCGGCGCGACATCGGCCACGGCGCGCTTGCCGAGCGCGCGCTCGAGCCGATGATTCCACCCGAGGAGACGTTCCCGTACACGCTCCGGCTCGTGTCGCTGGTCCTCGAGAGCAACGGGTCCACGTCGATGGCGTCGGTGTGCGGGAGCACGCTGGCGCTCATGGACGCGGGGGTGCCCATCGCGAAGCCGGTCGGCGGGATCGCCATGGGGCTGATCACCGGCGGCGACGGGGACGGCCGCGCGGCGGTCCTCACCGACATCCAGGGGATCGAAGATGCGATGGGGGACATGGATTTCAAGGTGGCCGGGACGCGGGACGGCGTCACGGCCCTGCAGATGGACATCAAGATCAAGGGGCTCTCGCGGGCGCTCTTCGAGCGGGCCCTGGCCCAGGCGCGCGACGCGCGCATGACGATCATCGACCTGATCGAGCGCACGATCCCGGCGCCGCGTCCCCAGATGTCTCCCTATGCGCCGCGGATCTACACGATCTACATCAACCCCGACCGCATCCGCGAGGTCATCGGTCCGGGCGGCAAGATCATCAACAAGATCACCGCGGAGACGGGCGTCAAGATCGACATCGAACAAGACGGCCGCGTGCTGATCGCCTCCGCGAATGCCGAGGCCGCCGCGCAGGCGCAGCGCATGATCGAAGACATCGTCAAGGAGGCCAAGCCGGGCGAAGTGTACAAGGGCAAAGTCACCCGGCTGATGAACTTTGGAGCGTTCGTGGAAATTTTCCCCGGCAAAGAGGGGCTCGTCCACATCTCGGAGCTGTCCAATCATCGGGTCGGCCGGGTGGAGGACGTGGTCAAGGTCGGGGACGAGATCGAGGTGAGGGTCAAGGAGATCGACAACCTGGGGCGTGTCAACCTGACGCGGCGCGGGTTGATCCCCGACGGCGAGCCTGCCCCTGGGGGCGAGGCGGCGCCGCCGGCGGACGCGCCCACGGGGACGGCGCGGCCGGGGCGGTACGACCGCGGTCCGCGAGGCGAGCGCGGCCACCGGCCGCATCGAAAGCCGCGATCGTAACACGGGCGCCGGCTCTTGCGTGAGAGAAGCCTCCGCGAGGGGGCTTTTCGATTATCGCGCGGACGCGGGTGGCGGCGAGCCGGCTCGACGGGCGACGATCCCGGAGGTACACGGCCAGCGATGGCAGTTGATCAGGCGACGTATCGGCGGACGGTGCTACCAAGCGGGCTGGTTGTGCTGACCGAGCCCATGGACAACGTGCGCACCGCCTCGCTCGGCGTCTGGTTCGACGTCGGCTCGCGCTACGAGGATCTCCCGCACCTCGGCATGTGCCATTTCATCGAGCACGCCTTGTTCAAGGGGACGCGTTCCCGGTCGGCCCTCGCGATCGCGCAGGCGATGGACGCGATCGGCGGGCACCTGAATGCGTTCACGGACAAGGAGCATACCTGCTACTACGTGCGCGTGCTGAGCGACCACCTGGACGAGGCGATGGCGGTCCTCTCCGATATGCTGCTGGACCCCGCGTGGGATCCGGACGCGCTCGAACGGGAGCGGCAGGTGATCCTGGAAGAGATCCGCATGTACGAGGACGCGCCCGACGACCTCGTGCACGACGTGTTCGCCGCGTCGCTGTGGCCGGATCATCCGCTGGGTCGGCCGGTCGCGGGCGTGCGGGAGACGGTGCAGGCCATCGGCCGGACCGAATTGATGCGGTTCATGGACGTCCACTCCCGGCCGGACGCGGCCATCGTCGCCGCGGCGGGGCGCCTCGAACACGACGCGGTCGTGGCGCTCGTGGAACGCTGGTTTGGCGGGTGGACGGGGCATCGGGCGCCGGTGGACCTGTCCGCGCCGCGCCCCCGCACCGGCATCGCGCTCCGGCACAAGGACATCGAGCAGGTGCACCTGTGCGTCGGCGTGCCGGGCTACCCGGAAGCCCACGACGACCGGTACGCCCTCGCCGTGCTGGATACGGTGCTCGGCGGCGGGATGAGCGGGCGTTTGTTCCACGAAATCCGCGAGGAGCGGGGGCTCGCCTACGCCGTGTCCACCTATCACGCCGCGTACCGGGACGTGGGGGCGTTCGTCGTGTATTGTGGGACGAGCCCCGCGGCCGCGTGCCAGGTCGTGCGGCTGGTCCTCCACAACCTGGCCTGGGCCCGGGACGGCATCACGGCCGAAGTCCTCGCGCGGGCGAAGGAGTCGTTGAAGGGCAGCCTCATGCTCGATCTCGAGACGCCCGGCAGCCGGATGAGCAAGCTCGCCAGGTCGGAGCAGTACTTCGGGCGGCAGTTCACGCTGGATGAGATCGTCGCCGAGGTCGAGGCGGTGAGCGCGGACGACGTGCATCGCGTCGCGGCCGAGTTGTTCGTGCCGGGGCGCGCGTCGCTCGCCGCGATCGGCCCGTTTGAAGACCACGCGGGTCTGGCCGACGCACTGCGGGCGGAGGTGGAGCGTCATGAGCGTGCATAGGGTCGCGGTGGCAGGAGCCGCCGGCCGCATGGGGCGGGCGGCGATCCGGGCGATCGCGCGCCGCGACGACATGCTGCTGGTCGGGGCGCTCGGCCGAGCGGCGTCCGTCGGCCAGGACGCCGGCGTCGTCGCCGGCGCGGGCACGCTGGGCGTGCCGATCGTAGCCGATCTCGCGGAACTGTTTCTCGAGGGACGGCCGACCGTGCTCGTCGACCTGAGCCGTGGAGAACCCGCGGTGGAGCATGCCGAAGCGGCGCTCGATCACCGCGTGCCGGCGGTGATCGGCGCGACGGGCCTGCCCGCGGCGGGGGTGGAACGGCTGCGCGAGCGGTGCCGCGCCGAGCGTGTGGGCGTGCTCCTCGCGCCGAATTTTGCCCTGGGCGCGGTCCTGATGATGGAGTTTGCCCGGCAGGCCGCCCGGTTCTTCCCGCACGTGGAGATCACCGAGCTGCACCATGATCGCAAGCGGGACGCGCCGTCCGGCACGGCGGCGCGGACGGCGCACCTCATCGCGGCCGCCCGCGCGGAGACGCCCCCGCCGGCGGTGACCGAGACGGAGCTCGTGGCCGGCGTCCGGGGCGGCCTGGTGGCGGGCGTCCGCGTGCACAGCGTGCGGCTCCCGGGCCTCATGGCGCATCAAGAGGTGCTCTTTGGGGGGCCAGGGGAGACGCTCCGGCTGCGCCACGATTCGTTGAGCGAGGAGTCGTTTATGCCCGGCCTGATGCTTGCGATCGAGCGCGTGGGGACGGTGTCGGACCTCGTGGAAGGCCTGGAGCGCGTGCTGGAGCTGTAGAGGGGGGGTGCATCATGAGCGGGTACACGGTTGCGGTCGTGGGCGCGACGGGCGCGGTCGGGCGCGAAGCGCTGGAGATCCTCGCGGCGCGCCGGTTTCCCGTGGCGCGGCTCCGCGCCTTGGCGTCGCCGCGGTCCGCCGGGCTGCGCATCGGTGAGCTGACCGTCGCCCCGGTTGCGGCGGACGCGTTCGATGACGTGGACATCGCGATCTTCGACACGCCGGATGACGTCGCGGAGGCCTGGGTGCCGGTCGCGGCCGAGCGCGGGGCGCTCGTGATCGACAATTCGGCGGCGTTCCGCATGGCGCCGGACGTGCCCCTGGTCATCCCCGAGGTCAACCCGGCGGCCCTGCGGCGGGCACCGCGGCGGATCATCGCCAACCCGAACTGCACGACGGCCACGATCGCCGTGCCGCTGGCGCCCCTGCATCGGGCCGCGGGCCTGCGCCGTCTCATCGCGTGCTCGTACCAGTCGGTCTCGGGCGCGGGACAGGCGGGCGTCTCCCAACTGTGGTCGGAGGTGCGGGACGCGGCGGCATCCGCGGCGCCGCCCGCCGCGCCGGGCGGCGCCGCGTTCCGGCACGCGATCGCGATGAACGTGATCCCCGCGGTGGGGTCGTTCCGCGGCGCGCACACGAGCGAGGAGGTCAAGCTGGGGGCGGAGCTGCGCAAGATGCTGGACGCGCCGGACGTCGCCGTGGGCGTCACCTGCGTCCGGGTCCCCACGCTCCGGGCGCACGGCGTCGCGGTGCACGCGGAGTTTTCCCGGCCGATCGCCCCAGAGGAGGCGCGAGCGATCCTGGCGTCCGCGCCCGGGGTCGAGGTGATGGACGATCCCGCCGCCGGCCGCTACCCGACGGCGCTCGCCGCCTCCGGCCGGGACCCGTGCGTGGTCGGCCGGATTCGCACGGACGGCGCCGGCGCGCTCGCGTTCTTCGCCGCGGCGGACAACCTGCGCAAGGGGGCCGCGCTCAACGCGGTGCAGATCGCGGAGGCGGTCGTGCGGGACGGCTTCTTGTCCGAGATCCGGGCGGGATGACGAATCCGCGCCGCGGGTGCAGGAGCCGGCGCCGGGAGTCCTGAACGTCTTGGTACACACGCGCCAAGACGACGTGAGGCGAGCCGGGGGAGGTGACGGGGATGGTCGAGTTCGGACGGGTGATCACCGCCATGGTCACGCCCATGGATGCCAACCGTGCGGTGGATTACGACAAGGCGGCGGCGCTCGCAAAGCGGCTCGTCGACTCGGGATCCGACGGGCTCGTCGTCTGCGGTACGACCGGCGAGTCGCCGACCCTGAGCGACGAGGAAAAGGTGCGTCTCTTCCGGACCGTCCGGGACGCGGTGGGCGCGCGGGCCGCCGTGATCGCGGGCACCGGCACCTACGACACCGCGCACAGCATCCACCTGACGCGCGAGGCCGAGCGCGCCGGATGCGACGGCGTCCTGCTCGTTAACCCGTACTACAACAAACCGTCTCAAGAGGGACTCTACCAGCACTTCAAGGCCGTCGCGGACAGCACGCGGCTTCCGGTGATGCTCTACAACATCCAGGGCCGGACGGCGGTGAACTGCGAACCCGCCACCGTGGCGCGCCTCGCCCAGGTGCGGAACATCGTCGCGATCAAGGAGGCCAGCGGCAACCTCGATCAGATGTCGCAGATTCGCAGGCTCACGCCCCCGGAGTTCAAGCTCTACAGCGGGGACGACAGCCTGACGCTGCCGCTGCTCGCGGTCGGCGGAGCCGGCGTCGTGAGCGTCGCCGCGCACGTCGCCGCCCGGGAGATCGGCGAGATGATCGATGCCTTTCTGGCGGGTAGCGTCCGCCGGGCCACGGAGTTGCACCTGCGGTTGCTGCCGTTGTTCAAGGTGTTGTTCATCACATCGAACCCGACGCCGGTCAAGGCCGCCTTGCAGTTGACCGGATTCGACGCGGGCGGGCTGCGCCTGCCGCTCGTCGAGGCGACCGCGGCGGAGCGGGAGCAGATCGCGGCGGTGCTCACGCAGCTCGCGCTGGCGCCGGTGGCAGCCTGAGCGGCGGTCGATCCCGCACCGGCGACCGGCTCGAGGCCCTGCACGCGCGCATCCGGCGCTGCCGGCGGTGCCCGTTGTGGCGCACCCGCACGCGAGGCGTCCCCGGTGAAGGGAACCCGTCGGCATCGATCGTCCTCATCGGCGAGGGGCCGGGACGGCAGGAAGACGAGACGGGCCGGCCGTTTGTCGGCCGGGCCGGGCGGCTGCTGGACGAGCTGCTGGCGCACGCCGGGCTGCGGCGGGCCGACGTCTACATCACGAACGTGATCAAGGATCGGGCGGCGACCGCGACCACCCCGCGGCGCGATCGGCCGCCCGCGCCGGCGGAAGTGGCGGCGTGCCTGCCGTGGTTGCGCGCGCAGCTTGCCCTGATTCGCCCCAGGATCGTCGTCACCCTCGGCCGTCACTCGCTCGAGGTGATGCTCCCCGGTGCGCGCATTGCGGGCGTCCACGGACGTCCCCAGCACCGCGGAGCCCTCACGATTCTGCCCTTGTACCACCCGTCCTATGCGCTCCGCAACCCGGGGGCGCGTCCCGTCTTGTTCCGGGACGCGGCGGCGTTGCGGGGGCTCGTGGACGAGCGGCCGCGCGGGTGATGGCATCCGATCGGGCGGCTCAGCCGGGACCGCCCGCATCCGCGGGGACCCGCGCCGCGCCGCGGCGGCGCAGCCGCCGGCACCGGGGCCGCACCTCCCCGCGCCCTGCTCCGCCGAGGCGGACCGGCCCTGGCCTCGAGATCATCCCGCTCGGCGGCCTCGGCGAGATCGGCAAAAACAGCACGGTGCTTCGCGTGGGCGCCGACATGCTCGTCGTGGATGCCGGGCTGGCGTTTCCGGACGAGGAGATGCTCGGGATCGACCTCGTGATCCCCGACTACCGGTTCCTGGCCTCCGGGGGCACGCTCCACGGGATCGTGCTTACGCACGGTCACGAGGACCACGTCGGCAGCCTGCCGTACCTGCTGCAGACGCGGCCCGCGCCCGTGTACGGCACGCCGCTGACGCTCGGGCTCGCGCGCCGGCGGGTGGAGGAGATGCCGCAGGCCCCCAAGATGACCGGGGTTGCGGTCCAGCCACGGCAGCCCGTGCAGGTCGGGCCCTTTGAGATCGAGCTCGTCCACGTGAACCACAACATTCCTCAGTCGTGCGCGGTCGTCGTGCGCACCCCCACCGGCGTGGTCGTCTGCACCGGGGATTTCAAGTTCGATCCGACGTCGATCGACGGGCAACCGGCCGACTTTTCCCGGCTCGCGGAGATCGGCGAGGCCGGCGTGACGGTGCTGCTGATGGATTCCACCAATGTCGAGCGCCCCGGCTACGCGCCGTCCGAACGCACCGTCGGCGGCGCGCTCGACGAGGTGTTTGCCCGAGCGCGGGGCCGGGTTCTCGTGACGACGTTCGCCAGCAACCTGCACCGCATTCAGCAGGTCCTGGAGACCGCCGCCCGCCACGGCCGCAAGGTCGCCATCGCCGGCCGGAGCATGGTCGACACGGTCGCCATTGCCACCGAGCTCCAGGCCCTCAAGGTGCCCCGGTCCACCCTGGTGCCGCTCGAGCAGGTGCGGCATCTGCCCGACCGGCACGCGACGATCCTCACCACGGGCAGCCAGGGTGAACCCCTGTCCGCCCTGAGCCGGATGGCCACCGGCCAGCACCGGACGGTGAGCATCAAGGCCGGCGACACGGTGATCTTCTCGGCATCGCCGATCCCCGGCAACGAGGGCATGGTGGCGCGGACCATCAACCATCTGTACCGCCAGGGCGCGGAGGTGATCCACGGCGCGGGGGTGCACGCGTCCGGACACGCCTGCCAGGAAGAGCTCAAGCTGATGCTCACGCTGCTCCGGCCGCGCTTTTTCCTGCCCGTGCACGGCGAGTACCGCCATCTCGTCTTGAACCGGCGTTTGGCGAGCAGCGTCGGCGTGCCGGAGGAGCGCAGCCTGCTGGCGGAGAATGGGCACATCGTCGCGGTGGGTGACGGTCGCATCACCCGCGCGGGCGCCGTCGACGCGGGAGAAGTGCTCGTGGACGGCCTGGGCGGCGTCGGGGCGATCGTCCTGCGCGACCGCCGCCAGCTCGCGCGTGACGGCATGCTGATCGCCCTCGTGGCGCTGGACCGGCAGTCGGGCGAGCTGTTGATGGAGCCCGACATTGTGTCGCGCGGCTTCGTGTACATGCGCGAGTCCGGCGAGTTGATCGACGAGTCCAAGCGGCGCATCAAAGACGCGGTCGCCCGGTCCCGGCAACGCGGCACGCCCGATTGGACCGCGGTGCGGACGGCCATCCGGGAGGCCCTCGCGAAGTATTTGTTTGAGCAGACCCGGCGTCAACCCATGATTCTGCCGATGCTGGTCGAAGTATAGACGTATAATCGAAGCAGGCGTCGCAGCGGATCGTTTCATCGGAGCAGGAGACGGACTCACGATGACGGCATCGCATCGTACCAGCGGAGCATCGAATGGCCAGGCGCAGGGCGTCCCGCGGTAGAGGCGCGCAGACCGTCGGGGCCGCGCTGATTGCGCTGGCCGTCCTCAGCGCGGTCAGCCTGGTCCCTCACCAGACCGCCGCGGCGCCGCGCTGGATCGTGGCCCGTCTCGGACAAGGCTTTGGCGCCGGCGTCGTCTGCGTCCCCGTCTTTCTCGGGCTGCTCGGCCTCGTCTTCTTCGTGCGCCGGCGCCTGCGCCTCAGCGCGCGGCTCACCGGGGTGCTGCTCGGCTACATCGTGGCGCTGATCGCGCTTCACCTGCGATACCCCGCCGGCGAGGAGTGGACGGCGGCCGTTGGCCGCAAGGGGGGCGGCTACGTCGGCGCCGCGCTCGAGGTCCTCCTCCGGCGAGCGCTCGGAGAGCCCGGGCTGTGGACCGCTACGCTGCTGGGCGCCGGGCTGGCCCTCATGCTGATCTCCGGCACCTCGTTTACCGACGTGTTCCGCGCGCTGTGGCAGGTCCTGGCGGCGCTGCGCGCGTGGGTCGTCGCGGGATTCCGCGCGCTCGGGACGGCGGCGGCCGCGCTGAGCCTGGCGGCCCTCCGCCGGGCGGGCCCAGCGTGCCGCCGGGCGATCCAGGCCGGCGGCCAAGCCGCGGGGACGGCGCTGGCGCATGCCGCCGAACGCGCGCGGGCCGCGCTGCCGGGCCACCGGGTCCGCGCGGGCTCGCCCGCGCTCGACCCGCTGCTCGCCTCCGCCGGCGGCGCGCCGGTCTCGGTGCACGATCGCTTCGATGCGGAGACGCCGGCGGCGGCGCGCCGGCTCGCACCGTACGCGGACGATGTGGCCGACGGCGAGATGGACCGGCCGGACGATGCCGGCGCCGCCGGGCCTGCTTCCGCGGACGTCATAGGCGAGGCATCGACCGGCCGGGCGGAGGATGGCGCGCCCGGCGGCGACGCGGAGGAAGCCCAACCGACCGTCGCCGCGGCGCCGATCCCGAGCCGTGGCGCGACCGGGCCGGGGCTGTCCGGTGGATCCCGGCGGCGGCGGACGGCGGTTGCCCAAGAGGCGTTGCCGTTCCCGGAACCTCCGCCGCGCGCGTATACGCTGCCCGACCTGTCGCTTCTCGATGCCTTTCAGTCCGGCAAAGGCCGGACCGGCAAGGTGGACCCGGAGGAGGTCGCGCGACACCTCGAGCGGACGCTCGCGAGCTTTGGCGTCGAGGCGCGCGTGGTGCGCTGGGAGACCGGTCCCGTCGTCACGCGGTACGAGTTGCAGCCGGCGCCGGGGGTGAAGGTGCAGCGGATCACGAGCCTGCAGAACGACATCGCCCTGGCCCTGGCCGCGAGCAGCGTCCGCCTCGAGGCGCCGATCCCGGGCAAGTCGGCGATCGGCGTGGAACTGCCGAACGAGCGGGCGAGCCTGGTCCACCTGCGCGAGGTGCTGGCGAGCGACGAGTTTCGCGCGCAACGGTCCCCGCTGGCGGTGGCCATCGGCAAAGGCACCGCGGGCGCGCCCGTGGTGACGGACCTCGTCACGATGCCGCACCTTTTGATTGCCGGGGCCACCGGCGCCGGCAAGAGCGTCATGCTGAACAGCATGATCGCGAGCATCCTGTTTCGGTCGACGCCGGAGCAGGCACGGTTCCTGATGATCGACCCGAAGCGCGTGGAGCTCACAAACTACAACGGCATTCCCCACCTCCTGAGCCCGGTGGTGACCGGCCCGCGTGAGGCGGCGGCGAAGCTGCGTTGGGCCATCCAGGAGATGGAGAGCCGGTATGAGATGTTTGCGGGCGACGGCGTGCGCAATATCCAGTCGTTCAACGCGCAGCACCCGGATCGCCCGCTCGCCTTCATCCTCATCATCATCGATGAGCTCGCGGACTTGATGATGGTGGCGCCGGCGGACTTCGAAGAGATCATCTGCCGGCTCGCGCAGATGACCCGCGCCACCGGCATCCACCTGCTCGTGGCCACGCAGCGGCCGTCGGTGGACGTGATCACCGGCCTCATCAAGGCCAACATCCCGTCGCGCATCGCGTTTGCGGTGAGCTCCCTCGTGGACAGCCGGACCATCCTCGATCATCCGGGCGCGGAGAAGTTGCTGGGCAAAGGCGACATGCTGTTTGCGCCGATCGGCGCGGCGCGTCCCCTCCGGGTGCAGGGCGCGTTTATCAGCGACGCCGAGACCGAGCGTCTCGTGAGCTTCTGGCGGGCGCAGGGCGAACCGGCGTACGTGGAATCGCTCGTGCAGGCGGCGGAGTCCACGGGATCCGACGAGTCGCCGGGCGACGATGCGCTGCTGGTCGACGCCGCGCGGCTCGTGGTCCGCTCGGGGTACGGATCGGTGTCGTTGCTGCAGCGGAAGATGCGCATCGGATATGTGCGGGCGGCGCGGCTGGTCGACCAGTTGGAAGAACGGGGGATCGTCGGGCCGTCCCAGGGGAGCAGCCCCCGCGACGTGCTCGTGGGCGTGGACGACTTGGAGCGGGTGCTGCGGGAGGGGGTCGCGCGGCCCGGGGCGGCCGAGGGGGACGAGCGCTGACCGTGCGGGCCGTGTGAGCGCTTCGCACGGCCGATACGGCCGCCCGGACGCAGCCGGATACGTGCCCGCGGCCGCAGGAAACTCATTTCGAGCCCAAGAACACGCCTGGCGTGATGGATATGCTCGGGGTCGGCGAGAGGCTGCGGAGTGCCAGGGTCGCCCGCGGCTTGTCGCTCGACGACATCGAAGCGGGGACCCGGATCCGCCGCCGGTATCTGGAAGCCCTCGAGGAGGAGGCGTTCGACCGGCTCCCCGGCCCGACGTACGTCCGGGGCTTCCTCCGCGGCTACGCGGCGTACCTCGATCTGCCCGCGGACGAGATCGCGCTGATGTGTCCGGTCGTGCCTACCGCCAGCGTGACGGTGCGCGCGTCGCCGTCCGACGTCAGGATCACCCCGGTGACACGGCGGTCCCCGCTGCGCACGTTTGCCATCGGCGCGTCGCTCGTCCTCGTCTGCGGCGTGATCGTGGTCGCGTATATCTTTCTGACTCAGGTCCGTCAATTCGTGGAGACCCGGGAGCCGGTGCAGGGCGAGGCGCCGGCCGGATCGCACGCTGCGCCGCAGAACCCGGTCGTCTCCCGGCCCGGCACGGGCCCCGCGGTCGGGAGCGCCGTGCCCGCTCCGGGGAGCGCGCCGGGTCCGGGCATCGCGTCGTCCGCGCCGGGGTCCCCGTCCGCCGCCGGCGGGACGCCCGGGAGTGGGGCGGGCGGCGCGGCGCGCCGGGCAACCGGCGGGGCCGCGTCAACGCCCGCGGCCTCGACGCCGCCGGCGTCACGGCAGCCTGCATCTCCGGGGAGCGCGCCGGCTGCGCCGCCGGTGCCGGCGGCGCAGCCGGCGACCGAGGCCTCGCCGCCCGGGACCGCGGAAGCGTCCGCCCCGGCAAACGCCGGGCAGCAGGGGGCCGTGCCCCAGGGTGGCGCGGTAGCGGGTCCGGTCACCGTGGCCGCAATCGCCACGGATCGGTCCTGGGTGCGGGCGGTCGCCGATGGGATCACCGTGTTCGAGGGATTTCTCAGCGCGGGAGACCAGCAGGTCTGGCAGGCGAAGCGACAGTTGAGCGTGCGCATCGGCAACGCGAGCGCGGTCGCCTTGACGGTCAACGGCCGGCCGGTGGGGCGGCTCGGAAATCCCGGCGACGTGGTGGACGAAACCTACACCGGGACGGCCCCGTGACGAAGGCGGAGATCGTCTCGGTCGGCACCGAGCACCTGCTCGGTCAGATCGTCGACACCAACGCGCAGTATATCTGCACGCTGCTCGCGACGCTCGGCATCGCCGTCTACTACCGCTCCACCGTCGGCGACAACGTGGCGCGCGTGCAGGAGGTGTTTGCCAACGCGCTCGGCCGCGTCGACCTCGTCGTCTCGACGGGCGGATTGGGCCCCACGGACGACGACCTGACGGTCGCCGCGGTCGCGGAACTGCTCGGCCTCCCGCTGGAACGGCACGAGGAAGCGTGGGCGCACGTCCAGGACTTCTTCCGCCGGCGCAACCGCCCGCTCACGGGACAGCAGGTCAAGCAGGCGATGCTGCCGCGGGGCGCCCGCATGGTGCCAAACACCCGCGGCAGCGCCCCGGGCGTGATCGTCGAACACGAGGGCAAGACGCTGGTGTTTACGCCCGGCGTGCCCCGCGAGATGAAGGGCATGCTGGAGGATCATGTCGTGCCGTATCTCCGGGAGCGCGGGCTCGCGGGCGGCGAGGTCATCCGGTCGCGCATCGCGCGCATCGTGGGCCTCGGGGAATCCCTGGTGGAAGAGCGGCTCCGCGATCTCATGCGCGCGAGCACCAACCCCACGATCGCGCCCTACGCGCACACCGGGGAGTGCCACGTCCGGATTACCGCCCGGGGGACCGAGGCGCTCGTGGAACCGCTGCTCGACGGCGCGGAGCGGGCGATCCGGGAGCGCCTCGGCAATGCGATCTACGCGGTCGGCGACGCGCCGCTCGACGAGGTGGTCGCGCGACTGCTGGCGGACCGCCGCGTGACGCTCGCCGTGGCGGAGTCGTGTACGGGCGGTCTCGTGGCCCACCGGCTCACGCGCACGCCCGGCGCGTCCAGTTACCTCGACGGCGGGGTGATCACGTACAGCAACGCGGCGAAGACGCGGTGGCTCGGCGTACCCGGGTCCCTGGTGGAGCGCAACGGCGCCGTGAGCGCGGAGGTCGCGCGCGCGATGGCCGAGGGCGTGCGGGCCGGCGCAGGGACCGACCTCGCGATCGCGGTCACCGGCGTCGCGGGGCCGACGGGGGGGACGGAGGCGAAGCCGGTGGGGTTGGTGTTTCTGGCGCTCGCGCACGCCGAGGGGACCGACGTGCGCGAGTTTCGCTTCGGGACGGAGCCCGGGCGGACGGGCATCCAGTATCTCGCCAGCCAGTCCGCGCTCGACATGATCCGGCTGCACTTGCTCCGCTGACGGCGCGCGGACGGCATCCTCCGCGCAGCCTCCCTCGGGTCCGGGGCCCGGCCGCGCCTGCGGCGGTCGCTCCGCGCCGCGGCGGCGCGAACGCATGGAGTCCTCCAGCTCGAACATCGATGCTCGCCGCGCCGGGCCCAGGCGGCGCATCTTTCTTGCGGTGCCCCTGGCCCGCGGCCTCCAGGAGGACGTAGTCTCCGCGATTCAAGAGGCCGTGGGCGGGCATGATGCGCTGCGTTGGGTGCGCGCCGACATGCTCCACGTCACGCTGCGATTTTTGGGCGGCATCACCGCCGCCGAGCTCAACCGCGCCATCAGGGCCGCGCAGGCCGCCGCGGATCCGTTCGATCCGTTTGCCGTGACCTTCGCGGGAGGCGGCGCGTTCCCGTCCTTGCGGACCCCCCGCGTCGTTTGGGCCGGCGTCGTCGACGGCGCCGGTGCGTTGCGCGCGCTCGCCGGGGCGCTTGACGCGGCGCTGGCGAAGCAGCGCTTCCCCCGTGAGCCGCAGCGGTTTCACCCACACGTGACGGTCGCCCGCGTGCGCGCGGGCGGGCCGCCGCCCGATCTGCGGCCCTATGCCGGACGCCTGATGGGAGCCGAGGCTCCGGTCATCGGCACGCAGCGCGTGGACGCGATCGTCGTGATGGAGAGCATCTTGCACCCGTCGGGAGCAAGATACGAGGAAGTCTACCGGGCCGCGTTCGGCGGCGGGGCGTCGCACGGTTGACGTCGGGGCCGCGAGCAGGTCAACGTTCCCGCATCACGAAGCCCTCCGGGAAGCGTCACGCCAATGCGACGGAGTATCGCGCTGACTTCGATGCAGTTGAGCCGTGGAATCCACGCGGTCGCTTGACAAACGAACATATGTTTGGTACAGTGGCCGCAACTTAACCGCACAAAACCGCCTCATCTTACCGGGAGGAAATGCAGCATGAACGAGCGGCAGCGCGCCCTGGATCTCGCCCTGACCCAGATTGAGAAGCAGTTCGGCAAGGGTTCGATCATGAAGCTCGGCGAGCATCAGGCCAAGCTCACCGCGGAGGTCATTTCCACCGGCGCGCTGGCCATTGACGCCGCCCTCGGTGTGGGAGGGGTGCCGCGCGGCCGCGTGGTCGAGATCTACGGCCCGGAGTCGTCCGGCAAGACGACGCTCGGCTATCACGTGATCGCCGAAGCACAGCGCGACGGCGGCGTCGCCGCCTTCATCGACGCGGAGCACGCGCTCAACCCGGAGTACGCGCGGACCGTGGGCGTGGATATCGACAGTCTCCTTATCTCGCAACCCGACTCCGGGGAGCAGGCGCTCGAGATCGCAGAGATGCTCGTCCGCTCCGGCGCGATCGACGTCGTTGTCGTCGACTCCGTCGCGGCGCTCGTGCCCCGCGCCGAACTGGAGGGCGAGATGGGCGATGCCCACGTCGGGTTGCAGGCCCGGCTCATGTCCCAAGCGCTCCGCAAGCTCGTCGGCGCGATCAGCAAGTCGCGCACGACCGTCATCTTTATCAACCAACTCCGGGAAAAAGTCGGCGTCATGTACGGGAACCCGGAAGTCACGACGGGCGGCCGGGCGCTCAAGTTCTATGCGTCGGTGCGGATCGAGATCCGGCGCATCGAGTCGATCAAGTCCGGCGATCAGGTGCTTGGCCAGCGCGTACGGGTCAAGGTGGTGAAGAACAAGCTCGCGGCGCCGTTCCGCGAAGCGGAAGTCGACATCATCTTTCCGCGCGGCATCAGCCGGGCGGGCAGCTTGCTCGATGTCGCCACGGCGCAGGGCATCGTCACGCGAACGGGGACCTGGTTTGCCTACAAAGACATGAAACTGGGGCAGGGCCGCGACAACGCGCGGGAGTTCCTGGAGTCCAATCCCGAGTTGGCGGCGGAGATCGCCACGCGGGCGCGGGAGAAACTGGGTCTGACGCGCGGCGGGCCGGCGACTCATGGCCCCGCGGCCGACATCTCGACCAACGGCGATGCGAAGCCGGTGGTCCGCGACGGTCATGCGCCCTCGGCGGCCAAGGGGGTTCCCGTTCGGGCGCAGCGCTGATGAGCGGCGCCTCGCTCGGGGCCGCGCGATCAGCCCGCGCCCACACGCAGCGTATCCCCGGAATCTGGGACTCGGGTCCGCCTCGGTGGTGAGAGGCCGGTCCTCGTGAGCATCCGATCGGGTGACGCCTCGTCCGGCCGCTCGGCGCGGTTGCATCGGCGGCCAGGGGTGCCGGCGCGCACCAGCGGTACCCCCGCAAGCGATGGCGTCCCCGCCGGTGCACGTGAGCGGCCCGCGCGGGAGCGCCCGCTGGAGGGGGCCCGGGAGACGGCGCTCCGGCTGTTGGCCGTGCGGTCCCGGAGCACGTTCGAGCTCACCCTCCAACTGCGCCGGCGCGGGGTGCCGGACGCGCACATCCGCACCGTTGTTGCGGACCTCACCAGCCGCGGCTACCTCGACGATCGGGCGTTTGCCAGCGGATGGGTCGCCGCCCGCGCGGGGACGCGCGCCTATGGTGTGGCGCGGTTGCGGCGTGAGCTCCACGAAAAAGGCGTCGCGATGCCGCTCATCGAGCAGGCAATCCGGGAGGCGTACGGCGAAGAAGACTATTCCGTGACCGAGGAACGCTACGCGCGGGCTCTGATCGAACGGCGCCTTCCCGCGTATCGCCACCTGCCGGCCGGGGTTCGCACACGCCGGCTGGCGGGACTCCTCGATCGGCGCGGCTTCTCGTCCGCCACGATTGCCCGCGTTCTCGGTGCGGCGCATCGGACCGCGGCGGACGCACCCGATGGCTAATCGCCGCGAGTCCCGCGCGGGTGGGGATCAGCTCGACCTCGATCTGGTCGGCCCGCGCACGGCGCCCGCGCCGGTCACCGCGCCCGACGCGTCCCCGGCGGAGGACGAGCCCGCGGGTGCCCTCGAAGCGATCCTCCTCAGGCAGGCGTCGGCCGCCGACGCGGTGCTGGAGGGGCTCACCGCCGAGCAGCGCGATGCCGTGACGCACACGGACGGCCCGCTGTTGATCGTGGCCGGCGCCGGTACGGGCAAGACCACCGTGATCACCCGCCGCATCGGCTACTTGATCGCGACCCGTCGGGTGCGGCCGGAACAGGTGCTCGCGCTGACCTTTACCGATCGGGCCGCGGCCGAAATGGAAGAGCGGGTGGACCGCCTCGTCCCGTACGGGTTCACGCAGGCGTGGATCAGCACGTTCCACGCGTTCGGCGACCGCGTGCTGCGGGATCACGCGCTGCATCTCGGCCTGCCCCCGGATTTCCGGGTGCTCAGCCGCGCGGAGCAGGTCATTTTCATCCGGGAGCGGCTCTTCGAGTTTCCGCTGGACCACTTCCGTCCGCTGGCGGATCCGGCCCGCTACGTGGATGCCCTGGTGTCGCTCATCAGCCGGGCGAAGGACGAGGACATATCCGCCGCGGAGTACACGGCCTACGCGGACCGCCTCGCGGCCGACGCGGCCGCGCGGCCGGACGATCCGGTGCTGGCGGAGCAGGCTCGGCAGCAACGCGAGTTGGCCGCCGCGTATCGTACTTACCAGGAGCTGCTCGCCAAGGAGGGCCGCCTCGATTTCGGCGACCTGATCGTCCTGACGTTGCGCCTGCTCCGCGAGCATCCGGACGTCTTGCACGGCTACCAGGAACAGTTTCACCAGATCCTCGTCGACGAATTCCAGGACACGAACTACGCGCAGTTCGAGTTGGTCAAGCTCCTCGCCGGCGCGCGCCGCAACCTCACCGCCGTCGCGGACGATGATCAGGCGATCTACCGGTTTCGCGGCGCCTCCTACAGCAACATCACGTTTTTCACGGACACCTACGCCGACGCGCGGACGGTCGTCCTCACCCGGAACTATCGGTCGACGCAGTTCATCCTGGACGCCGCCTACCGCCTCGTTCGCCACAATGATCCTGACCGGCTCGAGGTGCGCGCGGGCCTGGACAAACGCCTGGAAGCGGTCGCCGGGCCGGGCGTGTTGCCGCGTCATGTGCACTACGAATCCCTCGGCGCCGAGGCCGACGGGGTCGCGGAGCGCATCGCCGACCGCGTCGGGGCCGGCGCGTGGCAGTATCGCGACGTCGCGATCCTCGTGCGCGCCAACCGGGACGCCGACCCGTTCCTCCGCGCCCTCAACATGCGCGGGATCCCGTTTCAGTTCTCCGGCACCCGCGGCCTCTACGACCGCGAAGAAATCCGGTTGCTCACCTCGTTCCTGCGCGTCCTCGCCCACCCGGACGACAGCGTGTCGCTCTACCACTTGAGCGCGTCGCCGCTCTACGACGTTCCGGCGGCGGACCTGGCCGCGTGCCTGAGCTACGCGAGCCGCCGGAGGCGGTCGTTGCACCACGTGTACCGCTACCTCGCCCGGATCGAGGATCTCGAGGTCTCGACAGAGGGCCGCGAGGTCGCCGCCCGCCTCATCGACGACCTGGAGGAGATGGCGCGCCTGGCGCCCCGCTTCCCGACGGGCCGGGTGCTCTACGAGTACGTGATCAACCGCACGGGGTTCGTGCGCCGGCTCGCGTCGTCCGGGCGCCCCGAAGACGAGCACAAGGTCGCCAACATCGCCAAGTTCTTCGATCTGGTGGCGCGGTTCGGCGACGTGGCCCCTCTGGACCGGGTGCCGGCATTCATCGGCTACCTCGACCTGCTCATCGACGCGGGCGACGATCCGCCGACCGCGGAGATGGACGGCGACGCCGACGCGGTCCGGGTCCTCACGGTGCACAAGGCCAAGGGGCTCGAGTTTCCCGTGGTCTTCCTCGTGAGCCTGGTCACCGACAAATTCCCCTCGCGCGCCCGGCGAGATCCCCTGCCGTTGCCGGACGCGCTGATGAAGGACATGTTGCCGAGCGGTGACTTTCACGTCCAGGAAGAGCGGCGCCTGTGCTACGTCGGCATGACCCGCGCCAAGCGGGAGCTGTACCTGACGAGCGCCACGGACTACGGCGGCGTGCGGCCGCGCAAGGTCAGCCGGTTTGTGCTGGAGGCGCTCGACGTGCCGCGCGCGGCCCCGGAAGCCGTGCGCGCCTCGCCCGTGCAGGCGGTGGAGCGGCACGCGCCGGCCGCCGAACCGGCGCCGCTCACGTTGATCCCGCTCGGCGACGACGCGGTGCTGCAGCTGTCGTTCCGGCAGATCGACGATTACCTGACCTGCCCGTACAAGTACCGGTACATCCACGTGCTGCGCGTGCCGGTGCTCCGCGATCACCGCGTGGCCTACGGTGCGGCCCTGCACGAGGCCGTGCAGGAATACAATCGGCGGCGCGCGCGGCATCAGCCCGTGACGGCCGAGGACCTGATCGCGCATTTCGAGCGCGCGTGGGTCAACGAGGGGTTTTTGAGCCGGGAGCACGAGGACCAGCGCATGGAAGCCGGCCGCGGCGCGCTGCGGCGCTTCTACGAGCACCAGCAGGCCGGGGGCACGGTGCCCACGTTCGTGGAGCGGGAGTTCCGCTTCTCGGTGCAGGGTACCCTGCTTCGCGGCCGCTGGGACCGCGTCGACGTGCGGGGCGGCGAGGTCGTGATCATCGATTTCAAGAGCACCGATGTGCGCACGCAGCAGGACGCGGACCGCCGCGCCAAGGACAGCGAGCAGCTCTCGATCTACGCGCTTGCCTACGAGGCCGTGTTCGGGCGGCTGCCCGACCGCGTGGAGTTGCACTTCCTGGGGCGCGACGTGGTGGTCGGCCAAGCCCGCAAGACGCCGGCGGACATCGCCGCCGTGCGTGCGATGATCCTGGAGGCGGCCAGCGGGATACGCGCACAACGGTTCATCGCCACCCCCGATCCGTACCGGGCGTGTCCGTACTGCGCGTTCAACCAGGTGTGCCCGTTCACCGCGGCGCCCGAATGAGCGTCCGCCTGCTGCACACGTCCGACGTGCACCTCGGGGCGACCTTCAAGATGCTGGGAGAGCGCGGCGGCGACCAACGGCGCCAGCTGCAACGCACGCTGGCGAACGTGGTCGGCCTCGCGATTCAGGAGCGCGTCGACGCCGTGCTGGTCGCTGGTGACCTGTTCGACTCCGTGGCCGCGGCCCGGCTCATGGCGCCGTTCGCCCGGGAGCAGCTCGGGCGCCTCGGGGAGGCGGGCATCCCCGTGTGCGCCATCGCCGGCAACCACGATCCGCTCGGGGCGGGGAGCGCCGGGATCTGGCAGCGGCTCGCCGGCGAGTGCCCGCATCTGACCGTCTTCGGGGCGGCGCCGCAGGCGCGGATATTTCCCGACCGGGACCTGACGGTGATCGGCCGGTCCGTCCAGGACCGGCTGTCCTCTGAGAGTCCGCTCGCCGCGTTTCTCGCCGGCGGCGCCGCGGTCGCGGACGGGACCCACACCGCGGGCCTCGCGCGGGTGCCGGCCGGAGCGCGGCCGACACGTCACGTCGTGGGGGTGTTCCACGGCAGCGTGCAGCGGCCGGATTTCGAGACCAAGTTCGGCCTGATCACCCCGGAGGAGATCGGCGCAAGCGGCGTGGACTACCTCGCCTTGGGCGACTGGCACTCGGCGCAAAACGTCTCCGCCGGCCGGGTCGCGGCCTGGTACAGCGGGGCGCCCGAGATGATCGGTCTGGATGAGCCGGACTCCGGCAACGTGTGCCTCGTCACTGTGCGAGGGCCGGGCGACGTCGATGTGGCCCCGCGACGCGTCGGCCGGCGACGGGCGGCGTCCATCACGATCGATCTCGCGACGGCCGGCGGTCCCGACGCGGTCGCGCGCCTGGTCGGCGACCGCGCCGACCGGGACCTCGCGCTGGTGGTGACGCTCACCGGGCTCGTCGGGTTGGCGGACCGCGTGCTGGTGGACGAGCTGCGCGACGATCTTGCCTCGGAGTTTTTCCGGTTGGAGATCCGCGACGCCTCGCATCTGCGCCCGGAGGCCGTCGATCCCACGCAGTACCAGGCGAACACGGTGCTCGGCCGCTTCGTGCGGCAGATGCACGAGCTCCTCGCCGCCCGCGACGGCGAGGAGCGGGCCATCGCCTCGGACGCGCTGGCGTACGGCGTGGCCCTGCTCGAGGGCCGGACGGAGATCCTCGGGTGATTATCCGGCGCATGCGGGTCCGCCGGTTCCGCCGGCTCGCGGACGAGACCCTGGAGTTCGGGCCCGGCCTCAACGTCGTTCGCGGCCGGAACGACGCCGGCAAGTCGACGCTGCACCTGGCGTTTTCGGCGGCGCTCTACCCGATTCGGCCGTCCGAAGCCCGTTCGTTGAGCCCGTGGGGGCGCGACGATGGTCCCGGCGAGATCACGCTGGAGTTCGAAGCCGGGGGCCGCCGCTACACGCTCCACAAGGACTTTGCCTCCCGGAAGGTGTGCCTCACGGACGGGCGGCGGCCCGTGGACAACGCGAAAGAGGTGGAGCGGCAGATCGGCGCATGGCTCGGCTTCCCGACGCTCGCGTTGTTCCGCGCCACCGCGCACATCGGACAGTGGGAGCTGGCGCAGGTACAAAAGGAAAAGGACGCCATCGGCACTCGCCTGTCGGCGATCATGACGGGCGGCGACGAGGACGCGGCGCGTGTGCTCCGGCTCCTGGACGAGCGCATTCGCAAGATGGAACTCGGGCTCCGCCGGCCCTCCGGGGCGCCCGGACCGCTCAAGCGCGACGAGGAGCGTCTGCGATACCTGACCGCGGAGGCGCAGCGGCTGGCGTCGGAGGTCGCCGCGATCGAGCAGGCCGCGGCGGACCGGACGAAGATCGCGGAGCGGGTCGCGCAGCTCGAGCAGCAGGTCCAGGAGGACGCGGCGCTCGTGCAGGCCAACCGCGAGCTGCTGGAGCTGGATCGCCGGGTGGAGGCGCAGCGCCGGCGGGTCACGGAGTTACGCGAGCTGACGGAGCGGATCGACGCCGCGGCGCGGGATCTCGAGGCCGCGAGCCGGGACCCGGCGCTCGAGCTGCCGGACGTCGCGCCGGACGCCCTCGAGACCGTGCGGACGGCCGCCCTGCGCGCGGAGCTGCTGCGCCGCGAGGTCGCGGCAGCGTCGGCGGAGGCGATCCGTCCGGCCCCGGCTCAGGCGACCACCCGCGGGACCCGCGCCGCATGGGTGCCGGCGGGACTCGCGGCGGCCGCGGGTCTCGCGAGCGCGGCGCTCCTCGTCGATCGCCATACCGGCCTCGGGTTGGGGGTGATGCTCGCGGCGGTCCTCCTGGGCGCGCTCGCGATCGCGATGCGGAGCCGCGCCCGGGCCGCGGCGGTCCAGGCCGAGCTGGCCACGGCCCGGCGCGCCGAAGAAGCCGAGCGCGTCGAGGCCCGGCGCCGAGACGCCGCACAGGCCGAAGACGCGCTGCGACGGCACCTCCAGGCGCTCGGGGCCGGCTCCGTGGAGGACGTGGCGGAGCGGCAGCAGCGCCTGACGGCGGCGCGCCGCCGGCGGGAGACGGCCCGGGCGGTACTCGAGTCGCTCGTGGGCGCGCGTACCCGCGCGGCGATCGCCGACGAGTACCAGCGGGCCGTGCTGGACCTCGCCGCGGCCGAGGCAAGGCGGGACAGTCCGGACCTGGCGCTGCGGCGGCTCGACGCGGCCTCGTTTCAGCGCCTCGCCGGCGAGGCGGAGCGCCGGCGACAGGAGCTCGAGCGGCGGCGGGCCGCGCTGCACACGCTCGATGGTCGGCTCTCCGGAAGGTCGCCTCATGAGGAGCTCGCCAGGGTCGAAGAAGAGCTCGCGGACGTGCGCGCCCGGTATGCCCGCGCGGAGCGGCAGGTGCGGGTGCTCACCCTGACCCGCGACGTGCTCGCCGAAGCCCGCGGTCAGACGATCGTGCCGGGCCGGGCGATGCTGGAGGAGCGGGCCAGCGAGTATGTGCGGCGGCTGTCAGGCGGCGCCTATACCAGGATCTCCGTGGACGAGCAGACTCTCGCCCCGCGGGTGTGGGTGGGCCCGCCCAAAGAGTGGGCCGATGTATCGGCCAAGGAGATCGGAAGCGGCGGCGTCGACCAGTGCTATCTTGCGCTGCGCCTGGGTCTCGTGGAGTTGCTGTGCGAGGGACAGTGTCCGCCGCTGTTTCTCGACGATCCGCTGCTCGCCTATGACGAGGACCGTCAGGCCGCGGCGATGGACTTCCTCACCGATTTGGCGCGGCGCCACCAGATCTTCCTCTTCACGTGCCGCACCGCCTACGACGCCCGCGCGGACCACCTCACGGTGCTGGACCAGCCCGCGGCGGTCCCGGCGCCGTAAGGCGCTACGGGCGCGCCAGCGCCCGGATGTCGGCCACGAGGTCCTTGGGGTCGAGGTTCGACGGGAGAAAGACCACGATCTGGCCCCGGGGGTCGATCACGTAGACGATGGCCGTGTGCCCGACCTGGTCGGGGATGGGCGCCGCGGCGCTCGCCGCCTCCGGGTTGACCTCTTTGGCATCGCTGCCGACGTAGTAGTGCGCCCAGACGGGGCGGAGCTGCGCGAACGAGCCCCGGAGATAGGCCAGCTCACCCGCGAGGTGGTGGCCCGCGAGGAACGATCGCACGGCCCCCGGCGTATCGCCGTTCGGGTCGACGCTGACGGCCACAAATGCGGTGCGGGCGGCGGTGGCTGGGTCGAGCGCCTGGTAGGCTTTGTGGAGGTCGTCCGCGATCAGCGGACACACGTCCGGGCAGTGCGCGTACAGGAAGGTCAGGACGACGACCTTCCCGCGAAGGGCCGCCAGCGACACCGGGCGGCCGTCCTGGTTGGGCAGCGTGAAATCGTAGGCCACGACCGGCGGATTCATCACCGCGCCGGCGAGCGCCGGCCCGGACAACCGGGCTCGGACTGCCGCCGCGGTGGCGGCCGTCGCGGCCGCGACGACCACGGCAAGCGCCATGTAAAGCCAGCGCGACCGTCCGGGACGCCCGCCGGATGGGGCGGCCGGCGCCGGGCCCTGGGGCACGTCCCGGGTTCCGCCCGTAGTAACCTGATCTCGTGTCGATCCCGACATCCGTACACCCCTCCGGCTCACGCTAGCAACCGCCGCTGCGCCGTGTCAAGGCAAGCACCGCCGCATCGCCGGACATCTTAAGATACGCCGGAACACGCCGCGCAGATCTCCGGTGCCGGCAGGTCACGGCGTGCTCGGACGCTCGGGATGCCCACCTGAGGGCGGGTGAAATTTTAGGCTATTAATAAGGTACGGGACCCGTTCCTTGACCCCCATCGCGCACGCACGTTAAAATGTAGTGAAAATTAGTCTACCTAGCTCACCAATTGCACGCATTCTAGTATAGCGGCCCGGGACCGGGCCGGGACGGAGGCAGACGAGGACGCAGGCATAGCACGGCATCGCCAAAGAGGGGGTGACCACCACGAGCGCCTTGACGTATGTGCTCGCGGGCGTAGTGGCGTTGGCGGCCTTCCTCCTTGGGTACTTTCTGCGTAAGTTCGCCGGCGAGGCGAAGATCGGGACGGCTGAAGCAGCTGCCCGGCGAATCCTGGAAGAAGCGAAAGCCGAGGCGCACAGAGAGGCGGAGGCACGCAAGCGAGAAGCACTCCTGGAGGCCAAGGATGAGGCGTTTCGCATCAAGCGGGACGCCGAACGCGAGATTCGGGAGCAGCGGGGTGAGGTACAGCGGCTGGAACGGCGGCTGGTTCAGCGTGAAGAGAACCTAGAGCGCAAGCTCGAGACGCTCGAAAAACGTGATCAGACCCTCGCGCATCGTTAGCAGGAGGTAGCCAAGGCCAGGGACGCGGCGCAGGAATTGTACCAGGCAGCCCGCGCAGAGTTGGAACGGATCAGCAATCTGACGGAAGAGCAGGCCAGGCAGGAACTCCTCCAACGGGTCGAAACCGAGGCGCGGCATGACGCGCTGCAGGCGGCCCGCAAGGTCGAAGCGGAAGTGCGCGAAGATGCGGAACGGCGGGCGCGCGAGATCCTCGCCCTCGCCATCCAGCGTTGCGCGGCGGATCATACGGCCGACGTGACCGTTTCGGTCATCCCGCTGCCGAACGACGAGATGAAGGGCCGGATCATCGGGCGCGAGGGGCGCAACATTCGCTCCCTCGAGAGCCTCACCGGGGTCGATTTCATCATCGACGATACCCCCGAGTCCGTCACCCTGTCCTCGTTCGATCCCGTCCGGCGCGAGGTCGCCAAGATGGCCCTCGAGAAGTTGCTCACGGACGGCCGCATCCACCCGGCCCGTATCGAGGAGATGGTCGAAAAGGCCCAGCGGGATCTCGACGCGCGGATCCGCGACGCGGGCGAGCGGGCGGCGTTCGAGGCGGGAGTCCACGGGCTGCATCCGGAGGAGCTCAAACTGCTCGGCCGCCTCAACTTCCGGTTCAGCTACGGCCAGAACCTGCTGCAGCACTCCATCGAGGTGGCGCTCCTCGCCGGGTTGATGGCGACCCAGCTCGATGCGGACGCGGAGATTGCCCGGCGCGCCGGGCTGCTGCACGATATCGGGAAGGCGCTGACGCACGAGGTCGAGGGGACGCACAGCGCCATCGGCATGGATCTGGCGCGCCGGTACCACGAGCCGCCCCAGGTGCTCAACGCGATCGCGTACCATCACGGCGACGCCGCCGCGGAGTGCGTGGAGGCGATCTTGGTCGCGGCCGCCGACGCCATCTCGGCCTCGCGGCCCGGCGCGCGCAAGGAAACAGTGGAAATGTACGTCAAGCGGCTTGAAAACCTGGAGCGCATCGCGACGTCGTTCACCGGCGTCGAACGGGCGTACGCGATCCAGGCGGGCCGGGAGATTCGCGTCCTGGTCAAGCCGCAGGAGATCGACGACCCGAGCGCGGCCATCATGGCGCGGGAGATGGCGAAGAAGATCGAGAACGAGCTGGAGTATCCCGGTCAGATCAAGGTGACCGTGCTTCGCGAGACGCGGGCGATCGAGTACGCGAAGTAGGGCGAGCGCGAGCGGGTGGGGGACGGGCGGCCGGCCCGTCCCCCCGCGTGTCCTCCGGGGGGAGCGTGGAGCGGTGCGGATACTGTTCATCGGCGACGTGGTCGGCAAGCCGGGGCGGCGCGCCGTCGCGGCGCTCCTGCCGGGCCTGCGCCGGGACCTGCGCGTCGATTTTGTCATCGCCAACGGCGAGAATTCCGCCGGCGGGTTCGGCATTACCCGGGAGACGTTCGAGGAGCTCGTGCGGGCGGGCGTGGACGTGGTCACGGGCGGCAACCACACGTGGCAGACGCGGGAGAGCGCGGTCCTGCTGGACAGCGACCCCCGGCTGCTCCGGCCGGCGAACTATCCGCCCGGGACGCCGGGGCGCGGTGCGGGGGTGTTTCGTCCCGCCGGCGGGGGCACCGCGGCCGTCGGGGTTCTCAACCTCGAGGGCCGCGTGTTCATGCAGCCGCTATTGTCCCCGTTCGAGGTGGGCCGCGAGGAAGCGCGGCGCCTGCGGGACGAGACCGCGGTCGTCATCGTGGACTTTCACGCCGAGGCCACGTCGGAGAAGGCGGCCCTCGGATGGTACCTGGACGGCCGTGTGACCGCCGTGATCGGTACCCACACGCACGTGCAGACCGCCGACGAGCGGATGCTGGAGACGGGGACCGCGTTCATCACGGACGCGGGCATGACGGGGCCGCGGGATTCCATCATCGGGATGGGCCGCGGGGACGTGCTGCGCCGGTTCTTGACCTTGCTGCCGTCCCGGTTCGACGTCGCGCCCGGGCCGACGCAGTTCTGCGGCGTGGTGGTGGAGGCTGATCCCGGCACCGGACAGGCCCGGGGCATCGACCGCGTCATGCGCGTGCTCGCCTAGGCCGTCTCGACCGATAGCGCGGTCTCATTCGGACGACCGAGGGTGCAGGATTCTGCGGCGCCCCCTCGAATGGGAGCAGTCCGCCTGAGGCATCGCGGCCGAAACCGCCAAAAGATGGACGACGCCGCCGAGGAGGCATCGTGTCAATGGACGTGCTCAAGGTAGCCGCCAAGTCGAACCCGACCGCCGTGGCCGGGGCCCTGGCCGGCGTCGTCCGCGAGAAGGGCACGGCGGAGTTGCAGGCGATCGGCGCGGCCGCGATCAACCAAGCGGTGAAGGCCATCGCGATCGCGCGGGGTTACGTCGCGCCGGCCGGCATGGACCTCGTGTGCGTCCCCGCGTTCGCGGACGTTCAGATCGACGGCGAGGACCGTACCGCCATCAAGCTCATCGTTTCCCCCCGCGTGCCCCGCTAGGAGCAGGCACTGCGCATCGATCTCCACGTTCACAGCACGGCATCGGACGGGCTGCTGGCCCCGGCGCGCGTGGTCGAAGAGGCGGGGGTCCGCGGCGTGGCCACGCTCGCGCTCACGGATCACGACACGACCGACGGCGTCGCCGATGCGGTCGAGGCGGGGCACCGGTGCGGCGTCGACGTCCTCCCCGGCGTCGAGATCAACACCGACGTCGGGCCGCATGAGGTGCACGTGCTCGGCTATTTCGTGGACCACGGGCGCGCATCGTTCCAGGCGTTCTTGCGCGAGATGCGCGACGGGCGGGTGGCCCGGGCCCACGCGATGGTCCGCCGCCTCCGGGAGCTCGGCGCCCCGGTGGCGTGGGAGCGTGTGCAGGCGATCGCCGCCGGCGCCGCGGTCGGCCGCCCGCACGTCGCCCGCGCGCTGGTCGAGGCGGGTCGCGTCGCGACGGTGCAGGAGGCGTTTGAGCGGTACCTGGGGCGCAGCGGCCCGGCCTACGCGCCCCGGCCGAAGCTCACGCCGGAGGACGCCGTGACACGGATCCTGGACGCGGGAGGCGTGCCGGTGCTCGCGCATCCGGGGTGGCCGCAAAGCGGTCCCATTATCGACCGCGTGCCGCAACTCGTAGCCCACGGGTTGGCCGGGATCGAAGTGTACTACCCCGACCACAGCGAGGCGATGGTGGCGCGCTATCTCGATGTGGCGCGCCGGTACGGGCTTGTTGCGACGGGCGGCACGGATTACCATGGTGGGGGAATGGCGACGCGGGTCCCCATCGGGAGCGTGCCGGTGCCGCCCGAAACGGTGACCGAGCTCCGCGCCCGCTGGGAGGCGCTCCGGCAACGGCATCCCCATTAGCCGCGTCCCGGGCGTGACACGGCGCGGAGGGACGTCCCCGCGAGGGCCTCGACCGCTCGCGCGGCTCGGCCGCCTCCGGTCGACGCCCGTGTGTGTTGCGCATGTTCTATTGCGCGGCGAACAAAGCGGCTACCCGAAAGTTGGTCGGCGTCGGTCGCGTTCTGGTTCACGCCCTGGGCCCGGGAGCGAAGGGCAGGTCCGGCCGGCCCGAACCCCTGACGGAAGTTCGGCAGTGACGCGCAGGCTGGTGTAATTTGTAGGGTAGACGCGTTGACCGAGATGGATGTGTCCGACCCGGAGGCTCAGCATGCGGTGTCCGAAGTGCGGAATCGAAAACCCCGAGGGCAAGATTCTGTGCCGCGCCTGCGGCGCGCGGCTGCGCGCCCCGGCGCGGGCCGCCCGGGCGCTCCCGGTGCGGGAGACCGATCAGGAACTCCGGCAGCGGGTCTCGTATGACCTCACGCGCGTCGTCTGGGTCATCGCCGCGGTGATCGTGGTGGGCGCCGGTCTCGGCCTCTTGCTGAAGTAGCGCTTCCCGCGATTCCCGCGATGCCCGGCGATCCCGAGCGCCCGTCCTTCCGCCGGATCCCTTCCGTGGAGCGGCTGCTGCAGGGCCTCGATGCCTCGGGGGCGGCGGCGCAGCATCCGCGCCGCCTCGTCGTGGCCTGCGTCCGGGACGCGGTGGAGCGCGCCCGGCGGCGCCTCGCGGGCGGGTGCGCGCCGGCGGAAGCGGTCGGCGTCGATGCGCTGCTGGCGGACGCGCGAGCGCTGCTCGAGGAGCGCTCCGCACCCAGCCTCGACCGGGCGGTGAACGCGACGGGAATCGTGATCCATACCAACCTCGGCCGGGCGCCGCTGTGCCGGGACGCGCGGCAGGCGGTCGCCGCCGCGTCCGGGTACGCCGTGCTGGAGATCGACCGCGCCACGGGCGCCCGGGGATCGCGGCAGGCCCATGTCACCGAGTTGCTGCGCGAGCTTACCGGCGCCGAGGCGGCGTTTGTGGTCAACAACAACGCCGCCGCGGTGCTGCTCGCCCTGGCCGCGCTGGCCCCGGGCAGAGACGCGCTCGTGTCACGCGGCGAGCTCGTCGAGATCGGCGGGAGCTTTCGCATGCCGGACGTGATGGCGGCGAGCGGGTGCCGGCTCGTCGAGGTGGGCACGACCAACAAGACGTATCTCGGCGACTACGAGGCGGCGCTCACGCCTTCGACCGCCCTCCTCGTCAAGGTGCACCGCAGCAATTTCTCGATGCGCGGCTTCGTCCGCGAGGTGCCTCCGCGGGACCTCGCCGCGGTCGGGCGGCGCGCCGGGGTGCCGGTCTTGTTTGACATGGGCAGCGGCGCACTCGTGGAGCTCGGGGCGCGGGTGCGGTGCGCGTCCGGCCAGGCGGATCTGTCCGCCGCCCCGACGCTGCAGGCGGCCGTGGCCGCGGGCGCGGACATCGTGACGGCGAGCGGCGACAAGCTCCTCGGCGGGCCGCAGGCCGGCCTGCTGTTGGGACGCGCGAGCGCGATCGCGAAGGTCCGCGCGCATCCGCTCGCGCGCGCCGTCCGCATCGACAAGCTCGGGCTCGCCGCGCTGGAGGCGACGCTCCGGGTCTACCGCGATCCTGACCGCGCGTGGGGCGAGATCCCGGTGCTCGAGATGCTGAGCCGCTCCGCCGGGGCGCTGGAGCGCGCCGCGGGGTCGCTCCTGGAGCGTCTCCACGGGGCGATCCACGGCGCAGCCGCCCTGGACCTGTACCCGACGGTGACGGAAGCGGGGGGTGGAGCGCTGCCCGGGATCGAGCTGGCGTCGTGGGCCGTGTCGGTGCGGCCGCATCACGGATCCGTGGACGCCTGGGAGCGCCGGCTGCGCCGCCACCGGCCGCCGGTGTTTGCGCGCATCGCGGACGGCCGGCTGCTGCTCGACCTGCGGACCCTCGGCCCGGAGGATGAGCCCGTGGTCGCCGAGGCCCTCGGGGCGGCGGCGCGCGACCTCGCCGGCACCGCATCCGGGTAAGGGCCGCCCCGGCGATGCCCGCGCGCCAGCACGCACCCGCCCGCTCCCCCGTGACGCGCTACGCCGTCGTGGGAACGGCCGGCCACATCGATCACGGCAAGAGCGCGCTCGTGCGCGCCCTGACCGGGACCGACCCGGACCGGCTCGCGGAGGAGCAGCGCCGGGGCATGACGATCGACCTCGGGTTTGCCCACTTCGACCTGCCGGACGGCGTGCGGGTCGGGATCGTCGACGTGCCCGGGCACGAACGCCTCATCCGTACGATGCTCGCCGGCGCCACGGGCATCGATCTCGTGCTGCTGGTCGTGGCCGCGGACGAGGGCATCATGCCACAGACGCGTGAGCACCTCGACATCCTGCGGTTCCTGCGGGTGCCCCGCGGCGTCGTCGCGGTCACGAAGATGGACCTGGTGGCGGACCCGGAGTGGCTGGCCCTCGTCAAGGATGAGATCGGGGGCCTGGTCCGCGGGACATTCCTGGAGCAGGCGCCGGTGGTGGAGGTCTCGTCCCGGACGGGCGCCGGGCTGCCGGCGCTGACCGCCGCGATCGCCGACGGGCTTGCCGCAGCCCGCCGGGCCAACGCGGACGCGCCGGCGCGCCTCCCGGTGGATCGGAGCTTTACGATGGCGGGCTTCGGGACCGTCGTCACAGGGACGCTGTGGTCGGGGCAGGTCCGTACGGGCGACGTGCTGGCGCTGCTGCCCTCGGGCCGGGAGGTGCGGGTGCGGCAGGTGCAGAGCCACGGCGAGGTCGTGACGGAAGCCGTAGCCGGCCAACGCGCCGCGCTGAACCTCGTGGGCGTCGGCAAGGACGAGGTCACCCGCGGCGACGTGCTGGCCGCGCCCGGCGCGTACCATCCGTCCGCGGCCGTCGACGTGCGGCTCCGGCTCCTCCCCGATGTCCCGCCGCTCCGGCACCATGAGCGGGTTCGGCTGTATCTCGGCGCCGACGAGGTGATCGGCCGCGTGCGGCTCCTCGATCGCGACGCGCTGCCGCCGGGCGGCGAGGCGGCCGCGCAACTCCGGCTCGAGCGGAGCACCGTGGCCGCTCGCGGCGACCCGTTCGTCATCCGCCGGTACTCGCCGATGGCGACCGTGGGCGGCGGCGAGATCATCGCGGTGGATGCGCCCCTGCGGCGCCGGGGCGCGGCCGCGGCGGCGGCGCTCGTCTCCGCGGCATCCGCCGGCATGGACGTCCGGATGCGCGAGGCGCTCGGGCGCGCCGGCCGCGGGGGAGCCACCCTGGACGAGCTTGCGCGATCGCTCAACATCACCGTGCCGCGCGCCGCCGAGCTCGTGGAGACCCTGCGAGGCGCCGGCGGCGTCTATGGGATCCGCGGGCGGTTCTTCTCCGCGGAGACGGTGGAGCTGCTCCGGCGCGCGATCGTCGCGGCCCTCACGGCCCATCACGCCGCCGTCCCGTGGCGCGCCGGGATGCCCCGCGAGGAACTCAAGCGTCGCGCGTTCCCAAGCGGTGACGACCGCCTGTACGGCGTCGCGCTGGACGGGCTCGCGGAGTCCGGCGCGGTCACGGCAGGCCCGGCGTTCGTCCGCCTCACCACGTTTGCGCCGGCCCGGAGCCCCGAGGAGGCGGCCGCCGCGGACGCGATCGCCGCCGCCTACCGGCACGGGCGATTTGCCCCGCCGGCCCGCGAGGAGGTGCTCGCGCGCGCGGCGGACCGGGGCGCCGCGGACCGGATGTTTCAGGCGCTCATCGACGACGGGACGCTCGTCGAGGCGGGCGGGATCGTGTTTCATCGTGACGCGGTCGCGGAGATCGAGGCGCGGGCGGTGGCGCATCTCGAGCGGCACGGCGAGCTCACCGTGGCGGCGTTGCGCGATCTGCTCGGCAGCAGTCGCAAGTACGTGCTCGCGGCGCTCGAGTGGCTCGACGCGCGCCGCGTCACGCGGCGGACGGGCGACAAGCGCGTGCTCGTCAAACCGGCGGCGGAGTGAGGTCCGGAGCGCAGGCGGCGCGCCGAGCCCCGGCGAAGCTACACTCCCGGGGCCTCCCGCCGACACCGGCGCCTGCCGGCGACCGGGCGGGGCGCCGCGCCGAACGACGGCCCTCAGAATGGAGCGACCGCATGGCCAAGACGCGCGCCGGCTCGGCCGGCACCGAGGTCAGCCTGCACCGATGGAGCACGCTCGCCGCCGACGTGCTGCTCGAGCACCGCGTCCACATGATCGGCTACGTCCCCGACGAGGTGAGCGGCCACCTGCTCCGGCGGCTCGAGGCCGAGCCTGCGTGCACGGTCGTGTGCTGCACGCGTGAGGAGGAAGCCGTCGCCACCGTGGCCGGCGCGTACCTTGGCGGCACACGCGGCGCCGTCGTGCTCCAGACGAGCGGGATCGGGAACTCGATGAACGCGCTGGGGTCGTTCGTCGTCCCGTATCAGATTCCGATGCTGCTCATCGTGAGCGAGCGAGGGGGCCTCGGCGAGTTCAATCCCGCCCAGGTGCCGCTCGGGCATGCCGTGCCCCGGGTGCTCGACGCGCTCGGCGTCCAGACGTTCTCGGTCACGTCGGAGGCCGAGATGTCGCCGGTCCTCTCGGGGGCCGCGGAGCTGGCGTTCGCGACGATGATGCCCGTGGCCGTCGTGCTCACGACGCGTCTGACCGGGGGCAAGACGCTCCGATGAACCGGCTCGACGCGATCCGGCGCATCGTCCCGTTGCTCGGCGACGCCGCCGTGGTCTCGAACCTCGGGCGGAACACGTACGATCTGTACGAGGCGGCGGACCGGCCGGAAAACTTCTACATGTGGGGCGCGATGGGGTCGACGTCGTCCGTCGGCCTCGGGATCGCGATGGCGCAGCCGGGGCGGCGCGTCGTCGTGCTCGACGGCGACGGGTCGATGCTGATGAGCCTCGGCTGCCTCGCCACGGTCGCGGCGTATCGGCCGGCGAACCTCACGCTTGTCGTGCTCGACAACGAGACCTACGAGACGACCGGCGGGCAGGCCACGCACTCGGGGCGCTGCGCCGACCTGGAGGCGATCGCCCGCGGCGCCGGGCTGGCGCACACCGCGACCGTCGCGACGGTGGACGAGTTTGCCGCCGCCCTCGGGCGTGCGCTCCGGGACCCCGGACCGTGGTTCATCCTGGCCAAGGTCGAGCAGGCCACCTCGTTCGCCCGCGTCCCCCGGCGCCCGATCTACATCAAGGACCGCTTTATGGCCGCGTTGGGCACCGTCACGGGCTAGCGCCAAGCAGGTGGGACGCGTCGAGGCTCGATGGTCGGCGACGCGGTGACGGCACGCACCCCATACGCTCGAACGCCTTCCCCACCAGTCCCAGGCCGGTCACAGTCGAGTAGGCGCGTCCCGGCGGCGCGCGGCCGCGCCGCCCGTGGTCACAGCGCCGTTGCACGAGCGGCGCGGGTGTGCGAACGCGGCCGGCCCCGGCTTGGCCTTGCCGGCGGCTCGATGCCGTGTAGTAGGATACCAACGGAGGGGCATGGGTCCTGGTGGGTCTCACGGTCTTCAAAACCGTCGGCGGGCCCTTTGGGCTCGCGGTGGGTTCGATTCCCACACCCCTCCGCCACGCTGGCTCTCAGGGCAATCCTGAGACGCCGTGACGGACGCGCGATGATTCTGCGACGGAAGCCGCCCTGCGAACACGCCGTCCGTCGATCTGCATAAGAACTACCATCACGATGATAATTGCGGTGCGGAGCCCCGCGACCGGCAATCTGGCTGGCCTCGGTAGTGCGTCGAGCGGGAGTAGGACAACGACCGCCATGATGCCGCCGTAAACGGCAACGCGGACACGGGCGCGCACGTCGCGTGGTGCCGCGTTGAGTGCCGCGATGCTCAGGATGGCGACCAAGGCGGTGGCACAGCCCCAAAACCATAACGGCACCGGACCATGTCTCGTCCAGACTCCATAGACTGCGACGAACCCGATGCACACCGATGTCCACGTGAGGGCCTGCTCCGGTACTGATTCGGCAGGCCGCGCCGGTCCTCCATGACGTCGCGCCTGTCGCACGAAGAGGAGGGCGACTACGGCGATAGCCGCAATCCAGGCAAACAACACCCACAACGGCAAAGTCGTGCCACGCGGCGCGAAGAGCGGTGCGAGGAATATTCCGAGCGTCAAGGCAACCAGTAGCGTCAGCTTCACGTAGCGGTTAGATGATCGCTTCCGAAGCCAGGACAACGAACGCTCAGGGTGGGGTGGGGTGGCAGAGTGTTGAAGGTCGGCCCAGCTCGGGGCGGTGTGCGCGGGTTGCGCGGCGTCGCCGGCAAGATCGCCGCTCCCCATGGCTCGCCACATAGCCGCTCAAGTTCTGTGGTCCTGTTGCTGCTCCTCCTGTGGACAGGGACAATACCGTAAACGTCGGCCTGTTCCGATCATGCTCGCGCGGGCCTTCTCGGAACCTTGCGACGCCGGCTCCTGTGGGGCAAGGTGCACTTCCCTATGGGGGCAGCCATTTTCAATTCAAGCAGTTCCGTCCATTGTCTTTGAGGGCGGTTCCCTTTTACGGCTGATCGGCCACACGCGAAGGACTCCCGCCCGGAGGCGGATTCAGTAGGGCCAACAGGTCGCCGACAGTTTCCCCCAGCCACCTCCAAGGCTGGTGCTCCAGAATACGAACATACGTTTCGTAATGGACATCTGAGCCCCTTTCCCTGTCAGAAAGAGGCTTCGGTTTGGGCACGAAGTTGACGGGGTTTGTCAGGAGGGGGAGGGTCCATGCCGCGCCTCTTCAGGTTTGCGCTGGCTGTAGTGCTCTACGCGGCCGTCACGGCGCCGGCGCACGGCCAATCAACAATGGTCGCCGAGGCGGCTCCAGCCACCTCACGTCCAGCGCCGGCTCCGCTGTCCGTCCAGCAGATTTTCGAACAGAGCGCCCCCGCGGTTGTCCTGATTGCGCAATATGACGCGAACGACAAGATGACATCCTTGGGGAGCGGGTTCGCAGTGTCTCCCAATGGCGTGATCGTCACGAATAACCACGTGATCACACCTGACCCCGGGGCTGTCCGGATCGCTGTGAAGGTACCGAACGGCCGCGTCTTTACGAACGTGCGTATTATCTACACGGACGCTCGCCGCGACATCGCCATTCTATCGGTCAACGCGACCGGGCTCCCTAGGCTCAAGATCGGGGACTCAGATGCTGTCCAAGTCGGCGATGAGGTCGTAGCGATCGGGAATCCAGAGGGCCTCGAACTTACCATCACATCAGGCATTATCGAAGGGATTCGACTCGATCCCGGGACCGGTACCCGGTTCATCCAGCACCAGGCGCCGATCTCGCACGGGTCGAGCGGTGGCCCCTTGCTCAACATGCGAGGCGAGGTGATTGGGATCAATGCGTTCATGCTGAAGGACGCGCAGAATATCAACGGGGCTGTCCCTATCAACTATGCGAAGCCGTATTTCCATGACACAGCTACCACGACCTGGGAGGAATACGCGCGTGTTGCGCCTACGCCCGCCGCTAGCCGGCCTACTCCAGCAGTCCCACCGCTCCCGGGACGTCCTGCGCCTTCGGGGCGCATCGAACCCGGTGTGTATTTCGAAGGTGCCGCAGACTACCGGCAGGCTGATGACTCCTTCAGGCTCGGGTTTGCCGCCAGCCTCTACGACACGGTCTCAATGTTCGCGGCCGCTGCGAAAGACTCCGGCGACCTTAGTGGGGGGACCAGTGCTGCCCTGTTCTATTGTCTCGCGGGCCACGCGAGCAAGCTTGGCCAACTTTCGGGATGGGTGGCCACAACCGCTCAGGCAGCCGCGAACGACCAATACCCTGTGGTTTTGATTGTCGCCCAATACTGCGCAGCGCCATTTCAGAACGTTCTCACGTTCTGGGAATCGGGGACCGAGTACCTTGCGGGTAATCTCAACTTCCAACTCGGGTTCGCTGCTGGCATGGCAGATACGGCGTCACTGCTTGCGATGATTGGTCAGAACACGGGTACACTCTCTAGTCAGGGGACAACTGAGCTCTTTACGTGCCTTGACAGTCATGGCGATAAACTCGGGGAGTTCGCGTCCTGGGTTAATACCGTCCTCGCCGGCGCCTCTCCCGACGATTCCGCGGCGGAGGTAATCGCTCAAACCTGCATGCCATAAGTGGCGTGACCGCGCCACGAGCGTACGTCTATCCGCTCCGGTTTGCCATGCGCTCAGAGATGGCGTTCCCGCAGCGACCTGCCAAAGCAGCTCCCCGAGCATCGCGTAGATGATTGCACCGGGACATCTGGTACGCCAAGGTGGATAAGCCAAAGGCGTTTGTGGCGCATCCGCGCGGATATTGCGGCCTGAGCCGCATCCGCACGCTTGGTAATCTTCGGTGAAACTGGCGTGGTCCGCTCGGCGCCACCGTGCGGCGGCGACGGAGATTCGCATTCTCGCGCTTGATCCTATAGAACTCAGCGCGCCGGGGTAAAAACAACGGTAAAGGAGGGATGCGATCATGATGAGAGTCGCACTATGGATCGTCCTCGGCATGTCGGCAATCGTCACCGCGCTGATGCCCCTGAGCTTCTTGCCCGCCCCTGCGCAGGCTCAAGTCAACCTCAACATCCATTGGGGCCCTCAAACGTGGAGCCGGTACTGCCGCAGCGATGGATACGGCCACTGGTGGGGACGCGACAGCCGGTATAACCGTGCGTGCTGGGACAACCGGCGCTATGATCCGCACTACCGCCCGGACCGGTACCACCGCTGGTAGCGTAACGGAGCGGCGGGGGGGGCGGGGCCTGTGGGGACCGCCCCCCGCTATGCGCGGTCCCCGGCGCGCGCCGGGCCGTTCGAGACCGGCGCGGCGGTTGCCGCCGTGTCCGGGCGAGCGCCCCGGCCCATGACGTACACGGTCTGCGTCGGATAGGCAAACTCGATGCCTTCCTCTGCGAAGCGCCGGTGGATGTCCAAGTTTATCGCGTGCTGGATGTCCATGAACAGGCGGTAGTCCGGGCTGGTCACGTAATAGACGATCTCGAACCGCAGCGCAAAATCACCGTACGTCTTGAAGTGGGCGCGGGCGAAGCGGGCCTGGGGTTGCCGCGCGATGATCTCCTCGAGCATCGTGGGGACGCGCGCCAGCGTCTCGGACGGGGTATCGTACGTGACGCCGAGCGAAAACGCGACGCGCCGTTCGTACATGCGCTTGTAATTGTGGATCTGATTTTTCAGTAACTCCGCGTTCGAGAACACGATCTCCTCGCCGGACACGCTGCGAATCCGGGTGGTCTTGAGGCCGATGTGTTCAACCGTGCCCTGATGCTGGTTGACGACGATGAGGTCGCCGAGGAGGAACGGCTTGTCAAGGACGATGGCGAACGCCGCGAAGAGATCGCCAAGCACGCTCTGAGCCGCGAGGCCGACGGCGATGCCGCCGATGCCGAGGCCGGCCACCAGCGCGGTGACCCGCACCCCGACATTGTCGAGTGCCAGCAAGACGACCACCGCGAACAACGTCACCTTTGCAATGACCCCGAGGGCGCTCACCGTGGTCACGCCGACCGCGTCCAGCGTTGTTCGGCGCGTGATGTGTCTCGCGATCACGAACGAGATGACCTCGCTGCCCCAGACGCCGACTTGCAGCAAGATCACAATCGTCGCCGCCGCGGCGACGGCGTGCGCCGCGCGGTCCGGCAACGGCAGCATGAACATTGCGCCGTCGACGGCGACTGCGGCGATGAACAGGGTCCAGGTGCGCCGCAGGAGCAGCGCCAGGAGTTCGGCGGCTCCCCCCGGCCGGCGCGTCCCGTACGCGCCGGCGCGCCCGGCGAGGATGGTTCGGGCTGCGCTCAGGACCAGCGCGACCAGCACCATCGTCGCGATCGCCAGAAGCCACTCGCGCAGGGTATTGCGCGCGAACGCGGCGTTCAGCAGATCCCCCATGCGGCACCTCCGCCCCGTCTCCGTTGTCACGATTTTCCCCCGCGACGCTCGATACGCTGCGATGGCGGCGCGACGAGCTCGTCCGGTGATATCATCGGGGCAGAGCGGCGCAAGAGCAGGGCCGCCGTAGGGAGCACGGGACCCTCGTGCCGGATCCCCAAAGGAGCCACGATTCCATGCCCAACGTCACGGCGGTGCCGGCGCGCACCGACACGCTCGGCCGCGTCGCGCTCCTGGCCGTCCTGGCCGACAATCCGCAGGCGGTCGTCGCCGGGGCGCCGGCCTATCGCGTCGTGCTCGGTCAGGTCGGCACGATGGACGTGCAAAAGATCATCGCCGCGGTCGAGACGGCCGCGCGGCGGGAGCGGCTGATCGGCGCGGAGTACGCGGAGGAGCACGCCCTCTACCACGCGACGCTCGAAGCGCTGCACGGCATCGGGCGCGGCCAGATCGCGCTGGGGACGCTGCTCCGCACCGTCGGGCTGCGGTTCTCCCTGGTCAAGGGACCCCGGGGACCCGGCGACCGGACGACGTGGATCGCGGTGGCGCTGTACGGGACGATCGGGCAGCCGGTGAAGGGCATGGAGCACGAGGTGGCCGGGTTGGGGATCGTGCACGCGTCGGCGTAACGGCAAGGCAGGAGAACGCGAGGACGCGATCTAAAGCACCGCCAGGCTCAGAGCGAGAAGACGGGAGAGGGCCGCGTCGGGATGACGTGGCCCTTTTTGCATGCGGAGGCGCCGGCATGGTGGAGATCGACGGTCACAGTCTGACGCTGGAGCAGGTGGAAGCCGTGGCGCTCGGCGCACCGGCCGCGCTGGCGCCTGCGGCCCGGCGCGCGGTGGAATGCTCGCGGGCCGTGGTGAGCTCGATCCTCGAGACCGGGCGGCCCGTGTACGGCGTCTCCACCGGGGTCGGCGAGCTGCGCACGGTGACGATCCCCGCGGATCAGGTCGAGCGCCTGCAACGAAACATCCTGCGCTCGCACGCCGCCGGCGTCGGCATCCCGTTGCCGGATGCCGCGGTGCGCGCGATGATGCTGCTGCGGGCCAACGCGCTTGCCGGCGGATGCTCCGGCGTGCGGCCCGCCGTCATCGAGACGTTGTTACGGATGCTGGCCACGGGCGTGCACCCGGTCATCCCGGAACAGGGGTCGCTCGGCGCGAGCGGAGATCTGGCGCCGCTCGCGCACCTGGCGCTCGTCCTGATCGGCGAGGGGGAAGCGATGGTCGGCGGCACGCGGCTCCCGGGGCGTGAGGCGATGAGGAGGGCCGGCATCGAGCCCCTGGTGCCGGAGGCCAAGGAAGGCATGGCGCTCATCAACGGCACGCAGTTCATGAGCGCGCTCGGCACGCTGTTCGTGCTCGACGCCGAGCGCCTGGCGGGCCTCGCCGACATCGCGGGCGGGCTATCGCTCGAGGCGCTCCGGGGCACGGATGACGCGTTTGCCGAGCGCCTGCAAAGCGCGCGTCCTCATCCCGGCCAGATCGAGAGCGCGCGGCATCTTCGCGCATTGCTGCAGGGCAGCTCGCGGATCGTACGGCGCGATTACCAGCGCGTGCAGGACGCGTACTCCCTTCGGTGCATGCCCCAGGTCCACGGGGCCGTGCGGCAGGCCCTGGCGCATCTGAGGGCCGTGCTCGCGATCGAGGTCAACAGCGCCACCGACAACCCGCTGGTCTTTGCCGAGGACGGCGCCGTGGTCTCCGGCGGCAACTTTCACGGAGAGCCGCTGGCGCTCGCCCTGGATTACGCCACCGCGGCCGTCGCGGAGCTGGCCAGCATCAGCGAGCGTCGGATCGAACGCCTCGTGAATCCCTATCTGTCCGGTCTCCCCGCGTTTCTGACGCCGGACGGCGGCGTGCGTTCCGGGTACATGCTGGCCCAGTACACCGCGGCGGCGCTCGTTTCGGAGAACAAGGTGCTGTCCCATCCGGCCAGCGTGGACAGCATCCCCACATCGGCAAACCAGGAGGACCACGTCAGCATGGGGGCGCACGCGGCGAGGAAGGCGCTCCAGGTGCTGCGCAACAGCCAGCAGGTGCTCGCGATCGAGCTCGTGGCGGCATGCCAGGCGGTCGATTTCGGCACGGGCGATCTTGGCGTCGGGACGAGCGCCGCCCACCGCACGGTGCGGGCGCGCGTGCCGCGTCTCGAGGACGATCGCGTTCTCAGCCGCGACTTTGCGGCGGCGCTGGAGCTGGTCCGCGGCGGTGCGGTGTTGCAAGCGGCGGCGGACGCCGTTCGCGCCGCGCCGGCACGCACGCCGTGACATGGGGAGGGTTGACGAGCCGAGGCAGCCCTGCCGGACTTGCCTGACGCGGGGTCGGTCTCGGCCCTGAGGAATCTCATCCGGCGAGGGTCCCACCGCGCCTGCGCCGTAGACCGCCTCCGGTCGGCGCCCGCGGTGCATCCGTGAGTGTCGCGCGTTTCGCGTGCGCGGCGAACAACGCGGTTTCCCGAAATTTGGTGGGCGCCGGTCGCAGTCTGGCTCACGCCGTGGACCCGGGAGCGAAGGGCGGGTCCGGCCGATGCGAACCCGAGCCGGAGTCCGGCCATGGCGCCCGAGGAGTCCCCGGACGCAGTCCCGAACGAGTGGCGGGGGTGTCGCGGGAGGCGCGTGCGCGCGTGACGGTGGAACATGCGGCTTCGGCCGTTGCGGAGGCCGGCGTCGCACCCCGGCGCGGGTGGGGCGGCCGCGTCATGGGGTCGTACGAAGCGGCGATCTACGCCGCGCTGCTACTCGTGGTCGCGGCGGTGTCGATCGCGACGCCGCGCTTTCTCTCGCCGGACAACCTCTTTGAGGTGGCGCGCAACTTCTCGTTCATCGCCGCGGCGGGCGTGGGCGAGGCGATCGTCATCATCGCGGGCGGCGGCGGCATCGACCTGTCGGTCGGGTCCGTGATGGGACTCGGCGGCGTGGTCGCGACCAAGTTGCTCGGCATGAACCTGGGACTGCTCCCGGCCGTCGGGCTCGGGGTCGCCGCGGGCTGGGCATGCGGCGCCGTCAACGGCCTCCTGGTGACCAAGGCGAAGATGACGCCGCTCATTCCCACGCTCGGCATGCTGTCGATCGCGCACGGGCTCGCCCTGGTCATCACCCAAGGATATCCGCTGTCGTCGCTCGGCCCCGCCGGCCCGGCCTTCATCGCGCTCGGCGCGGGGTACGTCGGTCCCGTGCCGAACCCGGTCGTGTACATGGCGCTGGTGGTGGGCGCAGGCTGGGCGGTGCTCACGCACACGCCGTTTGGCTACGATCTCTACGCGGTCGGCGGGAACGACGAGGCCAGCCACCTGAGCGGCATCCACGTCACGCGGGTGCGCCTCGCGGCGTACATGATCAGCGGCGCGCTCGCCGCCCTCACCGGGATTCTGCTGGCGGCGCGGCTGTCGGTCGGGGACGCGACCACCGGGCAGGGCGAGGAGCTCAACGTCATCGCCGCGGCCGTGATCGGCGGGGTGAGCCTGCTCGGCGGGCAGGGGTCCGTGCTCGGACTGTTTGCCGGCGCCGCGCTGATCGGGGTGCTGTTGAACGCGATGGTGCTCACGGGCGTGCCGGCGTTCTGGCAGGAAGTCGTGATCGGCAGCACCATCATCGTGGCGGTGCTCCTCGATCGGTTGCGGATCCGGTTGGCCCGCGACTGATCGCTGGAACGCGATCGGCCGGGCCCGCGTAGGGAGGACTGAGCACCCATACGGCAGGAGAGGGAGGGGATCGGTATGCGCGTGTGGCGCGTTCTTGCGTCCGTCGCCCTGACAGTCGCTCTCGCCAGCCCCTTGCTCGGTGTACCCGCGGCCCATGGCGCCAAGGCGCTGGTGTTCGCGGTCGTGCCGAAGGCGATCAACAACCCGTTCTACAACGATGTCCGCCGGGGCTGCGAGGCCGAGGCCAAGAAGCTCGGCGTGACCTGCGACTTCACGGGGCCGACCGTGACGGAGATCCAGCCTCAGACGCAGGTGCTGGAGAGCCTCATCCAGCGGCACGTTGACGGGATGGCGATTGCACCGGTGGACGGGAAGGCGGCCGTGCCGATCATCGACCAAGCGATGAGCGCGGGGATCGCGGTCGTGACGTTCGACTCGGACGCCGCGCCGGGGTCGAAGCGGCTCGCGTTCATCGGCACCGACAACTACGCCGGCGGGGTGGCGCTCGGCAAACAGTTCGCCAAGGCGCTGCCCGGCGGCGGGAAGTACGCCATCATCACGGGCGGCCTCGGCGCGGAGAACCTGAACGAGCGCATCAAAGGCGTCCGCGACGGGCTCAAGGCGGCGGGCGTCGCGAGCAAGTTCACCGAGGTGTCCGGCTCGCCGTTCCCCTGCAACGACGACGTGAACCGATCGGTCCAGCTCATCGAGCAAAACCTCACCGCGCATCCCGACCTGAGCGGCATCGTCGCTGTCGGCGGCTGGCCGCTGTTCGCTCCGGAGGCGTACAAGCAGGCCCTCAAGCCGAAGGCGGCGGCGATGGCGTCCGGCAAGTTCGTGGTGGTATCGTTCGACACGCTGCAGCAGGAGCTGCAGCTGCTCCACGACGGATACGTGAGCGCCTTGGTCGGCCAGCGCCCGTATGAGATGGGCGTCGACAGCATCGAGGCGCTCTACACCTACGTGACCAAGAAGACGAAGCCGCAGGATCCGTGGCACACGGGTCTCGACGTCGTGACGAAGGCGAACGTGGGTCAGTTCCTCAAGTGAGCGGGTAACCGGCGCAGGCTGGGGCGGCCCGGAGCCGCCCCGGCCCTCCGCGGAGCGCAGGCGATGACGGCGGCGGTCGTCGAGATGCGGGCCATCGAGAAGCACTTCGGGGCGGTCCACGCGCTCCGCGGGGTCGATCTGGATCTCTTGCCGGGCGAAGTCCTCGGGCTCGTCGGCGACAACGCCGCCGGCAAGTCGACGCTGATGAAGGTACTGTCCGGCGCGATCCCGCCCGACGGCGGGCAGATCCTGTTTCGCGGGGCGCCGGTACGGTTTGCGTCGCCGGCCGAGGCCCGGGCGCGCGGGATCGAGATGGTGTACCAGGACTTCGCCCTGTGCAACAATCTCGACATCGCGCAGAACATCTTCCTCGGGCGGTGGCCGGTGCGCGGGGGCGTCCTCGTCGACCGCCGGGCCATGCAACGCGCCGCGGAAGCGATGCTCGAGCGGCTGCGCATCGACGTGCCTTCGGTGACGGTGCAGGTCCGGCACCTTTCCGGCGGTCGCCGGCAGAGCGTGGCCATCGCCCGGGCGCTGTCCTTCAACCCCGCGGTCCTCATCCTGGACGAGCCGACGGCCAACCTCTCTCCGGGTGCCACGCACGAGGTGCTCAGCCTGGTGGCGGACCTCAAGCAGCACGGCGTGGGCGTGATCCTGATCAGCCACCGGCTGCAGGAGGTGTTCGCGATCGGCGACCGCGTCGCCGTGCTCAAGCAGGGCCGCCACGTCGCCACGCGGCGCGTGCGCGACGCCACGGAGGACGAGATCCTGGAGCTCATCGTCACGGGCGGCCGCGCCGCCGCGACGAATCCGGCGCGTCGCCCGGATGCCGGCGGCGGCCCGGAGAGCCCGGTCGGAGACTGATAGGGGCGCGCTGTCAGGCTCCGCCGATCGTCAGGAGCAGGTCCGTGCCGTAGGCGAAGAGGAATCCGATCACGAGCCCCCACGCGGCGCCCACCGGCGCGCGGAAGCGGCGGCCGACGGCGAACATCTCCCCCACGATGTAGAACAGCGCGCCGGCCGCGAGCGCGAGGAAGAGGACGAACGCCAGCGGCGAGGTCGCGCGGTAGCCGATGAGCGTCCCGATGAACGTCGGCCCCCCGCCGATCAATCCGGCGAGGCCGAGGAACGGCCACGAGGTCGGCTCGCCCGCCGCCGCGAGCGGCGACGCCACGGCAAATCCCTCCGTCACGTTGTGGAGTCCAAACCCGATGATGAGGATGACCGCGAACCCGATGGCTCCCGTGGCCGCGGCCTGCCCGATGGCCAGTCCCTCCGAAAAATTGTGCAGTCCCAACCCGGTGGCGATCATGAGCGTGAGGGCGTGCCCCGGCCGCGGAGCCGCGGACGTGCGCCGGAGCATCCGAGCGTGGAACGTCACCAACCCGACGACGCCGACGACCAAGCCGACGGCGAGCATGGCCACGAGCGACAGAAACGCCCCCCAGTGACCGGACCGCAGGCCCGCACGCATCGCGGTGTCGATCGGCTCCTGCGCCTTCGAGAGCACGTCCCAGATGAGGAAGAGCAGGATCCCCAGGGCGAAGGCGTTGAGGACGTTTTGGAACGCGTGCGGCCGGCGGCCGAGCCCGGCGAGGGGCAGCCCGAGGTAAATCGTGAACCCGGCCACAGCCCCGAGCGCGGTCGTCTGCCAGATCGTCATGAGGCGCCTCCCCCTCCTTCGGCGCGAACGCAGGATGGCTGCGAACGCCGTCCTATTGTAGCGTGCGGGGAGCGACGGGGAGCGTCAAGCGGAGAGCGTGGCCTCCGCGTAGAGGGCTTGCGGCGCAAGGGCCCGGCGTGTTGGTAAGGATCTGGCGTACGTAAAACGATGGCCGTCGCAGCCGGCCGGCCGCCCGCGCCTCTCTTGGACCGCGAGGCGGGGCGGCCGGCGGGAGCGCGCGGAACGTTGGGGCTCGGGGTCGTCAGAAGTTGCCTACTGGGCGGCCAGGAAATCCGGCCCGGTCAGCAGGTGTTTCTCCCGCGCGACGCGCCAGACGGCCGGCGTCAGGAAAAAGGCGATGATGTACGCCACCGTGCCGTAGCACAGGATGTAAAATGCGGGCGCCCCGCGCGTGTACGCCCAGCCCGCGGCGCCGAGGAACGTGAACGATGAGCCCGGCGCGACGTCAGGCGGCGGGCACGTCGTCCACTTGGGCGCGGCCCCGGCGCAGGAAGACCACGAGCGGCAGGCAGAGGAAGAACACCACACCGATCACGCCAAAGGCGTACTCGAACGCCACGACCGACGCCTGCTGGCCGATCAAGGCATTCAATGCCGCGAGCGCTTGCATGTGGGCGGTGGCGGGGTCATGTCCCCGCGCAACGAACGCGGCTTCGTACGTCTGCCACCACTGCCGGAACGACGGGTTGTAGAGGGACGCGTACCGGACGAGATTCGCGCTGGCGGTCGCGATCTTGTGGTCGAGCAGCGTGATCACGATCGCGGTCCCCAGGCTGCCGCCGAGCTGGAACATCAACGTGAACATGCTCGAAGCGCTCTGCATCTTCCGGCGCGGGATCGTGGAGAGCGCGGTCGTCGACATGGGGACGAACATGAGGGCGAACCCGAACCCCTGCAGGATGAGCGGCAGGAGCAGCTGCACCGGCCCGCTGTCCGTGGTGAAATGCGCCATCATCAGGCCCGAGGCGCCGGCGAGGAGCAGCCCGCACGGCAACATGATGTAGACGCCGAGCCGGTTGTACAGCAGCCCGGCGACCGGCATCATCAGCACCATGACCAGCGAGCGCGGCATCAACGTCAAGCCGGCCCGCGTGGCATCGTACCCGAGGAGATTTTGGAGGAACAGCGGCAACAGGATCAGGCCGCCGAACAGCGTCATCCCGATCACGCCGCCGATCAACGAGCCCGAGGCAAACGAGACGTTGCCGAAGACGCGCAGGTCGACCGCCGGTTCCTCGGCGCGCAACTCCCAGATCATGAACGCCGCGAGGGCGACGACGACGATGACGGCGAGGGTGGAGATGAACGGGCTCCCGAACCACCCGTCCGTCTCGCCCTGTTCGAGCAGCACCTGCAGCGACGCCAGGCCCACCGCCATCAGCCCGATCCCGATGCCGTCGATCCGCCGCCATCCCTGCGCCCGCATGTACGGCGGGTCTTCGATGAACAGCGAGGCGAGAAACAGCCCGAGGACGCCGATCGGGAGATTCACGAAAAAGATCCAGGGCCACGAGTAATTGTCCGTCAGCCAGCCTCCGAGCGTCGGCCCGATCGCCGGTCCCAGCAGGATGATCATGCCGAAGATGCCCATGGCCTGACCCTGCTCCTCGGGCGGAAACGACTCGCGCATGATCGCCTGCGCCGTGGGCGAGAGCACGCCGCCTCCGAGGCCCTGGATCACCCGGAACGCGATCAGCTGCCCCAGGGTGCGGGCCAGGCCGCACAGCAGGGACGCGGCGGTGAAGATCGCGACGGCCAGCATGTACATGCGTTTGCGCCCCAGCACGGATCCGAGCCATGCCGTGAGCGGCATGACGATGACCAGCGCAATGAGGTATGAGGTGCTGACCCAGGTCACCTGTTGCGTCGTGACGCCGTAGGAGGCTTGAATGTGGGCCAGCGCGACATTCACGACGCTGGAGTCGATGGCGCCCATGACGGCCCCGGCGATCACGGAGACCGCCACGAGCCATTTGCTGGGGCGTGCCGCGCCGGCGCGCCCCGTGCCGCCTAGGGCGGAAGTTGCATCCACAGCCATGCAGTGACTAGTCTCCTTGCCAGACTCTACCTAATGTCGTGCATCATTATGTCGTGCATCATTGCCGAACTCCGGCAAGGGTTCGAACCATATGTCGAACCCGACCCCGCCACGGACGGCACGCTGACCCATCGGCGCGGCTGGGTGCCGCGACTGCCCCGCCCGTGGACGCCGCGCCGCGCGGCCCCCCTCGGGCGCGGACGTCGCCCGTCGAGGCGCTGCCCGGAGGCCCTGGGACGCGGTGCGGGGGGTGAAGCCGGAGGCCGGACCCATCTCATCGGTTAACGACGGAAGGGCGCCCCCGACTCCCGGACACGGGTGGACGCGGTCACCCCCTGTGGAGAGCCCGGCGCGCAGGGCGGATGGCGTCGGGGTGGCTATTCCGGCCAGGGCGGGTCGATGCCGAGGTCGCGGAGCTTGCGCCACGCCTCGGCGCGCTCCCGGTTGCGTCTCAGCTTGCCGTCCCGCGTGGCCAACCACCCGAACTCCTCCGCCAGGCGCCGCGCGCCGTCGCGGTCCCCCCCGGACAGGCGCCTGATGACCTGGATCTCGAGCGCGCTCAGGGTGAGGCTGTTGAGGTGGTAGTCCTTGAACGCCTGCCACGCGATCGGGCACCACCGGCGTACGATCTCGTTGCCGATGACGGTGGCGTAGGCCCGGATCTCGGCTTGCGCGTGCTCGTCCATCCTCAAGCCGAGGAAGTGGAGGAGGTTGTACAGATCGATCTTCCAGTAGGCTTCCGTGTACGTGGACAGCGGGAGATCCTTGCGGGCCTGTTCCCGCGCGATGCCGGCCGCGAGGCGCTCCTCGTAGACATTCCGGGCAAGCGCCTGGAGCTCGGCCTCACGCTCGGTGAAGCGGCCGCCAACCTCCGCGGGGAGGACACCGGCGCTGCCCTGCCTGTTTCGCGAAGACTGCAGCCGCCATGCGCCGGGATCCGTGCGTGCCGCCTGATCGATGGCGATCGAATAGCGCGTCGAATACTCGTTCGTCGAGGCCGTCCGGTGCCGTATCCACTGGCGCCACGTGTCCATGGGGACGCGGACGTGCAGCTTGATCTCGCACATCTCGAACGGCGTCGTGTGGCGGTGGCGCATCAGGTAGCGGATGAGGCCCGTGTCCTCGTGGACCGCCTTCGTCCCCGCGCCGTATGAGACCCGCGCCGCCTGGACGATCGCCTGGTCCGAGCCGAGGTAGTCGACGACGCGGACGAAGCCGTCGTCGAGCACGCGCCACGTGTGCCCGAGCACCCGTTCGAGTTCGGGCGCCTTGATCCGGTCCAGCGCGGATTGGTCGTCCATGCCCGCATAGTTCGACGCGATCGGCCAAAACTTTTGCGTGCAGGAACGGCGCCTCGTGCTGCACGAAGTGCCGTACCGTTCCTCGGAGGGGGGACGGGCCCCGGCAGAATTACGGGCCGTCTCAACGGTGTCCCCGGATCTCCACACCGGGAAACCAGCTTCCCCGGGAGGGCAGACCCATGCAGGAGGCCACGAAGCAGGGCACGGCGGCGGCCGCCACCGCGCTCACACCGGCCGAGCGCGAGGCGCTGGAGCATGTGTGGATCCACACGGCGCGATGGCTGGACCTCGCCGAGCGGGACCATCTCCGCGTCATCGTTCGCGGCGACGGGTGCCGGCTGATCGACGCCCGGGGACGCGTGTACCTGGACGGCCTATCCGGGCTCTACGTGGTGAACGCGGGGCATGGCCGGCGGGAGATCGGCGAGGCGATGGCGCGACAGGCGCAGGAGATCGCGTACGTGTCCTCCGCGAGCTACACGAGCCTGCCGGCGGTGCAGCTCGGCGACGTGCTCGCCGGCCTGACCCCCGGGGATCTGAACCGGTTCCTGTTCTGCTCCGGCGGCTCGGAAGCGATCGAGAGCGCCATGAAAATCGCGAAACAGGTGCAGGTCATGCGCGGGTTCCCCAAGCGCTACAAGGTGATCGCCCGGCGGGGCGGGTACCACGGCGCGACCTTCGGCGCGATGAGCATCACCTCGTCCCGCAACGAGACCTACTTCGGCCCGTTCATGCACGGCGTCAGCTTCGTGCCGTCCCCGGACCGGTACCGCAACGCGTTCGGCATCGACGGCGAGGCCGGCGACCTCATGTGCGCCGAAGCGGTGGATCAGGAGATCCGCGCGCAGGGGCCGGAATACGTCGCGGCCGTGATCGGCGAGCCGATCTCGGCGTCGAACAATTCGCACGTGCCCTCGCCGCGGTACTGGCAGCGCCTGCGCGAGATCTGTGATCGCCACGGCGTCCTGTTGATCATGGACGAGGTCATCAACGGGTTCGGTCGGACCGGGCGCATGTTCGCCACGGAGCACTTCGGCGTCGTTCCGGACCTGATGACGATGGCCAAGGGGCTGTCGTCCGGCTACGCGCCGATCGGCGCCGTCGCCGTCCGCGACGCGATCTATGAGGAGTTCAAGCGGCAGGACGTTGGGCTCGCGCACCTGCTCACGTTCGGCGGCCAGGCCGTCGCCTGCGCGGCCGCGCTCAAGAATCTCGAGATCCTCCGGGCCGAGGATCTGCCCCGCCGGGCCGCGGAGCAGGGGCGCTACTTGCTCGGCGCCCTCGAGCCGCTGCGCTCGCACCCCACGGTCGGGGACATCCGCGGCACGGGGCTGTTGTGCGCGGTGGAGCTCGTCAAGGACAAGCAGACCAAGGAGCCGTTCGGCTGGGGTCCGGCGGCCGGGGCGCACCCGTTCAGCCGCCGCGTCGTGGAGGCCATGGCGGAGCGGGGCCTGCTCACGCGCTGCTTCATGTCCATCCAGTGCGTCCCGCCCCTCGTCGTGACGCGAGACGAGCTGGATCGCATGGTGGCGGTCATCGACGAGAGCCTGACCGTCGCGGAGCGCGAATTCGGTTTCGCGGCGTAGCGCGCCGCCGGCGGTCCCCGGGATATACGCACACGAACACGGCACGCGCCTGCGGTCCGGGAGGCGTCCGGGTCGCGCTCAGGCGTGCGGGCCGAGCATCTCCTCCGGGCGCACCAGGCGGTCGAACTCCTCCGGTGTCAGGAGGCCCATCTCCACGCACACGTCCTTGAGCGTCTTGTTCTCGCGGTAGGCCGCCTTCGCGACGGCGGCCGCTCGATCGTACCCGATCGTGGGGCTCAAGGCCGTGACGAGCATCAACGACGTCTCCACGTACCGCCGCAGCCGCTCGCGATTGGCCTCGAGGCCGCTGACGCAGTGCACCGCGAACGACCGGCACGCGTGCGCGAGGAGCTCGGTCGAGTGCAGCAGGTTGTGGATGATGAGCGGCTTGAAGACGTTGAGCTCGAAGTTGCCCTGGCTCCCGGCCACGGCGATCGCGGTGTCGTTGCCGATGACCTGAACGCACACCATGGTCATGGCCTCGGACTGCGTGGGGTTGACCTTCCCTGGCATGATGGACGACCCGGGCTCGTTCTCGGGGAGCGTGAGCTCCGCCAGGCCGGCGCGCGGGCCGGACCCCATCCATCGAATGTCGTTGGCGATCTTCATCAGCGAGCACGCGAGCGTGCGCTCCGTCCCGCTCAGCATGACGAGCGCGTCGTGCGCCGCCAGCGCCGCGAATTTGTTGCGCGCGGCGACAAACGGAAGCCCCGTGTGCGCCGCGATGCGCGCCGCGCACCGGTCGGCAAACTCCGGGTGCGCGTTGAGGCCGGTGCCGACCGCGGTGCCGCCGATCGCGAGCTCCCAGATCTGCGGCAGCGCGCCCTCGAGGCGCGCGAGGTCGTGATCCAGCTGCGCGACGTAGCCGGAAAACTCCTGGCCGAGCGTGAGCGGCACCGCGTCCATGAGATGAGTGCGGCCGATCTTGATCACGTCCGCGAACGCCGCCGCGCGTTCGGCCAGCGCGTCGCGTAGGCCCCGGACGCTCGGTACGAGGCCGTGCACCACCGCCTCCGCGGCGGCGATGTGCATGGCCGTGGGAAACGTGTCGTTGGACGACTGGGACATGTTGACGTGGTCGTTGGGGTGGATCGGGGACTTGCTGCCGAGCCGCCCCCCGGCCAGCTCGATCGCCCGGTTCGCGATCACCTCGTTCGCGTTCATGTTGCTCTGCGTGCCGCTCCCGGTCTGCCACACGCGGAGCGGGAAGTGGTCGTCGAGGCGGCCGTCGATCACCTCGTCCGCGGCCTGGATCATGAGGCGGGCCAAGCGGTCGGGCAGCAGTCCGAGGTCCCGATTGGTCTCCGCCGCGGCTTTTTTCAGGATGCCCATGGCGCGGATCATCCCGCGCGGCATCGAGTCGGCGCCGATCGCGAAGTGGATGAGGGAGCGCTGCGTTTGCGCGCCCCAGTACCGGTCCGCGGGGACGTCGATCGGCCCCATGCTGTCGGTTTCCGTGCGGACCGGAGCGCCGGCGAGCCGGTCCACGGGGTTGCGGATGGTCATCGCGGTGCCCTCCGAGGGATGGGAATCGTCGCTAAGGAGTTCGTGGCGGCGGGTGTGCGGCCCTCGCGGGCACGGGTCCGCGCCGCGTCCAGGCCTCGCGCCGACGCTCCCCGGGTTCCATTGCACGGCGGCGGGGAGGGGCGGACCGGCCGCGGATGGAACACGACACGCGTGCGTGAACCGTCGTCGGAGCGCCCGGTTCCCGGCCGGCCGCACGACAGCCAGGAGGCGACGCCGTGACGCCGGCCCGTTCGGGCCCGCTGGCCGGCGTCCGCGTGATCGATGCGTCCCGCGTGCTCGCCGGGCCGTTCTGCACCATGCTGCTCGGCGACCTCGGCGCGGACGTGATCAAGATCGAGCGCCCGCGCACCGGCGATGAGACGCGCGGGTGGGGACCGCCGTTCGTCGAAGCCGGCGGCGGCGCGGCGCGCGAATCGACGTACTACTTGTCCATCAACCGCAACAAGCGCAGCCTGACCCTGGATCTGGGGACGGCGGCGGGCCGCGAGATCCTGCACCGGCTCGTCGCGACCGCGGACGTCTTCGTCGAGAACTTTCGGCCGGGCACCCAGACCGCGCTGGGCGCCGACTACGAGACGCTGGGGCGGCTGAACCCGCGCCTCGTGTTCTGCTCCATCTCCGGCTTCGGTCCCGTGGGACCGGACCGCGAGCGTCCCGGATACGACCTCTTGATGCAGGGATTCACGGGGCTCATGTCCATTACCGGGGAGGCGGACCGGGAGCCGGTGCGCGCCGGCGTCGCCGTGATCGACCTCGCGACGGGCACGACCGCGACCGCGGCGATCGTCGCGGCGCTGTACGCCCGCGGCGCGTCGGGGCCGGGTCAGCGGGTCGACCTGTCGCTCATGGCGACCGGCATGTCATGGATGACGTACGCCGCGCAAAGCTACTTCGCCACGGGACGGCAGCCGCGTCCGTCCGGCTCCGGGCATCCCAACCTCGTCCCCTACCAGGCGTTCCAAGACAGCGAGCGGCGCTGGTTCCTCGTGGCCGTCGGCAACGATGAGCAGTGGCGCCGGTGTTGTGCGGCGCTCGGCCTCGATTGGGCGTCCGACGACCGGTTTCACACCAACGCAGGCCGCGTCGCGCACCGCGCCGACCTGGTCGCGATGCTCGCGCGGACGTTCGCCGGCGACCGCGCGGAGGCGTGGGTGGAGCGCCTCACGGCGGCGGGCGTCCCCGCGGGTGCGGTGCACACGCTGGCCGAGGCCTTCGCGCACCCGCAGGTCGTCGCCGCGGGCATCGTGGAACGGGTGGACCACCCCGTCCTGGGCCCGTTGCCCGCGCTCCGGTCGGCATTTCGATTCTCCGAGACGCCGCCGGACCGCGCGCAGGCGCCGCCGATGCTGGGGCAGCATACCGACGAGATCCTCGCCGTGCTCGGGTACGGGCGCGGTGCGATCGCCCGCTTGCGCGCGGACGGCGTGGTGTGACGGCGGCCGCCGCGACGCCACGGCTCGTCGCCTGCGCGATGCTGGCTGCCGCCGCGCTGGTGCTCATGGCGTCGATTCAGGTGCCGCTGCTGCCGTACGCGCCGTACCTGACATACGACCCGAGCGACGCCGTGTGTCTCCTGGCCGGCGTGCTGTATGGGCCCGGCGCCGGCATCGTCGTGGTCTTGCTCAAGGACGCGTTGTTCCTGCTGCTCCGGGCTCACGGCCCGATCGGACCCGCCGCGGACTTCCTTGCCGCGGCCACGTTCGTCGCGGTCACCGCGTGGGGATACCGGCGCGCGACCGGCTCGTTCGCCCGCCGGCTGGCCTACGCCGCCGTGCTCGGGGCCGCGGCGCGCGTCCTCATCATGATCCCGGCGAACTTCGTCCTCCTCGGCCTGCAGTTCGGCATGCCGCCGGCGCGCGTCGCGGGGCTCCTGGTGTCCGCCATCGTCCCGTTCAACGCCGCGAAGGCGCTGGCCAACGCCCTCCTGGCGCTCCTCGTCACGGAGCCCGTGATCCGCGCGGTGGGTGTCCGCTCCGCTGCGCGATGAGCGCCCGTTGTCCGCAGCGCGGGAGCGAGGACCTACACGCCCATGGCGGCGATGCGCTCGGGCTCGATGCGAATCGTCACGCGGTTCTCCGGACGGTCGCCCCGGGGGTAGGGGTAGGGTCTCCCGGCGTAGCGCTGCGACAACCGGTCGATGTCGCGCGCTCCGTTCTTCGCGTCGAGCGCCACCACTTTCCCCTGAATCTGCACGTATCGATAGGGGTCGTCGCGGTCCACGATGGCGAGCGCTACCTCGGGGTGCCGCTCGACGTTGCGGAGTTTTGCGCGACCCCTGGACGTGTTGATCACGATATAACCGCCATCGTAGAGGAACCAGACAGGCGTGGCCTGCGGCCGATTCGACCGCGACCGCGTCGCCAGCACGGCAAAGTTGGGCTTCTCGAGAAACCGCCGCACAGCCTCCGTCATCGGGGCGGGCACGATGGGTCACCTCCTCGAAATCCATTGGGGGATTGCGCCGCATGTCGCCGGAGCCGGTGCCATGCGTTCGCCTCGCCGTTCTCCCAGCCGCCGCACGAGTCCTTCCGCGAGAGCGGCGTCACGGCCTTCACGAAACGTTCATGGGATCGTTACCATACGTGCGCGGAATAACCTTGACACGCACGTAAGGTTCTTCCTACAATCAGGCGGGCTTGTAGGGTAACGGACGTGCCGGGGCCGCCCGGGCGCGTGTGCGCGCGGGTCGCAGGGGCGGCGGGGGTGGTCGAATCCGCGAGCGACGCGTCACGATGGGGACCTTCTTCCAGATCGGCGAGGTGTGCCGGCTCAGCGGCCTTACGCCCCGGGCCCTTCATTATTACGATGCGATCGGGCTGCTGGTGCCGACGGAACGCCTCGCCGGCGGCCACCGGCTCTACACGGCGCAGGACCTGGCCCGGATCGAGCACATCAAGGATCTGAAGCGGCTCCTCGGGTTGTCCCTCCGCGAAATCAAGCGCATCCTGGACGCGGATCACGCGCGCGTCCGCCATCTCACGGGCGCGAAGCGGGTCGCGGACCCGGCGCGCCGGCATCGCGCCGCCGAGAACGCGCTCGAGATTACCGAGGCGCAGCTGGCATCAGTGCGTGACAAGATGCACCAGCTCGGACGGCTGCAGCGGCAGCTGGAGCGCCAGGCGCGCGAGCTACGCCGCCTGTGTCAGGAAAACGGCGTCGGCGGGGACGCGGCGAGGGTAGGGGGCGGCGAGTGAGAGCATCGGCAAAGCCTTGGGGGTGGGTCGCGCTGGTGTGCGCCGCCCTGGTGGCGGGGTTGCTCGTCGGCCGTGCGACGCCGCCGGCCGGCTCGGGATCGAGCCAGGCCGCGCCGCGCGGAACGGTGAACGGCGGCCGCAACCGCGTGGCGCCCGCGGTCGGGGTGGGGCACCCGGCGTACCAAAACCTCCCCATCACGCTGAGCCTGACGGCGAGCATCGCGTCGCTCCGTGAGGCCGTGGTGCTGCCGAAGACGTCAGGCTATCTGCAGACGGTGACGGTCCGGGCCGGCGACACCGTGACCGCCGGCCAGGTGGTGGCCGTGGTCGACCACGACCAGCTGCTGGCGCAGGTGAACCAGGCGCAGGCCACGCTCGGCGCCGCGCAGGCGGCCGTGCAGACATCGCAGGCCCAGCTCGCATCGGCGCAGGCCCAGGAGACCAACGCGGTCGCGGCCCTCCGGAGCGCGCAGGCCAACCTCGTCAACGCCAAGGCCGGCCTCGCAAAGGCGCAGGCCGCGCTCGTCGACGCGAAGGCGACCTACAATCGAACCGCGGCGCTCGTCCAACAGGGCGCCGAGGCGCAGCAGAACCTCGACGACGCGAAGTCGGCCCTGGATTCCGACCAGGCGGCCGTCGATCAGGCGGCGGCGCAGGTGCGCGCGTCGGAGGCGGCGGTCGTCCAGGCCCAGGCGCAGATCGCCGCGCAGCAGCAACAGGTGGCGGCCGCCCAATCGCAGGTTCACACCAACCAGGCTCAGGCGGCGAGCCAGGCCGCCGCGCTGCAGAACGCGCAGCTCGGCTTGCAGTACGCGACGATCGTCGCGCCGTTTGGCGGCGTGGTGGTCAGCCGGAGCCTCGATCCGGGCGCGTACGTGACGCCCGGCACGTCCACGCCGATCGTGACGATCGCGGATCTCGACAACCTCGACGTCGTGGTCAACGTGAGCGAGACGCAGCTCGCGATGGTGCACCGGGGGGACAGGGTGCAGGTGACCGTGGACGCGTATCCCGGCCGGACGTTCACCGGCGTCCTGAGCCGCATCGCCGGCGGGGTGGACCCGCAGACGCGCACCGTGCAGGTGGAGATCGACCTTGCGAATCCCGGGCACCTGCTGCGGCCCGGGATGTACGCGACCGCCACGATCGCCGCCGGCAGCCAGCGCGCGCTCGTGGTCCCGCTGAGCGCCGTAGAGACGGTCGGCACCCAGAGCTATGTGTGGGTCGTGGTGAACGGCAAGACGACGGCGCGGCAGGTGAGCGTCGGCCGCGAGACCGGCACGCTGGTGGAAATCACGAAGGGGCTCAGCCCCTCGGACCTCGTGGTGTTCCGCGGGTCCGACTTGGTCCGCGAGGGACAGCCCGTGAAGTCGTCGCCGGTCGGGCTCTGAGGACCTAGGAGCCGGCCGTGTTCCTCACCCGCGCCGCCGTCCGCAACCCGGTCATGGTGCTGATGGCGTGCATCGCCGTCGTCGTGCTGAGCCAGATCGGGCTGCAGCGGCTTCCGCGCGACCTGTTCCCGCAGATCACCATTCCGGTCGTCTCCGTCCAGACCACCTACAACGGCGCGAGCCCCGAGACCATGGAGCGGACGGTGACCTACCCGCTGGAGCAGGCCGTCACGCGGGTCGCGGGCGTCACGCAAATCCTCTCCACGACGCGGCAGGGATTCAGCAACATCCAAATCTGGTTCGGCTGGGGCTCGAACCTCGACGTGGCCGAGATCGAGGTCATCCAGAACGTCCAGCGCGCGCTGCGCAACCTGCCCACGGGCGTGTCGCAGCCGTTCGTGCTCAAGTTCGACATCTCCAACATCCCGGTCGTCCAGGTCGTGGTCGGCGGCGGGGGCTTGGATGCCCGCCAGCTCTACGATCTCGCCTACAACACCATCGAGCCGCAGCTGGAGCGGATCCCGGGCGTCTCGCAGGCGTTCGTGAACGGCGGCCTGGTGCGGCAGATCAACGTCAACGTCGACCCGAACAAGCTGCAGGCGACCGGGCAGACGCTGCAGGGCGTGATCGCGGCGATCAACACGTACAACCAGCTGATCCCTGCCGGCAACATCCAGAACCCGCAGATCAACTACCAGCTCAACGTGCCGACCCTGCTGCAGAACGTGCAGCAAATTCAGCACGTGGTCGTCGCCGCCAACAACGGCGTCCCGGTGCACGTGGGGGACATCGCCCAGGTCCAGGACGCCGCCGCGACCCAGACCCAGATCGTGCGGGTGAACGGCAAGCCGGGCGTGCTGCTCTTCGTGGCGCGCCAGCCGGGCGCGAACACCATCCAGGTCGTCAACGCGGTGCGCGCCGCGCTCCCGCACCTCACCGGGATTCCGAAGGGCGTGAACCTCACGCTGTCGTTCGACCAGTCCCAGTACATCCGCGCCGCGATCGCGACCCTCGCGCATGAGGCCGTGATCGGGGCGATCCTGACGTTTCTCGTGGTGCTGGTCTTTTTGCGGAGCCTCTGGAGCGTCCTGATCGTCAGCGTCGGGATCCCGCTGTCGGTCTCGGCGGCGCTGCTGCTCCTGTACTTCTCGGGCCAGACGCTCAACATCTTCACGCTCGGCGGGTTGACGCTCGCGATCGGGCGTCTCGTGGACGACGCCATCGTCGTGCGGGAAAACATCACGCGCCATCTTGCCGTCCCGGGGACGCCCGTGCTGCAGGCGGTGCTGAACGCGACGCAGGAGGTGGGCCTGCCCGTGCTGGCCTCCACGTCGACCACCATCGCCGTCTTCTTCCCGGTCGTGTTCCTGAGCGGCATCGCGCAGCGCCTGTTTGTGCCGATGGCGCTGACGGTGATTTTTGCGCTCGTGGCCTCCTACGTGGTGTCGATGACCATCGACCCGCTCCTGAGCCTGCGGTTACTGCGCTCCACGACCGGCGACGAGGCGACGGGGGAGGGGCTCTTGCCACGGCTGGCCCGCTGGAGCGAGCGCATGATGAACGGCATCGACGAGCAGTATCAGCGGACGCTCCGGTGGACGCTCGACCGCCGCGCCCTCGTGCTCGGCGCGATCGCCATGGTCTTCGTCGGGTCGGTGCTCATGGCGCGTGGCATCGGCACGGAGTTCTTCCCCGCCACGGACGAGAGCCAGTTTTCGATCCAGGTCCAGGCGCCGCAGGGGACCGCCGTCGCGGCCACCTCGGCGATCGTCGAGCAGATCGCGGGCGTGGTCCGCAAGACGATCCCGGCGAACGTGATCACCGCCCTGTATACGAACACCGGCGTGCCGGCGAGCGGCGGCGGCTTTGGGTCGAACGCCGGTCAGAACTACGCGACGATCAGCGTGCGCCTCGTCTCGCCCACGCACCGGCCGAAGTCGTCGGACGACTATGCCAACGATGTCCGGCGCGCGATCACCGGGCGGTTCCCCGGGGTGCTCACGTTCATCCAGACGGGCGGCCTGGAGCACGCGGTGGTGAACTTCGGCTCGCAGGCGCCCATCGACATTCAGCTGCTCGGGTACGATCCCGCGGCCGGCCAGCAGCTCGCCCAGGAGGTGGCCGCGATGGTGGCCGCCACCCCCGGAGCGACGGACGTCCAGATCACGCCGCGGGGGCAGACCCCGGCGTTCAACGTCAACGTCGACAAGGAAAAGGCCGCGGAGCTCGGCCTGAACCCGACCACGGTCGCCAACGCCATCAACACGGCCATCGCCGGGAACGTCGCGACCGCGAGCCAGTTCATCGACCCCGTCACGGGCAACGAGTACAACCTCGTCGTGCAGCTCCAGCAGGCGTACCGGTCCGAGCCGGAAGACCTCGGCGCGGTCCCGCTCAACGTGCTCGCGGATCCGGGGGCCGCGAACTCCCCGCCGCAGCCCATGGTGCCGATCCACCTCAGGGACGTGGCGCGGATCACGTTGGGGAGCTCGCCGCTGCAGATCAACCGCAAGAACGAGCAGCGGGTGATCGACGTCACCGCGAACGTCGTCGACCGCCCGCTGGGGGCGGTGTCCCAGGACATCCAGGCGCAGCTCGACCGCCTGCCGTTTCCGGCCGGCTTCAGCTACCACATGGCCGGGCAGACCGAGGCGCAGTCGGGGGCGTTTGCGAGCCTGGGATTCGCCATGGTCATGGCCTTGATGCTCGTGTACATGATCATGGCATCGCAGTTCCAGTCGCTCGTCGACCCGTTTGTCATCATGTTCACCGTGCCGCTCGGCTTCATCGGCGTCATCTGGATGCTGCTGCTGACCCACACCACGCTCTCGATCATCTCGTTCATGGGCGTGATCATGATGATCGGCATCGTCGTCAGTAACGGCATCCTGCTCGTCGACTACGCGAACAAGCAGCAGGCGGCCGGGCTGTCCGCCCACGACGCGATCATCCGCGCCGGCCGGATCCGGCTCCGCCCCATTCTCATGACGGCGATCGCCACGGTGTGCGGCATGGTCCCGATGGCCCTGGGCCTCGGCGAGGGCGCGGAGACCAACATGCCGCTGGCGCGCGCCGTGATCGGCGGACTCACGGTGTCGACCGCGCTCACCCTGCTGGTGATCCCCTTGATGTACGTCCTGTTCGAGGAGCGTTTCCCGCGCCGGCGCCGGACCGCCGCGCCGTGACCGCCGCCGTCCCCGCTTCGCCTCCACGCGGCGCGGAGCTCGTGATCGAAGGGCTCAGCGTGGCCATCACGCGTCCGTCCGGCAACGTGCCCGTGCTCGAGGACGTGCGGCTCCACGTGCCCTCCGCGCAGACCGCCGCGCTCGTCGGCGCGAGCGGCGCCGGCAAATCGATGACCGCATACGCGGTGCTCCGGCTGTTTCCGGTCGACGCCCGCATCACGGCCGGCCGCATCCTCTTGGACGGGCAGGATCTCGTGCCCATGCCGGAGCGGGAGCTCGCGAAGATCCGCGGCCGGCGCGTGGCCATGATCTTTCAGGAGCCGGGGTCGGCGCTGGATCCGGTCATGTCCATCGGCGACCAAGTCATGGAGGGCATCGTCGCGCACCTTGGACGCCGCGGGGCGCGGGAGCGCGCGGCCGACGCCCTCGCCCGCGTCGGGCTCGACCGCGACCTGCTGCGACGGTATCCGCACGAGCTGTCCGGCGGCCAGCGTCAGCGTGTGCTGATCGCCGCCGCGATCGCCCCGGGGCCGTCGCTGCTGATCGCCGACGAACCCACCGCGGCCCTGGACGTGACGGTGCAGGCGCAGATTCTGGATTTGCTCGGCCGGCTGCAGCGCGACCTGGGGATGTCACTCCTGCTCATCACGCACGACCTCGGCATCGTCGCGCAGATGGCGGACCTGGTCCACGTGATGCGGGGCGGCCGCATCGTGGAGTCGGCGGACACTCGCCGCCTGTTCGCGGCCCCTCAACATCCGTATACGCGGTCGCTTGTCGAGGGGGCGCAGCGCCTCGGGTTCTGGCCGGCGTAGGAATACGGCGGACGCGCGCCGCGTTACGCCGGTCGGTGTGGGCCGCTCGCGCGGGGAGGGGCGAGCGAGAACGCGGCGGGGAGGCAATCGCGATGGCGGATGTGCGGATCGTTCCGACGGATAACGGCCCGTATCAGGTCACGGGACCCGTGGAGCTGGTCGACGCGACGGGCAAGGCGTGGGAAACGAAGGAAACCGTGTGGCTGTGCCGGTGCGGGCACTCGGCCCGCAAGCCGTTCTGTGACGGCAGCCACAAGCGGGTCCAGTTCGAAGCGGTCCAGCGGGCGCCGGTGTCCGTCTGAGCCGCACGAGAGATGGCGCCCCGGCCGGGGAGGCCGGAGGCCGGGTACGGGCCTCCGGCCTCATCTGTGATGGCGCGCGGATGCGCCTGCGGCCGCTGCGCAACGGTCGCGCCCGGCGGGTAGTGCGCCTCGCGGCCGCACGAGCACGCGCCGAAAGCCGTCCTGCGCGGCGACAACCGGAAACAGCGCCCGGGCGCAGGCCGCGACCCGCGGCAGCCGATCGAACGTGCCGCGCCAGATCACGACCGCGCGCACGTTCGGGCGTTCGAGCGCCGATTCCACGGAGGCTTCGGTGAGGTTCCCCGATGCCACGCGCACCAGCGACGTGTCGATGACGGCGGCGGGCACGAGACGGCCCGCCAGAAACGGGACCAGCGGATCGTCCGTGACCACCGCCTCCGCGGGCGGTACGCTCGCGGCCACGGTCTCGCTCGCCGCGCGGAGCGCCGGGGAGGATGGGAGCGTCGACCCGGCGCCGCCGCCGACGTAGATTGCCGCCATCACGACGGCGGTGACGGCCGCCGTGACGGCCGCGGGGCGCCCCATGCGCTCGATCCGTCGCATCGCGCCGTCGGCGCCGATGCCCGCCAGCACAGCCAGGGGCGAGATGAGCAGGATCAGGTGATGGGGCCACAGCGGGCTCAGGCTCGCGAGCGCCGCCGCGGCCGTGAGCAGCCACGCGAGGAGGATCGCCGTTGCCGTCGCGCCGGAACGCGGGGACGACGGCCGGCTCGAGTTCGCGCCGACCCAGACGCCGAGGACCGCGGCCGCGGTGAGCGGCCACGCGTGCCAGAGAAACGCCGCGACGGCGGCGAGATTTGCCGCGGGACTGGACCCATAGACCCGCGCCGCGGCCACGTGATACCGCAAGGCCTGCGCCGGGAAGGCGGGGGTCCAGAGCACCGGTAGAAAGGTGGCGATGGCCGCGGCTGCGCCGGCGCCGATCGCTCCAAGCGGCAGGAGTGCCTCGATCGGACGGCGCCTCGGTCGATGATTGCGGTCCGCGCCCCTAAGCCGGGTGGCGCTCGGGGAGACAGGCGCGCGCGCCCACAGGTGGTCCGCAGCGCCCCACGGCGCGGCCAGCAATGCGAGCGGGACGGCATCGACCAGCGCGCTGAGCTTCGTGAGCATCGCAAGGCCCCAGACGACGCCTGCCGCGGCCCACCGGCCGGGCGAGCGCCGGTGCGCCGCGAACCCCAACGCGACGGCCGCGGCGGCAAGGGCCGCGCTCGGCGCGTCCGTCTGGACCGTGTGAGCCGCAAGCGTGAATGCGCCGTTGCCGGCCGCGGCGCAGACGGCAAAGACGCCCGCGCGGGGCCGCTCCCGTGCCGCGGCGAGGGCAAACAGCGCGGCGAGCCAGAGCCCCGACGCCAGCACGGCGGTCGCGCGGGCCGTGGCGATCGTGGGCCCGGCCGCCCGGTAGGCGAGGCGGAGCGCCGCGATATACGCGGGGGGTTGGCTGAGAAAGACCTGGCGATAGAGCGCGGACCCGTGCGTCCACGCGAGCGCCGTCTCCGCGTACACGCCTTCGTCGTAGTCATACGCCGCGGGGTACGGCGCCTGGAGCACCTGCCAGACCTGCCACCCCATGTCGAGGGCGATGACGCACGCGGCCACGGCCGCCCATGCACGAGAGCGCGCGGATGGAGCGAAGGGCATCGCGCAGCGTATTCTTGCAGGGCACGCGTATCCCCCTCGGCGCGGCACGCATCGTCGCGGGATCCGTGGAACGAGGACGACATCGCTGTCATGACGAGATCATGGGCCGCAGGGACACCGGATCGGGGCATTGACACGAGGCCGCGCCGGCGTACAATGAGGGTGAGACGGGTCGCGACCCAGTGACCCCAACCCGGGACGGGGAGGCGACGATGCGACGAGCAAATCGCCTGTCGCGTATCAATACGGACAGCGGCCGGGAGACTCCACCGAAGAAGTAACGGGGCGGCGGCCGGGTCGGATTGCCGCCGTCCTTCCGGGAACCCTCAACCGGTCTCTCCGCATGAGGATGCGTCCTCACCAGGCGAGACCTGAGTCCCGCAGAGATCGGTGAGGTACATGAAGCGGCCGGAGGCACCGCGCCTCCGGCCGCTTGCTATGGCTGCGCGGCGATCGGCCGCGGCACCGGGGACTGCATCGCGTATTGGCCCAAGGCCGCGGACTCGGCCGCACATGGCTGCGCGGCGATCGGCCGCGGCACTGGGGACTGGGCTCGGGGGCGCCCCGGCTCACGCCGTGGGCACAGGAGCGGAGCGCACGCGGGTCTGGCGCACGCACATCGCGCATGCGGCAAGGCGCCGCGCTCGGGGTCTGTCGTGACAGGACCGGCTTGCGTTGCCGATGAAGCAACACGCAACGTCTTGAGGAGCGTACGATGCCGGCGATCGCCGAGCGCGTGGACTACTTCGGAATCGAAAGCCTGCTCAGCGAGGATGAACGCCTCGCGCGCGACACCATCGCCCGGCTCGTCGACCGGGAGGTGATCCCCCGCATCGGCCGGGCGTGGCTCGCCGGCGAGTTTCCGCGCGATCTCATCCCCGCGCTCGGCGATCTCCGGGCGTACGGGGCCAACCTTCCCGCCGAGTACGGGTGCGCCGGCATGAACAACGTGGCCTACGGGCTCATCATGCAGGAGCTCGAGCGCGGCGACAGCGGGGTGCGGTCGTTTGCGTCCGTCCAGGGCGCCCTCGTCATGTACCCGATCTACGAGTACGGGACGGAGGAACAGCGCCGCCGGTGGCTGCCTGCGATGGCCGCCGGAACCAAGATCGGCTGCTTCGGGCTGACCGAGCCCACGGCCGGCAGCGATCCCGCGGCGATGCAGACGCGGGCGCGGCGAAGCGGCGCCGGGTGGGTGCTGACCGGGACGAAGATGTGGATCACGAACGGCTCGCTCGCCGACGTGGCCGTCGTGTGGGCCAAGGACGAGCAGGACGAGATCCGCGGCTTCCTCGTGGATCCCAAGCTCCCGGGGTTTGCCGTGCACGACATCCACACCAAGGCGTCCATGCGCGCCTCCGTCACCAGCGAGCTGGTCCTCGACCATGTCGAGGTGCCCGGGGACGCCGTGCTTCCCAAAGCCGTCGGCCTCGGGGCCGCGCTGCGGTGCCTCACGCAGGCGCGCTACGGGATCGCCTGGGGCGCGATCGGGGCGGCGATCGCATGCTACGAAGAGGCGCTCGCGTACGCCCGCGATCGCGTGGCCTTTGGCCGGCCGATCGCGGCCACGCAGCTGATCCAGGAGCGGCTGGTAAACATGCTCGCGGAAATCACCAAAGCCCAGTTGCTGGCGTATCATCTCGGCCGGCTGAAGGACGCGGGCCGGCTGCGATACACACAGGTCAGCCTCGCCAAGCGCAACAACGTGCGCGCCGCTCTGATCATCGCCCGGGAGGCGCGGGCCATTCTCGGCGGCTACGGCATTACGCTCGAGTACCATGCGATGCGTCACGCCGCCAACCCCGAGACGGTGGATACGTACGAGGGGACCTACGACGTCCACACGCTGATCGTCGGGCGCGACATCACAGGGTTCGACGCGTTCGGCGCCGCCACGTGACACCGTCCGTGGGGCGCCGTCCGGCGTGTCCCGCGAGGACGTGACCGCGGGCGCGCCGGACGCGATCGCCGCGCCCATCGTTTCGGCGGAGGCCGCGGCCGCCTCGTTGCCCCGGCGGGTCACGCTGCTCGCGGGCTTCGCGTTCGCGAGCAACGGCCTGAACCTCGGCGTGCTCAGCTTTGCGTTGCCGGGGCTGCAGTCGGCCTGGGGCCTGACGCCCGGCGAGGCGGGGCTGCTCACGGCCGCCGCCGGCGCCGGCCAGCTCGTCGGCGGCGCGGTCATGGGATACGCCGCGGATTGGATGGGGCGGCGGGCGGGGTACGGGCTCACCGTCGGGTTGAGCGCCCTGTCCACGGGCGCCGCGTCGCTCGCGCCGTCGCTCGGCGCGCTCGGCGCCGTGCTCTTTGTCGCCGGCGTTGGGTTCGGCGGCGTCGCCCCGGTGGCAACCAGTCTCGTGGGGGAGTTTGCGCCGCAGGAACGGCGCGGGGCGCTCATCGGCTGGACCCAGGTGATCTGGGTGCTCGGCTGGATCGCCGCGGCCGCCGCCGGGGCCATCGTCGCGCACGGGCTTCAATGGCGGCTCGTTCTGGCCTTCGGCGCGGTCCCGCTCGTCTTTGCCATCGTCGGGCCCTGGCTCCTCCCGGAATCGCCGCGCTTTCTCCTCGCGCACGGCCGCCGGCTCGAGGCCGAGGCTCTGGCGCGATTCCTGCGGACGAGATTCGGCGCCTCGGTGGAGCTCCCGGCCCAGGAGCATGCGGGCGCCGGTTCGCTCTGGGCGCGGCTTCGCGAATTGTGGGGACCCAGGTTCAGGCGGGACACGATCCTCCTCTGGACGGTCTGGGGCATCATGATCGCGTCGTACAACGGGCCGGTGCTGTGGCTGCCGGCGGTGCTTCACGCCTCGGGAGCCCCGGACGCCGATCGGATCGCGCTGTGGTTCTCCTGCGCCATGATCGTCCCGACGATCATGGCGACGCTTGTGCTCGACCGGGTCGGCCGCAAGCCGGTGATGCTCGGCGCGCTCACCGTGGCCGGGATCGGCGCGGCGGTGCTCGCGGGCGCGCGCGGCGAGGCGGGCCTCGTCGGCGGCGGGATCATGATGGGCGGCGGGGTGCTGGCCGCCTGGCCGGTGATCCTGTCGTATGCGGCCGAACTCTACCCGACGCGCATCCGGGCGACGGCCACCGGCTGGGCGTCGGCGGCGGGGCGGGGCGCGGGCACGGTGTCTCCACTGCTGCTCGGTCTCGTGATCGGAAACTGGTCGAGCGGCCACGGTGCGCTCTTCGGCTACGTCGGGGCGATCGCCGTCGCCATCGCGATCGTGCTCTGGCTGGGCCGCGAGACCGTGGGCCGATCGCTGGAGGAGACGAGCGCCGAGCGGGTCCCCGCGGCCGGCGGCAGAGGGGCGCGCCGCCGCGGCCGAGAAGACTCGCGGCGCTCGGCATGCGGAAAGGAGGGGGCGAGATGAACAAGTGGTGGCAGCAGCGGGCCGCGGGACTCGTCGTCGTAGCGTTTCTCGCCGGCGCCTCGGTGTCTCCGGCGCGGGCGCAGCTCCCGGTCAACATCGGGTCGCTCATCAAGCTGTTCGGCATCGGCTACGTCGTGAAGCAGTTCGGGCCGCAGATCAACAGCGCCATCAACACGCTGATGCTCAACAACAACGCCGCGAACCGGGAGCTGACCAAGGTCGTGCCGATCCTGAGCGTGGGGATCAACGTCGGAAGCTCGGGGGCGTCCTACATCGGCGCCGCCCAGGTCCAGGGTCCCAAGGCGGCGCTCGACACGGTCCAGGCCGTGGCGCAGATCGAGGGCACGTTCACCGGGGTGGCGCGGCTGCGGGGGCTGGTCCCCGTGGACAGCCTCACCCCGTTGCCCGGGAAGCTCCACCGCGTCTACGGGGTCGGCGTGACGGCGCTCGTGGATTTCAACCTGTAGCCTCGAGCTGCGTGCTCTATAATAACGAACGCGACATCACCGGGAGCGCGACCGAGCGCACGGCGTGAGGGCACGGATGGGCGTCGAACCGCGGCGGTATCACATCATCACCCAGGGCTGCCAGATGAACGTGCGAGACTCGCAGGCCATGGCCGGGCTCCTCGCCGGCCTCGGCTACGAGCACGCCGAGGATCCCGCGGACGCCGACGTCATCGTGTTGAACACGTGCACCGTGCGCGAGGGCGCCGACGACAAGGCGTACGGACGCCTCGGCGAGCTCCGCGCACTCAAGCGGCGGCGGCCCGGGCTGATCCTCGGCATGGCCGTCTGCCTCGTGCAAAAGGACCGGGAGCGCGTCCTCAAGCGCGCGCCGTGGCTCGACCTCGTGTTCGGCGTCCACAACATTCACCGGCTGCCGGAGCTGTTGCAGCAGGCGCAGGACGGCTGCATGCCGGTGTACGAGGTCTGGGACCGCTCCGACAAGGAGCGGCCGCTGCCGGTGCTGCCGGCCGTGCGGGCGGGCGGCGTGCGCGGCTTCGTCAACATCATCCACGGGTGCAACAAATTTTGCACGTTCTGCATCGTGCCGTACGTCCGCGGCCGCGAGCGGAGCGTGCCGCCGGAGGCGGTCCTGGCGGAGGTGCGTGCCCTGGCCGGCCAGGGGTACCGCGAGGTGACGTTGCTCGGCCAGAACGTGGACAGCTACGGCCACGATCTCACGCCCCGGCGCGACCTCGCCGATCTCTTGCGCCTCGTCCACGATGTCCCGGGCATCGATCGGATCCGGTTCACGACCAGCCACCCGCGCGACATGACGCGCCGGCTGATCGAGACCGTCGCGGCGCTCCCGAAGGCGTGCGAGCATATCCACCTGCCGGTGCAGGCCGGACACGACGGCGTCCTCCGGCGGATGCATCGCGCGTACACCACCGGGCAGTACCGCGCGACGATCGACGCCATCCGGGAGGCCATGCCGGCCGCGAGCATCACGACGGACCTCATCGTGGGGTTCCCCGGCGAAACCGAGGACGAGTTCGAGGCCACGCTCCGGTTCGTGGAGACGGTGCGGTTCGATGCCGCCAATACCGCGATGTATTCGCCGCGCGAAGGGACGCCGGCCGCCCGGTACGGGGATCAGGTCCCCGAGGAGGCGAAGCGCCGGCGGTTGCACGCGTTGAACCAGATGCAAGAGCGCATCGCGGCCGAGATCAACGCCGGGCTCGTCGGGACGACCCAGGACGTGCTCGTGGAGGACGTAGGCGTCCGCGGCGGCGTGCTGGGCCGGACACGGACCAACAAGGTCGTCCGCACCGATGGCGGTCCCGAACTGGTGGGGCGCGTCATTCCGGTGGCGATCGCCGGGGCGGGATCCTGGGTGCTGCGGGGGCATCCCGTGGGCGTCCCGGCGTAGCCGCCGCGGGAACCAAGGGCCTGGCCCCGCGGCATCCACGGAGGCATCGATGTCCTATCTCATCCGGGCGCCCCGGCGCGGCGGCGGCTACACGCGGCTCGCGGGACCCGGCACCGCCGGGCTGCGCCACCTGGAGTTCGGCATCGTCGAGCTGCCGGCGGGGGCGACGCAGGACATCGTGACCGGTGATCGGGAGGCGGTCGTCTACCTGCTCACGGGGGCGGGGACGGTGACCGACGGCGGGCGCGGGGGCGCGGCACGCCTCGGCCCTCGCCAGGACGTGTTTCGAGAGCCGCCGTCCGCCGTCTATCTGCCGCCCGGCACGTCCGCGCATCTTGCGGCCTCGGGCGGCGGGTTCTTCGGGGCCGTGGTCTGGGGGGCGAGCGCGTCGCGGGCGCCGTTCCGGGCGATCGGCCCCGGCGACGTGGAACGCCGGGACGTGGGCGCGGGCAACTGGCGCCGTGTCGTCTACAACGTCGTGGACGCTGCGCGCGGCGCCGAGCGGCTGCTCGTCGGCGAGACCGTCAACCCGCCGGGCAACTGGTCGAGCTACCCGCCCCACAAGCACGACACCAGGTCCGCCTCGGGCGAGCTGCCGATGGAGGAGGTGTACTTCTACCTGGTGCAGCCCGAGGGCGGGTTCGGGCTGCAGATGCTGTACACGCCGCCCGGCGCGGCGGACGCGATCGACGCGATCTACCGGGTCCACAGCGGCGACCTGCTCGTGATCCCGCGCGGCTACCATCCGGTGGTCGCCGCCGCGGGCTACGGTCTGTTCTACCTGTGGGCGATGGCCGGCGATGAATCGCGGTACGGGGCGTGGAGCGACGATCCCGCGTACGCGTGGGTGCGCCGCCTGGAACACGACCCCCCCGCGGGCGCGTAACGCCGCTCAGGTCCGCCGGTAGAACCACCGCTCGAGATCGCGGCGAGGCACCCGCACCATCGTGGGGCGTCCGTGGAAGCACGAAAACGGATCGCGGGCGAGGGAGAGCGCGCGCAGGAGCGCCGCCATCGCCTCCAGGTCCAGGCGGTCCCCGGCGCGAACCGCCGTGTGGCACGCGGTGGCGATGGCGAGCCGCTCCTCGAGGTCGCGGCCCGCGTGGCGGGCGTCCGTGCCGAGGTCGTGAAGGCACGCGCGCAGCAATTCGTCCGGCGCCCGGGACGTGCTGATCGCGGGCACCGCGGTGAGCCGGACGGCGGACGGTCCAAACGGCTCGGTGGCGAACCCCAGCGCCGCGAGCGCGGGCGCGAGCTCCCGCCACAGCGCCAGTTCGGCGGGCTGCAGCTCGAGGACGGCGGGGACCACCAACCCCTGGGCGCGCACGCCGTGCGCGTCGCGCCGATCCAGCAACCGTTCGTACAGGATCCGCTCGTGGGCGGCGTGCTGGTCGATCAGGACGAGGTCGCCAACGGCGTCTCCCACCAGGTAGGTGAGCGCGAGCTGTCCGATGAGCCGGATCTCCGGCCATCCGTCCGCGCGCCCCGCAGGCATCCAGAGCGGTTGCGGCTCCGCCAGGTGCGGCGTGCCCGCGCCGTCCGCGGGCCCCCCGGCGAGCGACGCGGTCGCCGGCCCGACGGCGGGCGCCGCCGGCGACGCCATCGGTGGCCGGGCCTCCGCGGCGGTCGCCCCCACGACGTGGACGAGCGGCGTCCCGCGGAGCGCCCCGCGAACCGCGCGCACCACGTCGTCGAAGATGTCGCCGTCCCGGACAAAGCGCACCTCGGCCTTGCGCGGATGCACGTTGACGTCCACGACGTCCGGCGGAAGGCGCAGGGCGAGCACGGCCACGGGATGCTGGTCATCCGGGATCAGGGTGTGAAACGCCGTGCCGAGGGCGCGCGCCAGGAGCGCGCTGCGGACCGGCCGTCCGTTGACGAGGAACCACTGGTGGCTGCGCCGCCGTTGCGCGGTCTGCGGCGTGCCGACGAGACCGCTCGTCTCCGCCGCGCGGCCGGCCGCGTGGACCTCCAGGGTGTATGGCGCGAGCGCCGCCCCCACAATCCGCCGCGCCCGCGCGCGGAACGGCTCCGCCGGCGCCCACAGGATCTCGCGGCCGGAGTCGACCAGCCGGAACGCCACCGCGGGAGCGGCGAGCGCGAGCGCCTGCACCGTCTCCACGACCACCGCGGTCTCGCGCGCCGGGGACCGTTGAAACGCGCGGCGCGCGGGGGTGTTGAAAAACAGCTCGCGCACCGTCACGCTCGTGCCGTAGCCGCCGGCGGCGGTGGTGACCTCGGACCGCGCGCCGCCGGTCACCATGATGCGGGACGCGGCATCGTCCGCCCGCGTGCGCGTCACGACCTCCACCCGGGCGACGGCGCCGATGCTCGGCAGCGCCTCGCCGCGGAACCCGTAGGTCTGCACCCGCCTCAGGTCGTCCGCGGTGCGGATCTTGCTCGTGGCGAACCGCTCGAACGCGATCCCGAGTTCCGCGGCCGGGATGCCGTCCCCGTCGTCGGTGACGCGGATCAGCCGGCCTCCCCCGTCTTCGATCTCGACGGTGATGCGGCGGGCCCCTGCATCGAGGCTGTTTTCGACCAGCTCCTTGACCACGGACGCCGGCCGCTCGATCAGCTCGCCCGCCGCGATGCGCTCCGCCGCGTCGCGGGGCAGGACGGTGATCGCCGCCGCGCTCACGCGGGCCGCTCCGGTTCGAGCGGCGGGCTCATGAGGCGCCGGCGCCTCGGGTGGGGACGGCCGGCCTGCCGGGCTCGGCCGTGGGCGCGTCGGACTCCGCGGGCGGCGGAGCATCCAGCATCGCGCGCAGCGTGGCGACGAAGTTGAGCGCGTCGAGCGGCGTCATCGCCGCGGGGTCCGCTGAACGCAGCGCCTCCTCGACCGGCGAGACGAGCGCGAGGGCGAGCTGCTGCGCGCGCGACGGCCCGCGGCGGCGCCCCGGCCGGGGTGCCGCGGCCCGTTCGAGGCCGGCCAGCACCTCGCGCGCCCGGCGGATGACCGGCTCGGGCACCCCCGCCAGCCGGGCGACGTGGATGCCGTAGGACGACGCGGCCGCGCCGTCCGCGACCCGGTACAGGAACGTGACGCGCCGGCCGTCCTCGCGGACGAGGACCTGCAGGTTGCCGACGCGCTCCAGCTGCGCCGCGAGCTCCGTGAGCTCGTGGTAGTGCGTCGCAAACAGCGCGCGGGCCCCCACACGATCATGGAGGTCCTCCACCACGGCCCAGGCCAGGCTCATCCCATCGTACGTGCTGGTCCCGCGGCCGACCTCGTCCAGGATCACGAGGCTCCGCGGGCCCGCCTGCGTGAGGATGCGCGCCACCTCGATCATCTCGGAGAGAAATGTGCTTCGCCCCGCGGCGAGATCGTCGGCCGCACCGACGCGCGTGAAGATCCGGTCGACCACGCCGATCTCGGCCTCCGCGGCCGGCACGAAGCTGCCGAGCTGGGCCATGATCACCGCGAGCGCGACCTGGCGGATGTACGTGCTCTTGCCCCCGAAGTTCGGCCCGGTGACAATCCAGATGTCGCGCGCCGGTCCGCCGGCGTGACCCGCCCCGAGCGCGACGTCGTTCGGCACAAACCGCTCCGGGCCGATCGCCCGCTCGACGACGGGGTGGCGCCCGGCCGCGATGCGGATCGCCCGCCGGGTGGTCATCACGGGCCGCACGTAGCCGTGCCGGACCGCCGCCTCCGCGAGCCCCGCGTACACGTCGAGCTCGGCGATGGCGCGCGCGGCGGCCAGCAGCGAGCCGGTGTGCGCGCGCACGCGCTCACGCACCTCGCGGAACACCTCGTACTCCCGCGCGCGGATCCGCTCCTGGGCGGACAGGATCAGGGCCTCGCGCTCCTTCATCTCCGCGGTGATATATCGCTCCGCGTTCACGAGCGTGCCCTTGCGCACGTAGCCGTCCGGCACGCGGCGGGCGTGCGCCTTGCCGATTTCGATGTAGTAACCCATGACCTGGTTGTAACCGACCTTGAGCCCGCGGATCCCGGTGCGCGCGCGCTCGAGCGCTTCGAGGTTCGCCATCCACTCGCGGGCCGCTCGGCTGCCGCTCTGGAGCTCATCGAGCGCGGCGTCGAAGCCGGGGCGGATCACGCCCCCGTCCCTGGCGCTGGGCGGCGGCGCGTCGACGAGCGCGCGGCGGAGCAGGTCGACGACGCCGGGTGGCGCGGCGACGGCGGGGAGCAGCGCCTGGACGGCCGCCGCCGCGACGCCGCGGAGCGGCGGCACGATGTCGGGCAGCGTCTCCGCGGCGGTGCGCAGGCCGCCGAGGTCTCGCGGGGTACCCGCCTCGTGGGCGAGGCGCCCGACGAGGCGTTCGAGGTCGCCGAGCGTGCGCAGCCGCGCGCGCACGGCTTCCCGCGCCTCGCCGGCGGCGGCAAACGCCTCCACCGCGTCGTGCCGTGCGCCGATCGCGGCCGTGTCGGTGAGCGGCGCCGCGAGCCACCGGCGGAGCATGCGGCCGCCCATCGGCGTCTCCGTGAGATCGAGAACGTCCAGGAGCGTGTCCGAGGCGCCGCCGTCGCGGCCCGGGCGCCACAGCCCGAGCGCTCTTCGCGTCACGTCGTCCAGCACGAGGCCGTCGTACGGGGGGATGCGCCGGATGCCGCGGAGATGCGGCAGCGGCCCCTTTTGGGTATCGCGGAGGTACTGGACGAGCGCGCCCGCCGCGGCGGTCGCCGGCGAGGCCGCGGGCAGGTCGAAGGCGTCGAGCGATGCCACGCAGAGGTGCTCGCGGAGCGCGCGCTCCGCGACCGCCGGATCGAAGCGCCACGCGTCGTACGGGGTCGCCGTCATGCCCGGCGCACCAGCGGTGCGGCCCTCGGCGCCTTCGGGTACCAGGACCTCGCGTGGCCGCCAGCGCGCCAGCACGTCGTCGAGGCGGACGGGCGGCGCGCCCTCGGTGGCGAAGAACTCCCCCGTGGAGAGGTCCGCGAGCGCGAGGCCCCAGGATGCTTCGTCGCCCGCCGCCGCCGCGAGGAAGTTGTTCTCGCGCGCCGCGAGCAGGTCGTCCTCGATCACGGTGCCGGGCGTGACCACCCGGATAATCTCCCGGCGCACGAGGTGACGCGCGTGCGCCGGATCCTCGACCTGGTCGCAGATGGCGACCCGGTGCCCGGCGTCGATCAACCGGCGCAGGTAGGCGTGCAGGGCGTGGTGGGGGATCCCGCACATGGGAATGCGCTGGCCCTTGGCCACCGGGCGGCTCGTCAGCGTGAGGCCGAGGGCGCGGGCCACCACGGGTGCGTCCTCGAAAAACGCCTCGAAGAAGTCACCGAGCCGGAAGAGGAGGATCGCGTGCGGGTGGCTGTCCTTGAGCGCCCGGTACTGGCGCATCATCGGGGTCAGCTCGCTCATCTCGAA
>JAJPJL010000055.1 GCA_021324255.1 Bacillota bacterium
AGGCGCTCGCGCGTGAAGATCTGCGCGACGAGCCCCATGTCCTTGACGAGATGGGTCTCGGCGCCGTCGTACGTGGCGATGCCGGCGCTCTCCTGGCCGCGATGCTGCAGGGCGTAGAGACCGAGGTGCGCGTACGCCGCGGCCGGCGCGCCGTGCGTCCAGATGCCGAACACGCCGCACTCCTCGCGGAGCTTGTCCCACGGGAGCATCATCGCGCCGGGGCGCGGGACCGCGTCGCTCATGCGGGGCGCTCCTCCATGTCCGACGCCGCGGCGAGCGTCGCGAGGTCGACGTCCAGCCAGGGGCCGGCCGAGCCCGGCGCGGTCGCGCCGGCGCGCGACGGGGCGACGCCGGCGCCGACAACGAGGCGGCCGCCTCCCACGCTCCCGATGACCTTGAGCGGCACCGCGAACCGTCGCGCGAGGTCTCCGAGCGCGCCGAGCGCGCCCGGGCGCAGCGACACCACGATCCGCCCGACCTGCTCGCCGAACAGGATCTCGTCCGGCCGTCTCTCATCCGCCGCATCCAGCACCACGCGGGCGCCCAGCCCGCCGGCGAGGCTGCACTCCGCCAGCGCGACCGCGATCCCGCCCTCGGAACAGTCGTGCGCGGACGACACCACCCCGGCGGCGACGGCCTCGCGAACGCAGCGAATCGCCCGCACCACCGCGGAGACGTCCGGTTCCCGCAGGCGGCCCGCGGTGATCCCGTGCACGGCGGCGAGGTACTCGCTCCCGTCGAGCCACCCGCGCTCGCATCCGACGAGCGCGATGAGATCGCCCTCGCGGGTCCACCCGACCCCGGCGTGGCGCCGCACGTCGTCGAGGCGGCCCAGCATCGCGACGACGGGCGTGGGGTAAATGCCCTCGCCCGCCTCGTTGTAGAAGCTGACGTTGCCGCCGACGACCGGCACGTCCAGCGCCTCGCAGGCGTGCGCGATACCATCCACGGCCCGGCGGAACGTCCAAAAGACGTCCGGACGTTCCGGGCTCGCGAAGTTGAGGCAATCCGTGACCGCCGCCGGCGACGCCCCCACGCAGGCCAGGTTTTGCGCCGCCTCCAACACCGCGAGGACGCCGCCCACGTAGGGGTCGAGGTAGCAGGACCGGCCGTTCCCGTCCACGGTGAGGGCCACGCCTCGGGGCGCCGCTTCACGGATCCGCAGCACCGCGGCGTCCGCGCCCGGGGGCACCACCGTGTTGGTCTGGATCATGTGGTCGTACTGCCGGTACACCCACCGCTTGCTCGCCACGCCCGGGGAACGCAGCAGCGCGACGAGCGCGTCCTCCGCGACGGCCGGCGCGAGGCCCGCCGGGTCGAACCCGCGCAGCGCGGCCAGGTACGCCGGTTCCACGGCGTCGGGCGCGTACGAGGGCGCGTCGGTGAGGTGCCGCGGATCCAGCCGGGTCACGACGTCGTCGCCGTCCCGGATCACGAGCAGCCGATCGTCGGTGATGGCACCGATCACCGCGGCCGCGAGCCCCCACCGCCCGGCGATCCGGCGAATCTCCGCCTCGCGGCCGGCCCGCACGACGAGCAGCATGCGCTCCTGGGACTCCGAGAGCAGCACCTCTTCCGGCGTCATGCCGTCCTCACGCCGCGGCACGATCCCGAGATCGACGTCCATGCCCACGCCGCCGCGGGCGGCCATTTCGGACAGCGCGCACGTCAGCCCCGCCGCGCCGAGATCCTGCAGCGCCACGACGGCCCCCGTCGCCAGCGCCTGCAGCGTCGCCTCGATCAGCAACTTGCCGGCGAACGGGTCGCCCATCTGCACCGCCGACCGGTCCGCCGCTTCGCCGGCCAAGCCGGCCGACGCAAACGCGGCGCCGTGCATGCCGTCCCGCCCGGTCCGGGCGCCGAGGTACACGACCGCGTTGCCGGGTCCGGCGGCCCGCGCCGTCGCAATCCGGTCCTCCCGGACCAGCCCGAGGCACGCCACGTTCACCAGCGGGTTGCGCCGGTAGCACGGCGCGCACGCGAGCTCACCGCCCACCGTCGGCACGCCGATGCTGTTGCCGTAGCCGGCGATCCCGGCCACGACGCCCTGAATGGTGCGCGCGACCCCGGGATCGTCGGGCGGCCCGAACCGCAGCGAGTCGAGGAGGGCGATGGGACGCGCGCCCATGGCCAGAATGTCGCGGATGATGCCCCCCACCCCGGTCGCCGCGCCATGGTACGGCGCGACCGCGCTCGGATGGTTGTGGCTCTCCATCTTGAACACCGCGGCCCATCCGGCGCCCACCGACACCGCCCCGGCGTTCTCTCCGGGACCGCGGAGCAACCCGGGTCCGCGCGCGGGCAATCGCTCGAGCACGGCCCGGCTGTGCTTGTAGGCGCAGTGCTCGCTCCACATCACGTCGAACATGCCGAGCTCGGCCGCGGTCGGATCCCGGCCCAGACGGCGCCGGATCTCGTCGCGCTCCGACGGGCGCAGCCCGGCGCCTGGCGCCCGAACGGCGGAGGCCGGGACCGCCGCCTCCGTGCGGGGCCGCGCCGCCACGCTCAGTGCACCTCGACGGGCCGCATCGACACGCGCCGGCCGGTCGCGATCCACGTCGCCAGCGACGAGAAGATGCGCGCGCCGTCGGTGCCGCCCACAAGCTCGTCGCTGGCGCGCTCAGGGTGCGGCATGAGCCCGAGAACCGCGCCGGACGGGCTGGCGACGCCGGCGATCGCGTCCTCGGAGCCGTTCGGATTGACGGCGGGCGTGACGTCGCCGTGCGCGCTGCAGTACCGGAAGACGACCTGCCGGTACGCGGCCAGCGCCGGCCGCCCCGCGGGCCCGATCAGGTATCGCCCCTCGGCGTGGGCGATCGGGATGCGCAGCACGTCCCCCGGCTTGAGCCCGCACGTGAACGGCGTGTCCGCGCGTTCCGTGCGCAGGTGCACGAACTCGCAGCGGAACTGTCCGCTCAGGTTGGGCTGCATCGCGCCCGGGAGCAACCCCGCCTCCAAGAGGGTCTGAAACCCGTTGCAGATGCCGAGCACGAGCCCTCCGCCCGCCACGTACGGCTTGAGGGCGCGGACCGCGGGGGAGGTCGTGGCGATCGCGCCCGCCCGCAGGTAGTCGCCGTAGGAAAATCCGCCGGGGAGGATGACCGCGTCGAGCCCGGCGAGCGATCGCTCCTCGTGCCACACGTACTGCCCATGGTGTCCGAGCACGTCGCGCACCGCATGGTACGTGTCCGCGTCGCAGTTGCTCCCGGGGAACACCACGATCCCGATGTTCACGCGCCACCCCTCGTGTGCGTCGTGTGGTGTGTCATACGATGTCGTACCGGTATTGTTCGATCAGCGTGTTGGCGAGAAAGCCCTCGCACATGTCGCGGACGCGGTCGTCCAGGCGCTCCGTGCCATCGAGCTCGATCTCGAAATAGCGCCCGGCGCGGACCGCCCGGACGCCCGCGTGGCCCAGCGCCGCGAGCCCCTTGTGGATCGCCTGGCCAGGCGCGTCCAGCACCCCCGGCTTGAGCGTCACGATGACGCGAACGGTCGGCACGCCGCCGCCCGCGCTCAGTTGGTCCCGCCCGCGGGCGTCATGACGGCGCCTCCAACGAGCGCCCCGTGAACCGACGGTAGACTTCGAGGTAGCGCGCGCGCGTCGCCTCGACCACGTCGTCGGGCAGCGGCGGGGCCGGCGGCCGCCGGTCCCACCCCACGCGAGTCAGGTAGTCGCGTACGACCTGCTTGTCGTAGCTCTCCATCGAGCCCGTCGCCGCGTAGGACGCCGCGTCCCAAAAGCGCGAGGAGTCCGGGGTCAGCGCCTCATCGATGAGGGTCAGCACGTCGCCGAGGAGCCCGAACTCGAACTTGGTGTCCACCAGGATGAAGCCGACCCGCTCCGCCAGCGCCGCCGCCTCCCGGTACAGCGCGAGGCTCACGTCCGCGAGCCGTCCGGCGAGCGTCGGCCCGAGGCGCGCCGACAACTCGGCGGCGGAGATGTTCTCGTCGTGCCCCCGGTCATTCTTGGTCGCCGGCGTAAAGATCGGCTCCGGCAGCCGGCTCCCGGCGCGAAGGCCCTCCGGCAGCGTCACGCCGCAGACCCGGCCCGATGCCTGGTATTCGCTCCAGGCCGAGCCCGCGAGGTAGCCCCGCACGACGCACTCGAAGTCGATCCGCCGGCACCGCCGGACGAGCATCGCGCGCCCGGCCAGGCGATCACGATACGGGTGCAACGCCGGCGGAAACGCGCCGGCATCGATGGTGATCATGTGGTTCGGCACGACCGGGCTGAGGCGCTCGAACCAGAAGGCGGACAGGCCCGTGAGCACGCGGCCGCGGTCCGGGATGCCGGTGGGGAGCACGCTGTCGAACGCCGAGAGCCGGTCCGTTGCCACCAGCAACAACTGATCACCGAGGTCGTAGATGTCGCGCACCTTGCCGCGGGAAAACATCGGCAGGTCGATGCGCGTCTCCAGGAGCGCTGCGGCGTGTCCGGTCATGATCGCCTCCTCACCTCCCTGAGCTCGAGCGTGTCGCGTCTTGCGGTCACCGGCCGGCGGCGTCCCCGCCCGCGCGGCCCGCGGCATGCGCCGGCCGTGATGGATTCCCCGTCCCCTCCCGTGGCGGCTGCTCCGCCTCCGGATCACTCCCGGCCGCGCCGTCGAGGCCCGCGCGCGCGAAGATCGCGTCGACGTAACGCAGCGCGGCGGCGGGGTCGAAGCACGCGTCGAGCTCGGCGTCGGTGAGCGCCCCGGACGCGCGCACGAGCTCGCGGAACGCGCCCCGCCCTTCCCACGCCTGCATCGCCGCGGTCTGGACGATCCGGTAGGCGTCGTCCCGGGCGAGCCCCTTGTCGAGCAGCGCGAGCAACACGCGGTGGGAAAAGACGAGCCCGCCGGACCGCTCCATGTTGGCCCGCATCTGCTCGGGATACACGCGCAGCCCCTCGATCACGCCGGCGAGCTTGCGGATCATGTAGTCGAGCACGGCCGTGGCGTCCGGGACGATGACGCGCTCGACCGAGGAGTGCGTGATGTCCCGCTCGCCCCACAGCGCGATGTCCTCGAGCGCCGACGCGGCGTAGCCGCGCATCACGCGGGCCAGGCCTGCGATGCGCTCGCAGATGATCGGGTTGCGCTTGTGGGGCATCGCCGACGACCCCGTCTGCCCGGGGCGAAACGGCTCCTCCACTTCGCGCAGTTCGGTGCGCTGCAGGCTGCGGATCTCGGTCGCGATCTTCTCCAGCGTCCCCGCCACCACCGCGAGGTGCGCGACGTACTCGGCGTGCCGGTCGCGCTGCAGGACCTGCGAGGACGCCGGCGCCGGCCGCAGCCCGAGGCGCTCACAGACCCGCGCCTCCACCTCCGGCGGCGTGTGTGCGAACGTCCCGACCTCGCCGGAGAGCTTGCCCACGGCGATGACCTCGCGGGCGCGGCGCAGCCGCTCCAGGCCCCGGCCGACTTCGGCGTACCACACCGCGGCCTTGAGCCCGAACGTGATCGGCTCGGCCTGCATGCCGTGGGTGCGCCCCGCCATCACGGTGCGGCGGTGGGTCCGTGCGAGCGTGCGGAGGGCCGCGTGCAGCCGTGCGAGCCCCGCCGCGAGGAGATCGGCGGCCCGCACCATCAAGACCGACTGCGCCGTGTCCACGACGTCGGAGGACCCGAGGCCCTTGTGGAGGTACCGCGCGTCGTCGCCCGCCGTCTCCCCGACGACGCGCAGAAACGCGACCACGTCGTGCCGCGTCTCCCGCTCCTCGATTTCGTCGATGCGCGCCACGCTCGTGACGCGCGCGCGCTCGCGCAGGCGGCGCGCCGCGTCCTGCGGGATCAGGCCGAGCGCGGCCTGCGCCTCCGCCGCGAGCAGCTCGATCTCCAGCCACGTCGCGAACTTGGTCTCCGGGCTCCAGAGCGCCGCCATCTCCGGCGACGTGTAGCGCGTGATCACGGGACGCTCTCCTGGGTGAAGATGACGTCGGACCGCCCGGCGCCCACCCCGATCATCGTGATCGGCACGCCGACGATCTCCTCGATCCTGCGGAGAAAGACGCGCGCCTCTACGGGGAGGTCCGTCAGCCGGCGCGCGCCCTGCGTCGGCGCGCGCCAGCCGGGCAGCTCCTCGTAGATCGGCTCCACGCGCCCCATCGCCGCGGTGTGGGGCACGGTGTGCACGGTGCGGCCGTCGAGGCGGTACGCGACGGCGAGACGCACCGCGTCGAACGTGTCGAAGATGTCGAGCTTCATGACGGCGAGCTGCGTGAACCCCGCCACCTCGGCCGCAAACCTGGCCGCGACGCCGTCGAACCATCCGCACCGCCGCGGCCGGCGCGTGGTGGCGCCGTACTCCTGCCCGAGCTCGCGGATCAGGTCCCCGGTGGCGTCGCACAGCTCCGTCGGCATCGGACCCGCGCCCACCGCCGTCGTGTACGCTTTGGCGATCCCCAGCACGCGGGTGATGCGGTACGGCGGGATGCCCGCGCCGGCCGACGCCCCTCCCGCCAGCGTCGTCGACGACGTCACGTACGGATACACACCCCAATCGAGATCGCGCATCACCCCGAGCTGACCTTCGAGCAGGATCATCCGGTCGGCCCGCAGCGCCTCCTGGATGAGCGGATGCGTGTCGGTGATGTACGGGCGGAGGCGATCGGTCCACCGCCCGCAGCGGGCCAGCATCGCGCCCGCGTCCACGGGCTCGTGGCGGTAGACGCCGCGAAACAGCGCGCTCTTGCGGGCCGCCACGAAGCGGATCTGCTCCGTGAGATGCCCCGCTTCGAGCAGATCCCCGACCCGAATGCCGGTGCGCCCCGCCTTGTCGGCGTACACGGGCCAGATGCCCTGCTTGGTCGTCCCGTGCGGCGCGCCCCCGCGCGCCGCCTCCTCCAGCTCGTCCATCGCGATGTGATACGGAAACACGAGGTGCGCGCGCTGATCGAGCCAGAGCCGGCCGACCGTGGGCACGCCGGCGCGTTCGACCTCGTCGATCTCCGAGAGCAGCGCGTCCGGGTTGACAACCACGCCGGGGCCGACCACGCACTGGGACGCCGGGTGAAAAATGCCGGACGGCAATAGATGCAGCCGGAACGTTCCGCGCTCGTTTTGGATCGTGTGGCCCGCATTGTTCCCGCCGTTGTAGCGGACGACCACGTCGGCGTGGGCCGCGAGGGTGTCGACGACTTTGCCCTTGCCCTCGTCGCCCCACTGGGCTCCTACGATCGCCGTCACCGGCATCTAACTCACCCGATGGCCGGCCGGATGTGCCCCGGACGCGCCGGCGCACGCCGCGGGCCCAGCAAAATCCGGCCGGCGCGGACCCGTGCCGGAGCCGGGCGAAGACGCATCAGCGCGTCTCCCGCGGCGGCGCCATGCCGGCTTCGGACGACGCCAGCCGCGCCGCCTTCTCCTCGACCTGCGCGGCGAGCTTGGCCTTGTACGCGCGGACGCGCTCGCGGAGCGCCGGGTCGCCGACCCCGAGGATCTGCGCCGCCAGCAGGGCGGCGTTGCGGGCCCCCCCGATCGCGACGCACGCCACCGGCACCCCCGAGGGCATCTGCACCGTGGACAGGAGCGCGTCCATTCCGCCGAGTGCTCCTCCCGGCAGCGGCACGCCGATCACGGGCAGCGCGGTCCGTGCGGCGACCACCCCGGCCAGGTGCGCCGCCGCGCCGGCGCCGGCGATGAGGACGTGGATGCCCCGCCCCTCGGCCTCGGCGACGTACCGCTCGACGCGGTCAGGCGAGCGGTGCGCCGACGCGATCGTGAGTTCGTACGGCACGCCGAACTCCGCCAGCAGCCGGCCCGCCTCTTGCATGAGCGGGAGATCGGAGTCGCTCCCCACGAGAATCCCCACGCGGACGCTCGCGCCTGTCACCTGGACACCTCCTCGACGGCCTGCGCGGTCTCCGTCATGACCGGATGCCATCCGATCCCGATGTCCCGCCGCAGGGTCTTGCCGGCAAAGTCGATGCGCGCCGCCATGCCGTACGCGCGCGAGCGGGCCTCGCCGACCGAGCCGCCCGTGCCCACCACGTTCAGGACGCGGCCGCCGGCCGTGACGAGGCGGCCGTCCCGCACCGCGGTGCCGGCGTGGAACACGAGCGTACGGTCGTCGCCCGGGGCGGCGTCGAGCCGCTCGATCACGTCGCCCGCGCGCGGCCGGTCCGGATAGCCCGCGGCGCAGAGCGCCACGCACACCGCCGTCTCGGCCCGCCATCGCAACGCGAGCCGGCTGACGTGTCCCGCCAGGACGGCGTCCGCGATCTCGAGCAGGCTCGTCTCCAGAAGCGGGAGCAGCGCCTGCGCCTCCGGGTCGCCGAAGCGCACGTTGAACTCGAGGACGCGCGGCCCGTCCGGCGCGAGCATCACGCCGGCGAACAGCACGCCGCGATACGTCCGCCCCTCCTGCGCCATCGCCCACAGCGCGGGCGCGAGGATCTCGTCGACGATCCGATCCAACACCCCGTCGGGCACGCCCGGCGCGGGCGCGACCGCGCCCATGCCGCCCGTATTGGGCCCGCGGTCGCCGTCGCCGAGGCGCTTGTAGTCGCGCGCCGCGATCAACGGGACGAGATCGACGCCGTCCGTGACGGCAAACACGCTCAACTCCCGGCCCGGGAGCACTTCCTCCACGACGATGCGCGCGCCGGCGTCGCCGAAGCGCCGCCTGAGCATCAGCGTCTCGACCGCGGCCACGCCCTCGTCCGCGGACCCCGCGACGACGACGCCCTTGCCAGCGCAGAGGCCGTCGGCCTTCACCGCGAGAGGGCGCGCCGCGCGGCGCACGTACGCCGCCGCCGCCTCGCCGTCGTCGAAGACGCGAAACGGCGCCGTCGGGATCTCATACCGGGCGCACAGCGTCTTCATGAAGACTTTGCTGGCCTCGAGCTCGGAGGCGGCCCGCGTCGGCCCGAACGCCCGCAGCCCGCGCGCCGACAAGGCGTCGACGAGGCCCGCGGCAAGCGGCGCCTCGGGCCCGATCATCACAAGGTCCGTCGACAAATGCTCGGCCGCGGCGACGACCGCGCCGGTGTCGGAAATGTCGCACGGGATGCAATCGGCTACGGTCGCGATGCCGGGGTTGCCGGGGGTGCAAAAGAGTGTGGCGCCGCCCCGGCTGTGGAGGGCCCACGCGAGCGCGTGTTCCCGACCTCCGGATCCCACGATGAGGACTCGCACCGGGCCGCGCACCTCATGCGCCGCGATCGGAATAGTTCGGGTTTTACGGACGATGCTGCGAAGAGGGAGCGACGACGTCCTCACGGACTATAGCATACGGAAACTAACATGCCAAGGATCGCGCGCATTGTTCGTGTTTTGACCGGGCACGTCGTCCCGGGGGCAAGGAATGGCGCCGGCGCTGGCGAAGGTTTGCACCAACTTTCCGGCTGGAGGTCCCTGCGGTCCGCGCGGTCATCACGGGGATTGGGGCGGTCACGCCCGTGGGCCTGTCGGCCCCGGGGACCTGGGCCAACCTGGTAGCGGGTCAAAGCGGCGTTCGTCCCCTCACCCGCTTCGACGCCTCCCAGTATCCGGTCAGGATCGCGGCCGACGTCCCCGGGTTCGATCCGCTTTCGGTCATGACCCGGAAGCGCGCGCGCCGGACCGCCCGGTTCGCGCAGTTCGCGGTCGCCGCCGCGCACGAGGCGCTGGCCGACGGCGCCCTCGCGCTGCGGGACGACCTGCTCGATCGCGTCGGCGTGACCATCGCGACCGCGCTCGGCGGGATCAGTGAGATCGACGCGGAAGCGCCGCGGCTGTACGGCAGCTCGCCCCACCGCGTCACCCCGTTTCTGCTGCCCATGCTCATCGCGAACATGGCCTCCTCGGCCGTCAGCATTCACTTCGGCATCCGCGGGCCGTCCAATACCTCGGTGGGCGCGTGCGCGAGCGGCGCGATCGCCCTCGCCGAGGCCCGGCGCTGGCTTCTCGACGGCGACGCGGATTACGTGCTCGCCGGCGGGACGGAAGCCGCCCTGACGCCGTCCGTGTGGGCCGCGCTGTGCTCGCTCGGCGCGCTCAGCACGCGCAACGACGCGCCCGAGCAGGCCAGCCGCCCGTTTGATCGGGACCGCGACGGGTTCGTGTACGGCGAAGGCGCGGTCGTGTTTCTGGTGGAACGCGAGGACGTGGCCCGGCGGCGCGAAGCCCGCATCTACGCCGAGCTCGCCGGCGCGGGGCTCACCAGCGACGCGTACCACGAGACGGCGCCGCGGCGGGACGGTGACGTGGCGGCCGCGGCCATGCGCCAGGCCGTGCACAGCGCCGGGGCCGTGCCCGACCAGGTGGATTTGGTCGTCGCGCACGGCACCGGCACGCCGCTCAACGACATCGCCGAGACCCTCGCGATCAAGCAGGCACTCGGCGCGCACGCGCGGGCGGCCCTCGTGACCGCGCCGAAGAGCATGGTCGGCCACCTGATCGGCGCCGCCGGCGCGCTCGCGGCCATGGTGGGCGTGCTCGCGATCCACACCGGCCGGATCCCGCCGACGATCAACCTCGAGCATCCCGATCCCGCCTGCGATCTCGACTACGTCCCGCTCGTCGCACGGCGTGCCCGCGTAGGGCTGGCCGTCGCGAACGCGTTCGGCTTCGGCGGTCAAAACTCCGTGGTGGCGGTTCGTGCCCACGAGCGGTAGGACCCGCCGCGCGCGCCACCGAACTGCATGGCGGGCATCCGGGTCCCGCTCACACTCGACGCCACGAGCGCCCGCGGGTCGCGGGCTGCGGCGATCCCGACACGTGTAGCGAGGAGGCGGAGCCGTGTTCGAAGGGACGTTTCAGGGCAAGGTTGCCCTCGTCACCGGCGCCTCCCGCGGCATCGGGCGGGCGACGGCCGAAACGCTGGCGCGGGGCGGCGCCGCCGTCGTCGTCCACTACCACCGCAACCAGGCGCTGGCCGAAGGCGTTGCCGCCGCGGTCCTCGAGCGGGGCGGGCGCGCCGTCGCGGCCGGCGCGGATTTAGAGAAGCCCGACGAGATCGACCGCCTCTTCGAGCTCGTCGCCGAGCGGTTCGGCGCGCTCGACTTCTTCGTGGCGAACCACGCGGCGACGGCGTTCAAGACCACGCTGGACGCGAAACCCCACCACCTGCAGCGCACGTTCGACCTCATCCTGCGGTCGCTCGCGCTGTGCGTGCAGCGCGCCGTGCCGCTGATGCAGGGACGCGAGGCGGCGATCGTCACGATCGGCGGCCAGGGGACCGTGGAGATGCTGCCGCACTATGCGATCCTGGCCTCCGCGAAGGCGGCGCTGGAGACGTGGACCCGGTACCTCGCGTATGAGCTCGCCGGGCGCGGCATCACGGCCAACTGCGTGAGCCCGGGTGTGATCTTGACGGATTCGGCGCGGCACTACGGGGGCGACCGCTTCGCGGAGTTCGACCGCCTGGTCTCCACGTTCGCGCCCGCGGGCCGCATGGGGCAGCCGCAGGACGTCGCGGATGCCGTGGCGTTCCTCTGTAGCCCGGGAGCGCGGTACATCCTCGGGCAGACGATCGTCGTCGACGGCGGCTTGGGGCTCGTGTCCGCGCCGTTCGAGTTGTTCCGGCGGCGGGGGGAGGTGCGCGCGTGAACAAGGTCATCAGCACCGACCAGGTGATCGCGGAGATCCCAAACGGCGCCACGGTCGCCATCGGGGGCTCGTCGCTGTCGCGCAAGCCGATGGCGCTGGTCCGGGCGCTCGCGCGGAGCGACCGGCGCGATCTGCGGCTCATCGTCAACGTCGGCGGCCCCGAGGTCGATCTGCTGATCGGCACCGGCAAGGTGGCGGAAGTGATCTTCGCGTTCGTGGGGTTCGAGGTCATGGGCCTGGCGCCGCACTTCCGGCGCGCCCGCCAGGACGGCGCCCTCAAGTTTCAGGAGTGGACGGAATATACGGTGATGGCCGGGCTCGACGCGGCGATCAAGCGCGTGCCGTTTCTTCCGACGCACTCGACCCTCGGCACGGACGTCCTGCGGCACAGCGCCGCGTTCACGACGATCCAGGACCCGTTTCACGGCGAAACGCTCGTCGCGGTGCCGGCCCTGCGGCCGGACGTGGCGCTCCTGCATGTCAATCTCGCGGATCCCCAGGGCAACGGCGTCGTCCTCGGCGACGGCCACATGGACGCGCTGTGCGCCAAGGCGGCCCGCAAGACGTTCCTGTCCGCGGAGCAGATCCTCCTCCCCGAGCGCCTGCAGACGTACGGCCGCGACGTGCACATCTTCCGCACCATGGTCACCGGGGTCGTGGAGGCGCCGTGGGGGGCGCACTTCACCGGGTGCGCGCCGGAGTACCGGGCGGACCTGCAGCACGTCCAGGAGTACCTCGGGGCCGCGCGCGACGGCGCCGGCTGGCACGAGTATCTGGAACGGTACGTCTACGTGAATCACCGCGACTACGTGCGCGCGCTCGGCGGCGAGCGGACGCTCGGTGAGCGGCTGCGAGTCTAGTGGAGCGTCTTTGATGTTTGACGAGGGTAGTTGGGCCGGCCGGATCTGCTCGGAGCGGGCGTTCGACGCCCGCGGTGCGCACGTGTGCCTCCGCATTTTCGCTTGTGCGGCGGACAAAGCGACAACGCGGAATCGGGTAGGCGTCGGTCCGCTGAGCGAAGGGCAGGTCCGGCCGGCTCGAACCCTTGCCGGAGTGCGTGCTGCAACGATGCGGTGACAAGGGCACGGCGACGAGACCGAAGGAGGATCCCATGACCGAGTACAGCGTCGACGAGCAGATCATCACGTGCATGGCGCGCGAGCTGCGCGGCGAGTACCTGGTGAGCTCGGTGACCGCGTTCGGGTCGCTCGCCGCCCACCTGGCGAAGAGCACGCACGCGCCTGACCTCGCGGTGCTGTCGACGCCGGAGTCGGGCATGGACGCCGTGCCGCTGCCGACCCTGTCGCTGGGCCAGTTCCTGACCGAAAACCAGCGCGCGATCCCGCTGACCATGGAGGACATCTTCGACGCGATCTTCACCGACCGGTTCCGCATCTGGATCAACCCGGCGCAGATCGACCAGCACGGCAACGTCAACATCTCCGTCATCGGCGCGTGGGACAGGCCCAAGGTCGCGCTGGTGGGCTCGCGGGGCATCCCCGAGGACACGAGCCACCTCTCGCAGGGCCTGTACTACCTGACGCAGCACACACCGCGCACGGTCGTCGAGCACGTCGACTTCATCAGCGGCGCGGGCTACAACCCGGAGCGGCGCAAGACGCTCGACGGCCACGGCGCCCCCACGTGCCTGGTCACGAACCTGGGGGTGTTCGGCTGGGACCCGGAGTCGGGCCGGATGTTCGCGCGCAGCCTGCACCGGGGCGTCACCCCGGACACGGTGCGCGAGGCGACCGGATTTGCGATCGAGCTCGGCTCTCGGATCCCGACGACGGAGCCGCCGACGGCGGAGGAGACGGCGATCATCCACGCCGCCGACCCCCTCGAGGTCCGCAAACTCGAGCTGCTCTCCGGGAAGGAAGCGGCGGAGAAATTCGCCGCCATCTACGAACGCGAGCGGCAGGCGCTGCACGCCGCCTGGCCCCGCCGCCGGCAGTAGCGGGCTCGGTGGATTTCGCGGTCCCGGGATCGCTGCGCGGCCGGCGCGCGGCCGTGACGGGCGGCGGCCGCGGCATCGGCCGTGCGACGGCGCTGCGGCTGGCCGGTCTCGGCGCCGACGTCGCGGTCATCGCCCGGACGGAGGCCGAGATCGCCCGCGTCGCCGCCGATGTCGAGGAGCGGGGCGTGCGGGGCCTCGCCCTGGCCGCCGACCTGACCACGTCCGCGGCATGCCGGGCGGCCGTCGAGCGGGTGACCCGCACGCTCGGCGGGCTGGAGATCCTCGTCAACAACGCCGGGTGGACGCTGACGAGCGCGTTTCTCGACGAGGACGAGGCCTACTGGCGGCGCGTCGTGGACGCGAACTTCTGGAGCACCGTGTTTTGCAGCCGCGCCGCGCTGGAATGGATGACCGCGCACGGCGGAGGGACGATCGTGAACGTGGCCAGCGACGCTGGGCGCGTCGGCACCGCGGGGGAGGCGATCTACTCCGCGGCCAAAGGCGGCGTCATCGCGTTGACCCGGTCGCTCGCGCGGGAAATGGCGCGCCATCAGGTGCGCGTCAACTGCGTCTGCCCCGGGCCGACCGAGACGGCGGTGCTGACGGAGAACCAGAGCGATCCCGCGCACGCCGGGAAGATCGAGCGGATGATCCGGCTGATCCCCATGCGCCGCGTGGCGCAGCCCGAGGAGATCGCCGACGCGATCGTGTTTTTCGCGAGCGACGCCTCGCGGTACGTGACGGGTCAGGTGCTCAGCGTCTCCGGCGGGCTGACGATGGTGTAGGCAGATGGCGGTGAACGGCGGGCCGATCCGCATCGCAGTGGACTGCATGGGCGGCGACCGGGCGCCGGGCGAGATCGTCGCGGGCGCGCTGGCGGCCGCGCGCGCCCACGGGCTCTCCCTGCTCCTCGTCGGCATCCCGGAGGCCGTGGCCCCGCTCCTGCCCCACGAGCCGTCTGCCGCGGGCGCGGATCCGGCGAGCCGGACGGTGGAGCTGGTGCCCAGCGACCGCGCGGTGCCGGAGGGGGCGCCGCCCCTCGCGACGCTCCGGGCGATGCCGAACGCGTCGATGTCGGTGACGATGCGGCTGATCCGGCAGGGCCGCGCGGATGCCGCGATCAGCGCGGGCAGCACCGGGCCGACGTTGCTGGCGGCGATCCGCGAGATCGGGATGATCGAAGGCGTCCGGCGCGCCTGCGTCGGGCGGCAGATCCTGGAGATCCACCCGGAGACGTTCCTGATCGACCTCGGGCCGACGATCGACTGCGAGGCGCACCACCTGGTCGAGTTCGCCGTGATGGGCACGACGTACATGCGGGTCTTCGGCGGCGTGGCGGAGCCCACGGTCGCGCTCCTCAGCAACGGCCGCGAGCCCGGCAAGGGCAACAAGGTCGTCAAGCAGGCGGCGGATCTCCTGGCGCGCAGCGGCCTCCGCTTCGTCGGGCTCCTGGAGGGGCACCACCTGATGGCCGGGGAGGCCAACGTCGTCGTGTGCGACGGGTTCGTCGGCAACGCGGTGCTCAAGACCGTGGAAGGGCTCGGCCGCGAGGCCGCGGCGTGGCTCCGGCGCGAGCTCGACGGGGTCGTCCCGGCCGCCCGGGCGGACGAGATCGCCCGGCGGCTGGTCGCGTGGACCAACCCCATCGACCTCCAAGGCAGCCTCCCGCTGCTCGGCGTCCGCGGCAACGTGGTGATGGCCCACGGCGCGTCGGATCGGACGGCGATCCAAGCGGCGATCGGGCAGGCCGTGGACGCGGTGCGCGGCGGCTTTGTCGAACGGCTGCGCGCGGCGCTCGGCGATATGCGCGAGCACCTCGGCCGCACCACGACGCGCTCCTAGGGCCGCGCCTCGGGCGCACGAGGGTGGACGGGCCGGCCGAGCCGCGGACCCATGCCGCAGCCCGGCCGTGACGCGCCCGCGCAGGCGAAGGGAGAGGACGATGGATCGACCGGCACCCGAACCGCCGCAATTCCCAGCCGGGGCGTACGAGGTCCCCGGCGACTACGAGGATGGACGCCTCCGCGCCCAGATCGCGGAGATCGAGCATGCGCCGGTGCGGCTGCGGGCGGCGGTGGCCGGCCTCGCCGGGGATCAACTCGGCGCGGTGTACCGGAACTGGTCGATTCGGCAGATCGTGCACCATATCGCCGACAGCCATCTCAACGGCTACATCCGGTTCAGGCTGGCGCTCACGGAGGAACGGCCGACGATCAAGCCCTATGACGAGAGCAGTTGGGCGCGCCTGGAGGATGCGCTCACCGCCGACGTGGAACCATCACTGCGGCTGCTGGAGGGTGTCCACGCCCGGTGGGTACACCTGGCGCGATCGCTTCCCCGGGACGCGTGGCTTCGGGCCTTCTATCATCCCGAGAGCCGGGAGACGGTGCCGCTGTGGCGTCACCTCGACCAGTACGCCTGGCACGGGCGGCATCACACGCAACAGATCGTCTGGGTGAGGGAGCACCGGCTCACGCCATAGGCCGCGCCGCTCGTGCCGGCCTGCGGGGAATCATCCGACGGGTGCCCCGAGCCGCGGGGCGCAGCCCGTTGGCCGTCTGCACGCCGGCGCCGGCCGGCCCCGGCGGCGAGCGCCGCCGACACGCAACACCGTGGGGGACCATCGATGCGACTGTACATCATGCAACTCGGCATCAACCCGGCGGCGGGGTCGCCGTACCCGGGGTACCTGATCCAGGTCGGCGACGGCACGAACGTCCTCGTGGACACCGGCTTCGGCCCGAAGATGGTCGAGGTGAGCCGCCAGCCGGGCCATCAGGGCGCCCGGATCACCGAGGACGACCTCGTCGTCAACCAGCTGGCCCGCATCGGCGTCCGCCCCGAGGACATCACCCACCTCGTCGCGACGCACTTCGACGGGGATCACGCGGGGTGCCTCACCGCTTTTCCGCGCGCGGAGATCGTCGTCCAGCGACGTCACTACGAGACCGCGAAGTCGGGCCACCCGCGCTTCGCAGGCACGCGCGAGCAGTGGGACGATCCCCGGCTGCGGTACCGCCTCGTCGACGGCGACACCACGTTGCTCCCCGGCATCGAGCTCATCGAGACGAGCGGCCACGTGCCGGGGCATCAATCCGTGCTCGTCCGGCTGCCCAAGACCGGTCCGGTCCTGCTCGCCATCGACGCGATCGCCCGCGCGCTCGGGGACCACACGCCCGAGACGCGGCCCATGGGACCATACGATCTGGACGAGGCGGGGACCCGCGCCAGCACGCGCAAGCTCGTGGACCTCGCGGCGCGCGAGGGCGTCAAGCTGATCGTCTACGGACACGATCCCGAGGAGTGGAAGAAGCTCAAGAAGGCGCCGGAGTTCTACGCCTAGCGGGAGCAGCGCTGGAAGGCGGCGGACGCGCCGGGCCGGCGCGATCAGTGGCGCGCGCCGCCTCGGTCCGGCGCGTGGACACGCACGCGCTCGGCGCCGCTGTACACGTTGAACTGCTCGCCCCGGAGAAAGCCCACCAGGCTCACCCCGAACTCCCGCGCGGTGTCGACCGCCAGGCTGCTCGGCGCGGAGACGGCGCAAAAGACGGGGATCCCCGCCGCCGCCGCTTTCTGCACCAGCTCGAAGCTGGCGCGCCCGCTGACCATCACGACATGGAGATCGAGCGGGACGCGCCCGTCGAGCCAGGCCCAACCGACCAGCTTGTCCATCGCGTTGTGCCGGCCGACGTCCTCCCGGAGCGCCACGAGACGACCGTCGCGGTCGAAGAGCGCGGCGGCATGCAGGCCGCCGGTGGCGGCGAACAGGCTCTGCGCCCGCCGGAGCGTCCCCGGCAGCGCGGCGAGCGTCCCCGCGTCCACGACGAGGCCGCCGCGGACATGCGCGAGACCGCGCAGGCGCAGCGCCTCCAGGGTCGCCTTGCCGCAGACGCCGCACGCGCTCGTCGTGTAGAAGTGCCGTTCCAGCGCGGCGAGCGCCGGCAGGACCGGCGACCGCAGCGCGACGTTCACGATGTTGTACTGCTGCGCGCGGTCGACCTCGGGGTCCGCGCAATACGACATGCGCGCGATCTCATGCGGGTCGCGGAGCACGCCCTCGCCGAACAGGAACCCCGCGGCGAGCTCGAAGTCATGGCCGGGCGTGCGCATCGTCACCGCGACCGTGCGCGTCTCGCCCCCGGCCACGAGCCGGATCTCGAGCGGCTCCTCGGTGGCGACGACGTCGGTGCGCGGGGCGCTCGCGCCCGCGCGCACGGTGTGGATCGCGACGCGCGTCTTCGCCCCGGCCCGCACGGCCGTGCCGGCCGGCTCCCCGCGGCGGGGTACGCGCCCCGCGCTGCCCATGACGATCCCGCCCTCCTCGGTCGGGGCGGCCCCTACTTCCACGTCGCGTAGATGGCCGCCCACTTCTCCGTCGGTACGATGCTCACGCCCTCGAGGTGGCTGCTCGTCACCACGTAGAAGTTCTGCGCCCACAGGAAGATCCAGGGCGCGTCATGCCAGATCAGCTCCTGCGCCTGCTTGTAGATCGCCCGGCGCTGCTCCGGGTTCATGGTCGTCTGCCCGGCGAGCAGCAGCTCGTCCACCTTGGCATCCTTGTAGAACGTGGAGATGTAGCCGTGCGGCGGCCACAGGCCGGAGTAAAAGACGCCGAAGAGCTGGGAGGCCGCATCCAGGTACGGACCGGCCTGCCCGAGCATGTACATCTGAATCGGCGTGCGGTCCGCCGGGGTCGCGAGCGCGCCGATGTAGCTCGGCCAGTCGGCGGTCTCCACCGCGGCCTTGACGCCGACGTTGGCGAGCTGCGCGGCGATGGCCTGGGCGGCCTGATAGTCCTGGATGTAGCGGCCCGTGGGCGCCCGGAACGCGACGCTGAAGCCTTGGGGGTAGCCGGCTTCGGTGAGCATCCGCTTCGCGCGCGCGGGATCGAACGGCCAGCCGCCCGGCTGGATCCGCGTGTAGCCGAACTGGTTGGGCGTCGTCGGCGCTTCCAGCACGGTCGCGAGGCCGAAGAGCACACTGTGGATGATGGCCTGCTTGTTGACGGCGTAGTTCATCGCCTGGCGCACGCGCACGTCCTTGAACGGGCCCCAGAGGTTGTTCATCCCCACCCAGATCGCGCGGTCGGTCGGGCCCTCCACGACGCGCAGCGACGGATCCCTGCGCATCGCGGGCACGTCGGGCGCGGGCGGCGCGAACGCCATCTGCACGTCGCCCGCGCGCAGCATGGTCTCGCGGGTCCCCGCGTTGGGGACGACGCGGAAGATCACCTGGTCGAAGTACGGCTTGCGCCCCCAGTAATCGGGATTGCGCACCAGCGTGATGTGGTCGCCGTGCACCCACTCCTTGAAGATGTACGGCCCGGAGCCGGCGTTGACCGGTCCCAGCGCGAGCTTGGCGTTCCCCAACGCCTTGGCCGCGGCCGGCGACACGATCTCGGCCGCCGTGGTCGCCAGCTCTTCCGGCAGCGTGGCGCTCGGCTCCTTGAAGTGCAGCACGATCGTGTAGGGGTCGGGGATCTCGATCCGGCCGGTGTCGAGCGCGCTCCAGTAGTAGCGTGACGAATTCCGGACCGACGGATCCAGCATCCGCTCGATGTTGAACTTGACGGCCTGCGCGTCGAAGGGGGTGCCGTCTTGGAACTTGACGCCCTGGCGCAGCTTGAACGTGTACGTGCGGCCGTCGGGGCTCGCCGTCCACGAGGTCGCGAGCTGCCCGACGAGCTTGGTGTACTGCGGCTGCCCCGGGGCGACGCCGGACCGCTCGTCGTTGTACCAGATCAGCGGATCGTAGATGTAGTCCACGATGTTCGAGACCGTGGCGGTCGTCTGCCCGGCCGGGTCCAACGTGTCCGCGTCGATGCCGAGCGCGATCGCAAGGGTGGCCGGCGCCGCCGCCAGGCCGCCTCCCGGCACGCCCGCCAGCGCCGCAAAACCGAGACACGCAGCGACACCGGCCGTCACAAGCCGCGTCGTTAGGGTGGCCATATCATCCGCCCCACGGGGGGCACCCCCTTTCGGCGTCCCGCCGCCGGGCAGTGATTGCGCGCCGCGCACGACTCGGGGACGTGTCCGCGTTCCTTACTTCGGCGCGGACACGCCGCGGCCCCTGTGCGCGTTGCGCACGGCGCCGGTGCGTGATCGCAGACGGCCGGCTTGAACCCTTGTCGGAGTTCGGCAATGACGCATCAGCGGCCGCCCGGATCCGGGTTCACATACGTAAATCCGAACCGTCCCTTGACGCACAGGTTGCCGCGCGTGATGTCGTGGTCCGCGGGAGACGTGACCTTGACGATGCGGTTGCCCTGCACGTGCAGCTCGAGGGCGCAGCCCACGCCGCAGTACGGGCAGATCGTCTCCGCAACGTGCTGCCGGCTCTCGTCCCACTCGCCCGCCTGCCGCATCCGGTGTTCGATCAGGGGCATCAGGGCGCCGGTCGGGCACACCGCCACGCAGTTTCCGCAGAAGACACAGCGTGACTCCAGGAGCGGCGCGTCGGCCCCGGTGTCGATGCGGGCCGCAAACCCGCGGCCGGCGACCGTCAGCGCAAACGTATGCTGGGCGTCCTCGCCGCAGGCTTCGACGCACTTGTAGCAGAGGATGCACTTCGCGTAGTCGCGTACGTACAGGTCGTTGTCGTCGCGCAGCGGTTCGAGGACCCGCGCGACGTCGCTGCCAAACCGCGCCGGGTCGCCGTGGTACGCGGCGAGGTGCGCGGCGAGCTCGGGCGCCGTGGAGGTGTCGACCGACGACGCGAGCATCTCGAGGACGACCTTGCGGGCCCGGCGGACGCGCTCGGTGTCCGTCCGCACCCGCATCCCGGGTTCCACGCGGCGCGAGCAGGACGGCACGAGGGCGCGGCTGCCCTCCACCTCTACGACACAGGCCCGGCAGACGTTGACCGGCGTCAGGTTGGGATGGTAGCAGAGGGTGGGCGCGTCCATGCCGGCGCGCCGGAGCGCTTGCAGGATCGTCATCCCCTCGTCCGCCCCGAGGGTCCGCCCGTCGACCTCGATGACAATGCTCATACGACCTCACCCGGGCGTCCGTGCGCCGCGCTCGCGCCGCCGTTGCTCGACGACGGCGCGCCCGGCCGGAGCGCGAGCGCGCTCAGCACCGCGCCGGCCGCCGTTTGACCGAGGCCGCAGATGGACGCGTCCGTCATCGCCGCGCCGATGTCCGCGAGCAGTTGCGGGTCCTCCGGCCGCGCCCGGCCCGACGCCAACCGCGTGACGATCTCCAGCTGCCGCTGCGTGCCGACCCGGCACGGGACGCACTGGCCGCACGATTCCTCCTGGAAAAACCGGGCCACCCGCAGCACGATATCCCACAACGACGCCGTCTCGTCGAGCACGATCACGGCGCCGGATCCCACGGTACCCCCGACGGGCTGGAGGCCCTCGAAGGTCAACGGCAGATCCAACCGGTCGGGACCGAGGAACGTGCCGGCGGCCCCGCCGCACAGCACGGCCTGCAGGCGCCGGCCCCGCCATACGCCGCCCGCCAGCGCCAGCAGCTCCCCGAGCGTCGTCCCGAACGGGACCTCGTACAACCCCGGGCGCTCGACGTGCCCGCTCACGCAGAACAGCTTCGTCCCGGTGGACCGGTCCGTGCCGTAGCGCCGGAACCCGGAGGCGCCCTCCAGTACCACGATCGGGACGTTGCACAGCGTCTCCACGTTGTTGACGAGCGTGGGGTCGCCAAACAGGCCCGCCTGCGTCGGGAACGGGGGCTTGTTGCGCGGTTCGCCGCGGCGGCCCTCGACCGAGTTGAACAGCGCCGTCTCCTCGCCGCAGATGTAGGCGCCCGCGCCGCGGACGACGCGGATCCAAAAGGCGCGCCCGGTCCCCGCGACGTCGGCGCCGAGGAGCCCCGCGCGCTCCGCCTGGTCGATCGCCCGCCGGAGACGCGCGGCGGCGAGCCGGTACTCGCCGCGCACGTAGACGAGCCCGTCCTCGGCTGCGACCGTGAGCCCGGCGATCGTCATCGCCTCCACGACGGCGAACGGGTCCTGCTCCATCAGCACGCGATCCTTAAAGGTGCCCGGCTCGCTCTCGTCGGCGTTGCAGACCACCCGCCGCCGTCCGGCGGCTTCCGCGACGGCGCGCCACTTGCGGCCGGCCGGAAACGCCGCGCCGCCGCGCCCGAGCAGTCCCGAGGCCTCCAGCTCGGACAGCACCCACGCCGGCCCGCGCTCCGCGACGCGTGCAAGCGCCGCGTAGCCGCCGAGCGACCGGTACGCCTCGAGGCTCTCCGGATCAGCGACGCCGGCCCGCGCCAGGAGCCGCCGGACCTCAGGCATCGCCGCCCGCCTGCCCGAGCGCCGCCGCGATGACGCCGGCCGTCGCGTGCCCGAGTTCGCGCCCGCCGGCCACGGCGACGGGCGCTTCCTCGCACCGCCCGAGGCACGGCACCGTCTCCCAGTCGACCGCCGGCGGCGCCGCGGCGCCCCGGCCGTTCCGCGCATCGCCGTGCGCCCCGCCCGCAAATCGCCGCGGCGGTCCGTAGCGGGCCTGGAGGTCGCGCACGAGGACATCGGCGCCCCGCAGCCGGCACGATACGTCGTCGCAGACGTGGAGGATCGTGCCGCGCGGCGGGTCGAGCCGGAACAACGCGTAAAACGTCGCGACCCCCCAGACGTCGGGAAATGGCAGGTTCATCCGGTCGGCGAGGTGATGGAGCGCGCCGCGGGGCAACCAGCCGAGATCGTCCTGCACCGCATGGAGGAGCGGCAGCAGGTCGGACCGGCGCGGCTCGGCGCCCACGCGGGCGAGGGCCCGGTCCACCGCCTCGCGCTCCCGCTCGCTAGCGGGCGCCGGGGGATTCGGCTCAATCGGCACGCGACATCTCCTCCTGTCCCACGACCTCGTCGCGCCACCCGCCCCGCGCCGCGACGCGCTCGATGGCCACCGCCGTCGCCTTGAACTCCGCGGTCCCCGATTTCGGATCCCACGCGTCGATCGTGAGCACGTTGGTCGGCACCGTGTCGGGATGGTGGAGCGTCATGAAGCAGAGCCCGGGCGCGAGCGTGTCGTCGAGCTTGACCGGTACGAGGAGCGACCCGCGGCGGGACCGGACGCGCGCGAGATCCCCGGGCTCAAGGCCGAGCCGCCGGGCGTCCGCGGGCCAGATGCAGAGGTACTCGGTCTGCGGGCGCGGCGCCGCGTAGCCGCGCGACTGGGTGCCGGTGTTGTAGAATTCGAGCCTGCGCCCCGTCGTGAGCATAAACGGGTACGCGTCGTCCGGCTGCTCCACGGGCGGTTCCCACCGGACCGGGATGAGCGGCGCCCGCGGGCCGTCGACCGGACGCCGCCACAGGCGCTCGTGCAGGAACTTGCTGCCCGGGTGGCCCTCGTCGGGGCACGGCCACTGCAGCCCGCCGGCCTCGGCGAGCCGGGCGTAGGACATCCCGCGGTGCCGCGCGGAGAGGCGCCGGACCTCGTTCCACACGTCCTCCGCGCCCGTGTACCCCCACCGGTGCCCCAGGCGGCCGGCGAGGTCTTGCAGGATGGCGATGTCGTCGCGCGCCTCCCCCGGGGGATCGACCGCCTTGCGCATCAGCTGCACCCGCCGCTCGGAGTTCGTGACCGTGCCGTCGCACTCGCACCACGACAACGCCGACGGCAGGACGACGTCGGCGATCTCGGCGGTCTGGTTGAGCGCGACGTCCTGGAGCACGACGAAGTCGAGGCCGCCGAGCAGCTCGCGGCTGCGGTGGAGATTGGCCTCCGACATGAGCGGGTTTTCGCCGATGATGTAGGCGGCGCGGATCTCGCCGCGCTCCATGCCCTCGAACATCAGGCTCTGGTGGCGCCCGCGCCGGGACGGGAGCGCCGTGCCCCAGGCGGCCTCAAACGGCGCGCGCTGCTCCGCATCCTCCACGTCCGCGCCCCCGGGCAGGCGGTTCGGAATGGCCCCCATGTCGCCGCCGCCCTGCACGTTGTTCTGGCCGCGCAGCGGGTCGAGGCCGGAGCCGTACCGCCCGACGTGCCCGGTGATGTTGGCCAGGTTGCACAGCGCATACACGCCGTCCGTCGCGTTGTGATGCTCGGTGATGCCGAGCGTCCAGCAGATGATCGCGCGCGGCGCCCCGGCGTACATCCGGGCCACACGGCGGACGGTGTCCGCCGCGATGCCGGTGACGCGCTCCGCGAACTCCGGCGTGTAGGTCGCGATCGCCTCGCGGTACGCCTCGACCCCGGTCGTGGCGTGCGCGATGAACTCGCGGTGCTCGAGCCCCTCCTCGAAGATCACCCGCGCGATCGCGTTCGCGAGCGCGATATCCCCGCCGACGCGGATCGGCAGGTGCAGGTGCGCGAGCTGCGCCGTCGGCGTGCGCCGCGGATCGACGACGACGAGGCGCGCGCCGTTGCGCATGCCGCGCAGCATGTGATGGAACATGATCGGGTGGGTCTCGCGCGGGTTGGACCCCCACAAAAACAGCAGGTCCGTGTGCTCCATCTCCTCGTACGACGTCGTGCCGCCGCCCGCCCCGTACACCGTCTCCAGACCGGAGACGCTCGGCGCGTGTCAGGTCCGGTTGCAGCTGTCGATGTTGTTGGTCCCGAGCACCACCCGCATGAACTTCTGCGCGACGAAGTTCACTTCGTTGGACGCCTTGGAGCAACTCAGGCAGCAGAAGGCGTCCGGCCCGTGGTCGCGGCGAATCTCGCGGAACCGCCGCGCCACCAGATCGAGCGCCTCGTCCCAGGCCGCCGGCGCAAGCGCGCCGGCCCGCCGGATCAAGGGCTGCGTCAACCGCGCCAACGGCCGCTGATACCCTCGTGCCGCCATCGCCGCCACCTCCGGGCTCCCGCTGTTCGGGGTTCAAAAAAATTATATCACCCGCCCGGCGCCCGCCGTTACGGAGGCGGCGAGCCGAAGGCCACGAGGACGTTGGCGGGAGCGGCGGCGCCGACGAGCACGAGGTCGCGCCCGAGCGTGACGCCGCCCTTCCACGCGAACCCGCCGGTGGCGCCGTGCCACAGGACCCGGCCGGTCCGCGCGTCCACCGCCCACACGACGCCGGCGTAGTCCGCCGCGAACACCACGCCGCCCTGTGAGACCGCGGGCGACCCCAGGATCTGCTTCGCCCCCGTGAACTGCCAGACGATCCGGCCCGTCGCCGCATCGAGCGCCACGAGCCGCCCCGGCAGGTTTGGCGAAAACGTGGTCACGCCCGGCGGAAAGTCCTGCGTGCCGACGAAGATCCGGCCGAACCCGACGGCGCCGCTACCCAGAATTTCCGCGACCGCGGACGGGCCCGAGAGGCTGGTCCGCCACCGCAATGCGCCGGTCCGAGCGTCGACCATATAGTACGCGCCGTCCTTCTCGCCCGCGCCGACCCCGAGTCCCTGGGGGAGCACCACGAGATTCGGCGTCGCGAGGAAATCCTGATCCCGGGTGTCGTGAGGATACGTCGGCCCAAACGCCCACCGGAGGCGCCCCGTCGCGGCGTCGAGGGCCAGGATCGAGTCCGACCCCACGTCGGGGCCGGCCGGCGGCGCGTCCTTCGGCGTCGGGTTCCCCGTGGCGACAAACAACGTGCCCGTCTGCGGATCGACGGACGGGCTGTCGAACACGCCCGCCCCGCCGCCGCCGGCGTACTGCGGAACGACGTACGTCCAGACGACGCCGCCGGTCACGGCGTCGAGCGCGACGAGGCGGCCGCGCGCGGTCGGCTCGTCGTAGATGCCGTCGATCCCCACGTAGACGCGGTTGCCCCACACGAGCGGCGCGGACCAGATCGTCTCGCTCTTGGACGGGTCGCCGACGCGGGTGCGCCACATGAATCCCCCGGTGGCGGCGTCGAGGCACACGACATCCGTCTCCGCCGTCGCGGCGTAGACCCGCGGCCCGGCGAGCGCGGGCGTTCCGTTGATGCCGAGCGTCGGGAACCCGTACGCGGTCTGGCCCCGCGCGCCGAGCGCGACGTGCCACCGCTCGGTTCCCGTGCGGAGATCCAGCGCGTACAACGTGCCCCTCGACGATCCCACGTAGGCGGTGCGCTCGTCCAGCGCCGGGCTGCCCGGGATCGCGCCGTCGGCCGCAAATCGCCAGATCGGGCGCAGCGCGCCCACCTTGGACGGGGCCATCCCGGCGTCCGGCTGGAACGACGACATGCCGAAGTCATGGCCCCGCATGGGCCACGCGGCTCCGGCGGGCGGGGCCGGCGGGGCTTGCGCCGCGGCGAGCGCGGCGAGCGTCAGGCACGCGCAGGCCGCGACGGCCGCGGCGCGGGATGCTCGGTGCATGCCTACCTCCCACATCCGGTATCGGACGGGCGCGACGGTCTGTCCTTCGCCGCGCGCGGGCGGCCCGTCACGGCGCGGGCGCGATCGGCTCCTGGAGCAGGTCCATGACGAGGGCCGCGGTCCAGGAAAAGTCCCCGCCGCCGATCCCCTCGCCCGTCTCCGCGTGGAAGTACTCGCACCAGCCGCCGCGGCGCACGAGGTCGACCGTCGCGCCGGCGAGCCGGCGCGCGTCGTCGCGGAGCCCGAGCTCCTCGAGCCCGCGGGCGAGCAGCCAGTTGGTGTTGACCCACACCGGGCCGCGCCAGTACCGGGCCGGCTCGAACTCGGGTTGGTCCGGCGGGACCGTCGGGAGCGCGCGGCAGCCGCGGCTGCGGCGTTCGTACCGGGCCCACATCGCCGCCGCCTGCGGGGCGCTCACCAGGCCGCCGTAGATGGCCCCCAGGCCGGCAATGGTCTGCGCGGCCACGGGGCGGCGGCCCCTGAGGTCGAAGTCCAGAAACAGGCCCGACGCCTCGTCCCAGAGGAACCGGTGATACGCGTCGCGGAACGCGCGCAGCTCGTCGCCGGTCCAGTCGCGCGGGCGTCCGAGGGCGTCCGCGATCCGGCCCAGATCCACCGCGGCGCGGTACCAGATCGCGTTTTGGAGCGCGTCGTACACGGCGAACGGCGTGTGGGGCAAAAACGCGCCGAGGTCGTAGCCGTGCCGCGCCATCACCTCGACGAGGTACAGGTACAGGTCGTAGTCGGCCTGCCGGGGCCGCTCGGACGCGGTCACCACCGCCGTGTCGTGGCGCGTGTAGGCCCGGGCGGGACGCAGCCCGAGGCCGGCCGCGAAGTCCCAGCGCGGGCTGTTGTCCAGGCCGCTCTCCCACGGATGCACGAGCACGACGAGCGGGGCCTCCGGCACCGTGCGGTGCCGCGAGAAAAACCGGAGCGCGTCCCGCAGCGGTTCATAGAGACGCTCCCACCAGGCGTGCCGGAGGCGCGCGTCCGGCTGCGCGCGCCCCGCGCGGTACACCGCGGTCGGCAGCACCGGCGGATGGGTAATCCCGCTCGTCCGCTCGCCCGCGCGGCGCGCCGGCACGTCCGGCCACCAGTCCGGCCCGGGGACGTACCCCGTGACGTCCGGGTGGTAGTGAATGTGCGGCAGCATGCCGTTCGTCCACTGCGCGGCGAGCAGCGCGTCGACCTCGCGTTCCATCCGGGTCCAGTCCACGCGCGCGAGCGCGAGCGCGACGAACGCGCTGTCCCAGTTCCACTGGTGGGGATACAGGCGGGGGCTCGGCCGCGTGTACGCTCCCATGTCGTTGCGGCGGAGCACGGCCAGCGCCTGCGCGACGAGGTCGTCCATCGTCACCGCGATCCGGGGAGCGGGATGACGCCGCCCGTCCGGGCGTCCATGAACCGGACGCGCGCGCCGTCGACGCGCAGCCACACCGGCTGGCCGGGTTCCGCGCGGAAATCCGCGGGGACGATGACCTTGACCACCTGCGCGCCGACCGCGGCCGTGAGCAGCGTCTGGGCGCCGAGCGGCTCGATCGCGACGGCCGCGGCTTCGAGCGCCTCCGGCTCCGGGCCGAGCGAGGCGGTGATGTGCTCCGGGCGGATCCCCGCGAGCACCGCGCCGTCCCCCGCAGCCGCGAGCGCCGCGGCCGCTTCCACGGACACGGCGAGGAACTGGCCGGACACGCTGAGCGCGGCCCGGCCGTCCCGCGCGCCGAGCCGTCCCTCGAGAAAGTTCATGGGCGGGCTGCCGATGAAGCTGCCGACGAACCGGTTCGCGGGCGCGTCGTACACGCGCGCCGGCGTGTCGTCCTGCACGATCCGCCCGCTCTGCATGACCGCGATCCGCTCGCCGAGGCTCAGCGCTTCGACTTGGTCGTGGGTCACGTAGATCGTGGTCACGCGCAGTTCCCGGTGGATGCGCTTGAGCTCCGTCCGCATGTGGAGCCGGAGCAGGGCGTCCAAGTTGCTGAGCGGCTCGTCCATCAAGAGCAGGTCCGGACGCATGACGATCGCGCGGGCGACCGCGACGCGCTGCCGCTGGCCCCCGGACAGCTGGGCGGGATAGCGGTCGAGCAGGTCCCGAATCTGCAGCAGCTCCGCCGCCTCGTCCGCGCGCCGGCGCTGTTCCGCGGCGGGGACCCGCGCCATGCGCAGCCCGAACACGATGTTGTCGTAGACGCGCAGGTGCGGAAAGACGGCGTAGGATTGAAACACCATCGCGATCCGGCGCCGGCCGGGCGCGAGCCGCGTCACATCGCGCGCGCCGATCTGAATCCGGCCGCGGGCGAGCTCCTCGAGGCCGGCCACGGCGCGGAGCACCGTCGTCTTGCCGCATCCGGACGGACCGAGCAGCACGAGGAACTGGCCGTCGTCGATCGCGAGAGACACGTCGTCGACGGCGACCACCTTGCCGTAGGTCTTGCGCAGATGTTCGAGCCGGACCTCCGCCACACGACCACCCGCCAGCGCTGCGTTATCGTTCGCCTTCTTGGGTGACGGCGCCGAACGCCCGTCCCCCGTCGCTCCACGACCGGCGCCGCGGACCAGCGCCGCCGCCGGACCACCCCGCGCCCCGGCCCGCCGCGGGCGTCACCGCAGCGTGACGCCCCACAACGTCAACAGGTAGCGCCGGATCAGCAAGATGATCACGAGCGCCGGCACGATCATGAAGAATCCGCCGGCGAACCGGTAGTCCAGCGGCGCGCCGCCGCCGCCGCCCACGACCGAGGTGAGGATGAGCGCCGGCAGCGTCCGGTGATCGACCGTCAGGATCGAGGCCGCAAAGACCTCGTTCCACGAGGTGATGAACGTGAAGATCGCCGCCGCGGCCAGCCCCGGCAGCGCCATCGGGAGCGTGATGCGCACCACGGCCCCGAGGCGGCCGCTCCCCAGCGTCATCGCGGCCTCCTCAAGCTCGTACGAAATCGCCACGAAGATGCCCGTCACCATCGTCATCACGAACGGCACGGCCAGGGCCGTGTGCACGAGCGCGACCCCGAGGAGCGTATCGTACAGCCCCCAGCGGATGAACGCCACGGCGAGCGGGATCGCGAGGATCGTCGCCGGGAACATCTTCGTCGCCAGCACCAAAAACTGCACCGCGTCGCGGCCGCGAAACCGGTAGCGGGCGAGCGCGTACGCCGCCGGCGCGGCGACCAGGAACTCCATGCCGATCGTCATCACGGCCACGACGAGGCTGTTCCAGGTGGACCGCAGGACGTCGGTGGCGCCGAGAAACGCGCGCATGGTCGCGAGCGTAAACGTCCCGGGCCAGATCGGCCGCGGCCACGCGTAGAGCGTGTCCCGCGGCGTGAACGCGGCGAGCGTGATCAGCGCGAGCGGAAAGACCACCCACGCCGCCACCAGCGTGGCGGCGCTGTAGATCGCGAAGCGGCGGAACGTCACCCGGCGACCTCCCCCGGACGGGGGCGGAGCACGCGGAGATACGTCCACGTCGCCGCGCCCGACACGAGCAGCATCAAAGTGCCGTAGGCGGCCGCGACGTGGGGATTGCGGTACAGCGAGTACCACAGGTAGGACTCGCCGGCGAGCACCGGGAGCAGCCGCCCCGTGAGCATCATCACCGGCGCAAACACCTCGAAGGCGAGGATCGTGCGGATGATGAGGGCGGTCTGCAGGCTGGCGCGAAGCAGCGGCAGGGTGACGTGGCGCAGCGTCCGCCACGGCCCCGCGCCGAACACGTGGGCCGTCTCGAGGTAGTCGCGGGGGATGAGCTGGAGGCCGCCGAGCAGGATCAGCATCACGATCGCCGTGGCGCGCCACACCTCCGTCAGCACCACGGCGGCCAGCAGCCAGCCCGGCTGGTCGTACGTCAGGTACGGCGCGGGCTGCGCCACCCGGCCGGCGGCGAACAACAGCGCGTTCAGGTAGCCGCGCTCCGTGAAGATCGACAGCCAGATGAGCCCGGCGGCGAGATCGGAGATGCCGATGGGCACCGCGCACAGGTACAGGAAGATCCCGTGCCCCGCGAAGCGGGTCTGCACGAGCATGGCCATCGCCAGGCCGAGCGCGAGCTGCAGCGGGATCGCGATCGCCGTGAAGACGATCGTGTCCCGGACCGCCGGCACGAAGTGCAGGTCCGAGATCATCTGCCGGACCGGCGCCGCGCCCAGCCGCCCGGTATCGGGGTCCGTCAGCCCGAGCACGAACGCCTGGACCATCGGGTACACGATGAACACGCCGAGAAACACAAGCGTGGGCAGCACGAGCAGGTAGGGCGCCCACGCAGCGCGGCTCGACCTGACCACGGACCGGCCCCGGCGGGTCCGCGCTAATCCAATTTACACGGCGTGATGGCGGGGTCGGGCGGCGGGCAGACCGCGTTCTGCGCGCGGTACAGCGCCTCCAGCTTGCGCGCCTGGTCGTTGAGCACGTCCTGGATGTTCTTGCCCTGGATCACGATCAACTGGAACGCGTCGGTGTAGATCGGGACGAACTCGGCGGTCCGCGCGCCCAAGCCGACGGGCAGGAGCGCCGTGTGCGCGTCCGGCGCGCCGGCCTGGGCCGAGACCCCGTCGGCCACCACCTTCACCCATCCGGACGTCGCCGACCGGGCCACTTCCGGTGACACGGGGAAGAACCCGTCGCCCTGCAGGGTCGCGAGCTGCGTCGACGGCCGCGTGAGGTACTCGATCAGCTTGGTCCCGCCGTCCACGTCCGGCGCGTTTTTCGTCAGCGAGAGCCCCACGATGACCGAGATGAACGACCGGCCGCGCGGGCCGGCCGGCGACGGCAGCACGACGAAGTCGTCGGGCTTTTGGCGCACGGCGGGGATCAGGCGTGCGGTGTGGTCCCACGCCACCCAGACCTCGCCGGAGAGGAGCGGCTCGTACATGAACTCGTAGGTAAACGAGGACGGGTGCGTGACGCCCCACAGCCGGCGCAGGTATTGCCACATGGCGACGGCGTCCGGGGACTTGAAGCGCTTGACCTGCGCGCCCGTGAACGACGGGTACGCGTACCCGTGGAGAAACCGGCCGTACAACCCGTTCGGGCCCACGGGAAAGCCGAGCCGGCGCTGCCCGGCAGCCTGCTGGATATTCTGGCCCCACGCGAGCAGGTCGTCGTACGTCATGCGCATGGGGTTGCGGCCCTTGGGGAAATACTGCAGCGACGATTTCGTCGCCGCGAACGCGTAGGTCGCCTGCATCCACGGGATAAACGCCTGCGTGCCGCCCATGCGGGACGCGGCCAGGAGATCCTTGTAGAAGGTCCGGTCCCGGATCGCGTCCAGCTGCTTCTGCACCGGCGCCATGTCCCGCACCAGCCCCGCGCTGAGCAGGATCGGGTACAGCCCGTGGAGCGCGCCGGTGACGCTGATCGTCGATTTGCCGGCTTTGGCCTCGGCGGTCAGGCGGTCCATGTACGGACCGTCCGGCTCGGCGATGAACCGGACCGGAATGCCGGACGCCTTCGTGAACCCGGCGAGCAGGCTGGTGCGCGCCCACTCCTGCTCCTGGATCGGGATCAGCTGGTCGGTGGTGAAGACGATCTCCTGGGGCGCCGCCCCGAACGCCGGGCCCCGGCCGAGGCGGACCGCCGCGGCCGCGCCGGCGAGCGCCCCCGCGGCCGCGATGAACTGGCGCCTCGTCAGCCGGACGGCCTGGCGATCGGACATCACGCTCCCTCCTTGTGGCCCGCTGTGGTGAGGTGGGGTTCGGTTCGAGGGGAGCAGTTCCTGCCGATCAACGCGGCAGGAGGGGCCGCACGACCCCTCCTGCCGGCACGCGCCATGCCGTCCGCCCGGCCTACATCGGCGGCGTGGGCGGGGTGGGCGTGTCCTTCTCTTCCTCCGGCTTGTCCACGACCAGCACCTCGGTCGTGAGCACCATGGCGCCCACGCTCGCGGCGTTCTGCAGCCCCGACCGCGTCACCTTGCACGGGTCCACGATGCCCGCCTTGATCATGTCCACGAACTCGCCGGTGAGGACGTTGTAGCCCCACCCGGGCTTGGCGTCCTTCACCTTTTCCACGATGAGCGACCCTTCCGCGCCGGCGTTGTGCGCCAGCTGGCGGAGCGGCTCCTCGAGCGCGCGCCGGACGATGTCCACGCCGGTGCGCTCGTCGCCCTCCAGCTTGACCTTCTCCAGGTCGCGGATCGCCGCGACGAGCGCGGTGCCGCCGCCGGGCACGATGCCTTCCTCCACCGCGGCGCGCGCGGTGCTGAGCGCGTCCTCCACCCGGTGCTTCTTCTCCTTGAGCTCGGTCTCGCTCGCGGCGCCGACCTTGATCACCCCGACGCCGCCGACCATCTTGCCGAGACGCTCCTGCAGCTTCTCGCGGTCGTAGTCGCTGTCGGTCTCGTCGATCTGCTTCCGCAGCTCCGCGATGCGCTTTTGGATCTCCGACTGCTTGCCGGCGCCGCCGACGATGATCGTCTCTTCCTTGCCGGCCTTCACCTGCCGGGCGCGGCCGAGCTGGCTCGTGTCGACGTTCTCCAGCTTGAGCCCGAGCTCTTCGGTGATGACCTGGCCGCCCGTGAGAATCGCGATGTCGTGCAGGATCGCCTTGCGGCGGTCGCCGAACGCGGGCGCCTTGACCGCGATGGCGTTGAGCGTGCCGCGCAGCTTGTTGACGACGAGGGTCGCCAGCGCCTCGCCCTCCACGTCCTCGGCGATCACGACCAGCGGCCGGCTGAGCTGCACGATCCGCTCCAGCGCCGGGAGCAGGTCCTTGACGGCGCTGATCTTCTTGTCCGTGATCAGGAGGTACGGATCCTCGAGCACGGCCTCCATCTTCTCCGGATCCGTCACCATGTACGGGGAGATGTAGCCCTTGTCGAACTGCATCCCCTCGACCGTGTCCACCGTCGTCTCGATGCCCTTGGACTCCTCGACGGTGATGACGCCGTCCTTGCCGACCTTCTCCATGGCGTCCGCGATGAGCTTGCCGATCTCCTCGTCGTGCGCGGAGATGCTCGCGACCTGCGCCACGGCGTCCTTCGTCTCGACGGGCTTGGCCTGCGCCCGCAGCGCGGCCACGACGGTCTCCACAGCGCGGTCGATGCCGCGCTTGAGGGACAGCGGGTTGGCGCCCGCCGCCACGTTGCGGAGCCCTTCGCGCACGATGGCCTGCGCGAGCACCGTCGCCGTCGTGGTCCCGTCGCCCGCGACGTCATTGGTCTTGGTCGCGACCTCCCGCACCAGCTGCGCGCCCGCGTTCTCGAACGGGTCGGTGAGCTCGATCTCCTTGGCGACGGTGACGCCGTCGTGCGTGATCGTCGGCGAGCCGAACTTCTTTTCGAGGACGACGTTGCGACCCTTCGGCCCGAGGGTGATCTTGACCACGTCCGCGAGGCGGTTGACGCCGCGCTCGAGCGCCCGGCGCGCCTCCTCGTCGTACAGCAGCATCTTTGGCATGTCGCGCTTCCCCCTTAGGCCCTCGCCTTGGCCTTTTCGCGGGTCACGATCGCGAGCACGTCGCTCTCACGCAGGATGAGGTATTCCTCGTCGTCCTGCTTGAACTCCGTTCCGGAGTACTTGGCAAAGATCACGCGGTCGCCGACCTTGACCTCCATCGGCGTGCGGTCGCCCTTCTCGTTGCGGCCGCCCGGTCCCACGGCGACGACCTCGGCCTCCTGCGGCTTCTCCTTGGCGGTATCCGGCAGCACGATGCCGCCCTTCGTCTTCTCGAGCTCCTCGACGACCTTGACCACAATGCGATCCCCGAGTGGTTTCAGGTTCATACCAGCCTCCCTTCCCGGCAGGGTGTCTTAGCACTCTGACCTTATGAGTGCTAATCTACGCTCACTATAGGGAAACGTGGTGAACGCGGGCAACCACAAATTCGCCGGAAAACAGGATGCCAGGCCTCCAAATCGCGCCCGCACGCGCCCGCACGCGGCGAATTTAATGTTTGCGATTGCACCGCGGATCCTTCCGGCTACGCGGTGATGCCCGTCTCCGGCACCGGGTCCGTGAGGTCAAGCTCCGCGTAGGCGCCGAGGCGGAGGGACGAGCGCTCGCGGCGCTCGAGGCGGTGCGCGCCCGCGGCGGCGATCATGCCGGCGTTGTCGGTGCAGAGGATCGGGGGCGGCACGTGCAGAGGGATGCCGAGGGGCTGCACCGCCTCGGCCATGCGCCGGCGGAGCAGGGAGTTCGCGGCCACGCCGCCGCCCAGCAGCACGGCGCCGGTCCGCCTGGCACGCGCGGCCCGGACCGTCTTCTCCACGAGGACGCCGACGAGCGCCTCCTGGAACGACGCCGCCGCGTCCGCGACCCACGCGGCGTCCGGGGCGCCGCCGTCCGGGGCATGCTTCGCCAGGGCGCGCAGCACGGCGGTCTTGAGCCCGCTGAAGGAAAAGTCGAGGCTGTGCTCGTCCGGAAACGGCCGCGGCAACTGGACGGCCCCGGCCCGCCCCCGCGCCGCCGCGCGGTCGATCGCGGGCCCGCCGGGATACCCGAGGCCGAGCGCGCGGGCCGCCTTGTCAAAGGCCTCGCCCGCCGCGTCGTCGCGGGTCGCGCCGAGCACCTCGTACCGGCCGTGTCCGGCCATCAGGATCAAGTCGGTGTGCGAGCCCGAGACGAGCAGGACGAGCGCCGGGAGCGCCAGGTCCGGGTGGTGGAGCAGGCTCGCGTAGACGTGCCCCTCGAGGTGGTTCACGCCGATGAGCGGGCGGCCGAGGGCGAGCGCCGTGGCCTTGGCGGCGGCCACGCCGACGGCGAGCGCGCCGACGAGCCCCGGACCGCACGTGACCGCGATGGCGTCGATCGCCGCCAGCGCCACGCGCGCGTCGTCGAGGGCCTGGTCGATCACGGGGCCGAGCCGCTCGAGGTGACGCCGGGACGCGAGCTCCGGCACGACGCCGCCGTACCGCGCGTGCAGGTCCACCTGCGATGCGACGACGTTGGACAGCAGGCGCCCGGAGCCGCCGGCCGCGGCGAACACCGCGGCCGAGGTTTCATCGCACGACGTTTCGATGCCGAGGACGTTCACCCGGGGCTCGCGGCCGCGTGCCGGTTACGCCGGGCCGCCCGACGGCGGAGCGCCGCCCTCGAGCGTGGCGCGATTGTGCTTGAAGCGCGCCTGGAACGCGTGTTCCCACACGTTCCCCGTCCACATCACGATCGCGTCTTCGCGGTTGTCGCTGTAGTAGCCCCGGCGGACGCCGATCTCCTTGAACCCGTACTTGCGGTAGAGCGACTGTGCGCCGACATTGGTCTTGCGCACTTCCAGCGTCACCCACCGCGCGCCCCGGCGCATGGCCTCGTCGAGCAGCGCCACGAGCAGCCGCTCCCCGATCCGCCGCCGGCGGTATTCGGGGGCCACCGCGATCGTGGTGACGTGCGCTTCGTCGAGGATGATCCACATGCCCGTGTAGCCGACGACCTGGTGCATGGCGCGCGCGACCAGGTAGCAGGCCAGCCGGTTTTCGCGCAGCTCGTGCGTGTAGGCATCGCGCGGCCAGGGGGTCGGGAACGACGCCTGCTCGATCTCGGTGACCCGGGCCAGGTCGTCCATGTGCATCGGCCCGATGGTGATGTCGTTCGTCACGACCATGGTCACCCGTTTCCCGGTTGGGCCGGGCTTTCCTGCCACTCGCGCAGCGCCGGCCGCCGCCCGTACACCGGCAGGAGGACCCCGGGATCGTCGCGCGCTCCCGCGATCAACCGGAGCCGTCCGAGCCACGCCACGACCGCGGCCCTCGGATGCACATACGGCGGACCCGGGACGCCACGTCCGTCCAGGGCTCCGAGGAGCGGCTGCGCGTAGCGGCTGAGCGCGTCCCCCACGACGAGCACGCGGCCCGGGCCGGGATCGGCGCTCCCGGCGGCGCCGCGGAGCGCCGCCAGGACCTCCGCGGCCACCGCCTCCGGCGGCGCCACGGTCGGGGGGACGAGCGGCTCGGGTTCGCCGGCCACGGGAACGCGATACAGCGCCGCGGCCACTTCACCGCGGTGCGCGTCCAGGGCGGCGAGCACCGCGTCGCGCGGTCCGGCGGCGAGCGCGAGCGCCTCGAGCGTGCCCACGCCCACGAGCGGCGTGCGCCGGGCGCGCGCCCACGCCGCCGCGGTCGCGATCCCGATCCTGAGCCCGGTGAATCCCCCCGGGCCCACGCTCACGGCGATGCCCTCGACATCCCCCGGCCCGAGCCCGGCGTCGCGCAGCATCCCGTCGACGGCGGGCGCGAGCCACTCGAGGTGACGCATCGGCCCGCGGAGCACGCGCTCCGCGAGCACGCCGGACGCATCGACGACGGCGGAGGACGCGAGCGGTGTCGCCGTCTCTACTCCCAGCACCCGCACGCCGCGAGCTCCCTCACAATTTGGCGGTACCGATCGTCCAGCGCGGTAAAGCGCAGCAGCCGGTCGTCGTCACCCCCGCCGTAAGCGATGTCGATCCCGAGATGCGCGCCCAGGACGCCGGCGCCGGCG
>JAJPJL010000076.1 GCA_021324255.1 Bacillota bacterium
CCGCCCGGTCACGTTCGCCCACAAGAGCGAGGCCGAGTTCGCCAGAATCCTCGATTTTTACGGGATTCGATGGGAATACGAGCCCCGGACGTTTCCGCTCCGGTGGAGCGACCAGGGCCGGATTCTGGAGAGTTTCAGCCCCGACTTCTACCTGCCGGACCTCGACCTGTTCATCGAGCTGACGACGCTCAAGCAGAGCCTGGTCACGAAAAAGAACCGCAAGGTCCGCCTCCTACGAGAGCTTTACCCATGGATCCACATCAAAATCTTCTACGGCCGTGACTTCCGGCAGCTGGCCTTGAAATACGGTCTCGAACCGCTCACGGCCGCCCCGTGAGCGAGGCGGCCGCCGACATCGCCGAGATCCTGTTCGACCGCGACCAGATCGCGGCGCGGGTCCAGGACATCGGCCGGGAGATTTCGCGCGACTACCGCGAACGCGCGCCGCTGCTCGTCTCCGTGCTCAAGGGGGCGGTCTACTTTCTGACCGATCTGAGCCGTGCCGTTGCGATCCCCGCCGAGATCGATTTCATGGCGATTACCAGCTACGGCGCGGCGCGCGCCCAGAGCGGCGTCGTGCGACTCATCAAGGATCTCGACGTCGAGATCACCGGCCGGCACGTCCTGCTGGTCGAGGATGTCATCGATACGGGGCTCACGGCAGGATACCTGGTGCGCCTGCTCCAGGCGCGCTCGCCGGCTTCGCTCAGGATCTGCACGCTGCTCGACCGGCCGTACCGCCGCATCCTGGAGAGCCTGGACATCGCCTACCGCGGGTTCGAGATTCCGGACCGGTTCGTGGTGGGGTACGGGCTGGACTACCGCGAGCGGTACCGCCATCTGCCGTTCATCGGGACGCTCAGGGACGACGTCCTGGAGAGCGCAGGACCACCGCTCTAGCCGGAGTCCGGATCGCGGCCGCCGGGGTCGAGCACGCGGGCATGGCGCAGGGTGCCGTCACCGAACCGGGTGTTGATCTGGTCGAGGACCCGGTCCACGCGTTCGTGCCGATCCCCACCGAACAGCATGAGCTGCCTCGCCGCCGACCGCGTCAGGCGCGACGCGGTCACGCCCAACAGGCGGATCGGGCGCTCGAGCGGGAGCAGCCGTTGCCACATCAAGCCGATCGCCTCGCGCAATTCCGACCCGGCGTCCGTCGGCCACGGCAACGATGTCGCGCGCGTGATCGTGCGAAAGTCGGCGTAGCGGACCTTGAGCGTGACGGTGGCCGCGAGCGCGCCGTCAGCCCGCAGATGCGCCGCGACCTCCTCGGCCAGCTCGGTCAGCACGCGGTCCAGGACGTCGGGAACGCTCGTGTCGCGGGCGAACGTCGTCTCACGTCCGATCGACTTGGCCTCCGCGGCGCCACCGACCGGGCGGTCATCGAGGCCGCGGCTGAGGTGGGCGAGCCGCTCGGCCGCAAACCCCACGGCGGCGCGCAACGCCGAGGTGGGCGTCCGCCTCAGGGCCCCAATGGTGGAGATCCCAAGGGCGGCCAGCCGCTGCTGGGTCTCCCTACCGACCCCCCACAGCATCGTGACGGGCAGCGGGTCCAGCGTGGCCTGCGCATCGGCCGCATGAATGCGACGCAGGCCGTCCGGCTTGGCGAGCTCGCTTGCGAGTTTGGCGAGGAACTTATTCGGCGCGACCCCTAACGAGGCGGGCAGCCCGAGCGTGTCCCGGATGCGCGCCTTGACGGCATAGCTGATAGCCAGGCCCGGATCGGACCGCGCCTCGGCGGTCTTCGCCGGCGCCGGGCACCCTGTCAGGTCCAGAAACGCTTCATCGATCGACAGCGGCTCGACATACGGCGTGAACGCCTCGAGCAGGTCGAACAGGGTCGCCGAGACCGCCCGATATTTTTCCATGTCGGGCGACAGAAACACCGCATGCGGGCACCGCGCCGCCGCCTCGCGCGACGGCATCGCTGAGCGGACCCCGTGGGCGCGGGCCTCGTAGGAGCAGGCGGCGACGACCCCGCGGGCGTTCGGACCGGCACCCACGATCACCGGTTGCCCGCGGTAGCGGGGATTGTCCCGGACTTCGATGGAGGCGTAAAACGCGTCCATGTCGACATGGAGGATGACCCGAGTATCCGCCATCGCGCCCCTCCGGAGCCGGACAGCCGAATGCGAACATATGTTCGCAAATGAGCATACTCTGTGCGCGCCGCGCGGTCAATCGGCCCACGTCCCGGGATTAGAGCACCTTCATCCGGGGATCTAGGGCGTCCCGCATCCCGTCTCCGAGCAGGTTGAACGCCATCACGGCGAGGAAGATCGCGAGCCCTGGAAACGCGGCGATGAACCACGATGACAACAGGTAGTTGACGGCGTCGCCGAGCATGGTACCCCACTCGGGCGTCGGCGGCTTGACGCCGAGGCCGAGAAAGCCGAGCCCGGCCGCCGTCAGGATGGCGATGCCGATCTGAATCGTGGACTGCACGATGAGGGGCGCCGCGGTGTTCGGCAGTACGTGGCGCACCATGATGCGCCAGTCGCGCATTCCGACGGACCGCGCGGACTCAACGTAGGTCAGCTCACGGGCCGCGAGCGTCACCCCGCGGATCAACCGCACGTACACGGGCATCGTCGAGATGGCGACGCTCAGGATCACGTTCGGCAGGCCCACCCCGAGCAGGCTGATCAGGGTCAGCGCCAGGAGGAACCCCGGGAACGCCAGCACCACGTCCATGACGCGCTGGATGACGAGGTCGGCCGCGCCGCCGTAGTATCCGGATATCAGGCCGAGCGGCACGCCCATGACCAGGGCGCACGCGACCGCGATCACCCCGATCGCGAGGGAGAAGCGGCCGCCGTAGACGACGCGGGCCAGGAGGTCGCGTCCGAGCTGGTCCGTGCCGAACGGGTGGGCCAGCGTGGGCCCCTGCAGGACGGCGTTGAAGTCGGCGGTGTCGGGATTGTACGGCAGGAGGACGCCCGCCAGCACGGCGGATCCGGCGAGCGCCAGCAGGATCGCCAGGCCCGCCACGGCGGTCTTGTTGCGCCGGAGCCGGCGGAGGACGGCGAGCGGATGGTGAAACTCCCGCTCGGCGCGCGCGTCAACCGTACCGAATACGCGGGTCGATGTAGCCATAGAGGATGTCGACCACCAGGTTCACCACGAGGAACGTGACCGCGAAGAGCAGCACGACGCCCTGGATGATGGGATAGTCCCGCGCCTGGATCGCGTTCACCAACAGCGTTCCGATGCCCGGCCAGGAAAACGTCCGCTCGGTCAGGATCGCGCCCCCGAGCAACGTAGCCGACTGCAGGCCCGCCACGGTGATCACCGGGATCAGCGCGTTGCGGAGCGCGTGTCGGTAGACGACGATGCGACCCCCGAGACCTTTCGCCCGCGCCGTGCGGATATAGTCCTGGTGGAGCGTCTCCAGCATGCTGCTCCTCGTCTGGCGCTCGATCGTCGCCAGCGCGAATGCGGAGAGCGCGACGGACGGGAGGATCAAGCTCGACGGTCCGCTGTCGCCCCCGGCGGGCAGGAGGTGGAGCCCCACGGAGAAGACGACCATGAGCATCAGGCCGCCCCAGAACACCGGGATGCTGATGCCGGCCAGCGCGAGCACCGTGACCAGGTAGTCCGTCGCGGTGTACTGCCGCGTGCTGACGACGATCCCGGAGGCGACCCCCATCACGACGGAGATGACCGTCGCCGTCGCGGCCAGCAGCGCGGTCGCCGGCAAGCGCGTGCCGATCTCATAGGACACCGGCGCCTGCGTGACCACCGACCGTCCGAGATTGCCGTGCACCAGGTTGGCGATGAAGATCTCGTACTGCACGGCCACGGGCCGCGTCAGGCCCAGCTGCACGCGGATGCGGCTCACCTCATCTTCCGTGGCGTTCAATCCGGCGAGCAGACGGGCGGGGTCACCGGGCAGCATGCGGACCATGAAAAATACGATGAGCGTGACGCCGAAGAGGGTTGGGACCGCCGCGAGGATGCGGCGCACCGCGAAGCCGACAAAGCCTCCGGTCACCGATCGCCTCCTTCTGAACTCACAATATGCCGCGAGGCGCCGGGCTCCTGCCGCGCGCGCGCCAGCCCGCCCGCCCCAACGGCGCAGACCGCCAGGATGGCCGCCGCCATGCCAAACACCGGGCGGATGCCGAATGCGGCCGCGCACACGCCCCCGACGATCGGCCCCATCAGGTTGCCGACCATGATCGTGCTGCTGGTCACGCCCATGATCGCCCCGAGCCGTTCCGCGGGCGTGAGCCGCGCCACGATCGCGTACAGCGGCGGCAGCACGCCGGCGACGAAGAACCCGAGGAGGGCGCGAAACACGAACAGCGTGTACATCGAATGGACGCCCGCCTGCAGCGCGTACGCCAGGCAGGCGCCCCACAGCACGATCACGAGCACACGCGCCTCCCCGTACCGGTCCGACGCGCGCCCCCACACGGGCGCGCCGAAGATCGCGGCGATGCCGGTGACGGAGAACAGGAAGCCCGCCACGGTCGCGACGCGGGCCGTCGGCACACCCAGCGTCTGCACGTAGATCGGGAAGATCGGCTCGATGACCATGACCGCCATCTGGCTCGCGCACAGGAACAGGCCCGCCGTGCGCAGCGCGGGCGATGCGAGGAAATACGCGAGGTTCTCGCGAACGCCGGGCCGCGCGGCCGGCGGCGGCGCCGCCGGCGCTTCCCGCACGCCGCGCAGCACCACGGCCGCGCCGACCCAGCACAACAACCCGTTCACCAGAAAGACGCGCCGGTACCCGACGAGGTCGGCGAGCGCGCCGCCGATCAGCGGCCCAATCACGCTCCCGGCCGTCATCGACGTCTGCAGGAAGCCCATGGCGGCGCCGAGACGATCGCGGGGCATCGCCGCCGAGACCAGGGCGTTCGTGGCGGCCACAAAGCCGCTCACCCCCCCCTGCACCGCTCGCAGCACGAGCAGCTGCCATACGTTCAGGACGAGCGCGGCCAAGATGTTCGTGAACCCGATCCCGCCGAGCGCCCGGATGACCATCAGCTTGCGACCGTACCGGTCGCCCAGCACACCCCACAGCGGGGCCGCGACGGTCTGCATGAGAAACGGCGCGGCAAACAGGGTACCGCTCCACCGTTCGACGGCCGCGAGCGGCGCCACGCCGAGGGTGCCGATGTACAGCGGCATGAACGGCACCACCAGCGACAGCCCGACCATGGCGAGAAACTGCGCCGCCCACAACGTGTAGAGATTGCGCTGCCACTGCGGCATCAGCGCGGCGCCCGTGCGCGCTGCTCCGGGAGGTGTCCCCTCGCCGCCGCGAGAATCTGTCGCGACGGCATCCCATGCGCTGCGGAGGATTGCATGCCTACCCCGTTGTGTCCCGACGTGCTCGAGCGGCTCCGCGCGATTTCCACCCCGGCCGTGGCCAACGGCGTGGAAGTGTTCAACGTGCGGCCGCGCACCGCCGGCTTCATGTCGTGCGGGATCCGCTGCCTGTTCCCGGAGCTCGGCGCCATGGTCGGGTACGCGTTTACCGCGACGTGCCGGGCCACCGAACCCCCGCCCGCGGACGCGGACGAACGCCGCTTTGAGATGTGGCGTGCGCTCGAGCGCGTCCCCGCGCCCCGGATCGTGGTGCTGCAGGACATGGACGACCCGCCGGGGGTCGGCGCGTACTGGGGCGAGGTCCAGAGCAACATCCATCGCGCCCTCGGCTGCATCGGCACGGTCACGAACGGGAGCGTGCGCGACCTGGACGAGGTGCGGGCCCTCGGGTTTCACTTCTTCGCCGGGAGCGTCGGAGTCTCCCACGCCTACGTGCACCTGGTCGACTTCGGCACGCCGGTCGAGGTGGGCGGCTTGCTGGTCCGGCCGGGCGATCTCCTGCACGCGGATCAGCACGGCGTCCTGGCGATCCCGCCGGCGATCGCGGGCGACCTCCCCCAGGGCGTCGCGCAGGTCGAGCGGCGCGAGCGCGAGATCATCGCGTACTGCCGGTCCAAGGAGTTTTCGCGCGAGGGGCTCGAGGCGCTGTACCGCCGGTCGCGCGACCGCGGCCGCGCCGGAGAGCGCCGCTGATGCTCGCAAAGACCGCGCTGTTCGAGATGCTCCGCGAGGCGCGCGTCCGGCATGTCTTCGGCAACCCCGGCACGACGGAGCTCAGCTTCATGGACATGTTCGCGGACTACCCGGACATCACGTACGTCTTGGGGTTGCAGGACGCGATCCCGGTCGGCATGGCGTACGGGTACGCGATCGCCAGCGGCGAGCCGGCGTTCGTCAACCTCCACATTACCCCCGGACTGGCGAACGGCCTCGCCAACATGTTCAACGCGTACCGGGCGAAGGTGCCGCTCGTCGTCACCGCCGGGCAGGTCGACCGGCGGATGATCCTGCAAGAGCCGAGTCTCTGGAGCGACCTGGCGCGGGTCGCGTCGCCGTTCACCAAATGGTCCTACGAGGTGCGCGCCGGCAGCGACGTGCCGATCGCGCTCGCGCGGGCCTTCAAGATGGCGGCCGCTCCGCCGCCGGGCCCGGTGTTCCTCTCCCTGCCCATGGATTGCCTGGACGAGGACGTCACGGGGCCTGCCCCGTGGACCACGCTCGCGGGCGGCAGCCGGCCGGACGCGGCCGTGCTCGACCGGATCGCCGCGGCGCTGGCGCGCGCCCGCCGGCCGGTCCTCATCGTGGGCGCGGGCGCGGCAACGCCCGCGGCGCGCACGGCGCTCGTGCGCATCGCCGAAACCGTCGGGGCAGGCGTGTACAGCGAGCGCCTCCCGGTCCGTTCGGTCTTCCCGACCACGCACCCGCAGTACCTCGGCATGGTCGGACTCTCACTCAGCCAGTTGCAGAACGAACTCGGGGATGCCGACGTGGTGGTGCTCGCCGGGGCGCGCAAGTTCGCGTCGCTCCTCTACAGTCCGCCCGTGTCGCTCGCGGCCGGCACCACCGTCGTCCACGTCGACACGGATCCCTGGGAAATCGGCAAGAACGTGCCGGCGACCCTCGGCGTGGTCGGCGACGCCGCCGCCGTCCTGTCCGAAGTTGCGGATCGGCTCCCGGGCCGGCTCGACGCCGCGGGCCGGCGCGCCGCCGAGACCCGGGCCGCCGAGGTGCGACGCGAGCGCGCGCGGCGCGAGGAGACGTGGAAGCAAGCGGCCGAGCTACCGGCGCCGTCGGAGCGGATGACCGTCGCCGCCGCCTACCGCATCCTCGGCGAGGCCATGGACGAGCAGGTGACGATCGTCGACGAGGCGATCACGGCCGCACGGCTGATCGATCGCTACGTGCCGTTTCACAGCGAGCGCTCATACTTCGGCGTCGCGGCGGGGTCGCTCGGGCTGGGCCTGCCCGCGGCCCTCGGCGTCCAGATGGCGTGGCCCGACCGGCGCGTCATCTGCACGATCGGCGACGGGTCGATCATGTACACGATCCAGGCCCTGTGGACGGCGGCGCGCTATCGCATTCCGGCCACGATCGTGGTCGTCGACAACCGCGGATACCAGGTGCTCAAGAACGGGATGGCGGAGTACAAGGGCGGTCCTGTCCCCGCGTCGCGGCTCATCGGCATGGACATCGAGGAGCCGGCGGTGGACCTCCCCGCGGTCGCCAGGGGATTTGGCGTCCAGGCCCGGCATGTCACGGATCCCGCGGGCCTGCGGGAGGCCTTGGCCGAGCGCGCCGAAGGTCCCCGGCTCATCGACGTGCTGGTGCGCTGAGTCCCGGCCGCGCCCGGCGGAGGCGGCGCCGCGCCATGCGCGGCCGCCGCTACGGCGCGGTGAGGTCCTGCTGGGCGCGCGTCCAGTACAGCGGGTTGACGGGCACGCCGTTCACGTACAATCCCCAATGCAGGCCCGGACCCGTGACGAGCCCCGTGGCGCCGATACGCCCCACAACGGTGCCGCGGTCCACGCGGCTCCCCTCGGCGACGGCCAACGCGGACAAGTGCAGGTATTCGCTCAGCACGCCCTGTCCGTGGTCCACGACGACCGTGTTGCCGCCGAGCGGGAGCGCCCGCGCCAGCGCGACCACGCCGGCGTTGGCCGACGTCACCGGGGCGCCCGCCGGCGCGGCAAAATCCACGCCCATGTGCCACCACTCCCGGCGGCCGTTGTACCAGCCTTGTTCGCCGTAGGGCGAGTCGATCGGCGCGCCGGACGGCAGCGCAAAGACGCCGTGCCACCACGCGACGGGGGTGCGGCGGCCGAGCACCGGGACGAGCGCCCGGCGCTCGGTCTCGAGGTTTTGGGGGGTGATCAAACCAAACGTCGACGGCGGCAGCACGAGCCGCCGCACGCCGAAATGCGCCGCGCGGAGGCGGATCGTCCGCGTGGCGCGGTGCACGACCCCGTTCGCCTCGCGCAGCACGAGACCGATCCGGTGCGGCCCCGCGGCGACGTCCGGATCCGTCCCGATGAGCGCACGCCGCGCCGTCCCGGCCCGGAACGTCTCGACCGGGTTCCCGTCAAACGTCACCGCCGCCGCTCCGCCCGGCACGGTCGGGATCATGACGACGATGGTGTCCCCTTGGACCGGCGCGTCGGGGAGCACGCGCACCGCCTCCGGCGCCGGTGCAGCGCCACCGGGCCCCCGCCCCGCCGCCGAGCCGGCCGCCGGCGTCCCAAGCGATGCGGTGCCGAGGGCCGCGCAAATACACCCGAGCGCGCCCGCGATCCGCGCCCGCATCGCCCGGGTCCCTCCCGGGCGATTGGGGGTGCGCTCGGATTGCCACATCGCAGCGCCTGGTTCGCTACGGCAGCGCGGTGAGCCCTTCAATGCGGGCGGCCCGCGCCAGCCGAGGGTCGACGACCACCATCTCCCCGGCCTCCGGCAGCTTCATCCAGCTGAGCGCCGCCGCGAGCTGCAGCGCCTCAGGTGTCCGGAGCGCGTGCGACCGGACGAGCCTGCCCGCGATGGCGCGCACTTCGTCGCTCGGTTGAATCTCCACCCACGTGCGCTCCAGCTCGCGCAGCAGGTCGCGGGCGGCATCCGCGCGCCCGTCGCCGCGATCCGGCCCCGTCGCGGCGGGGACCAGGCGAGCTAAGGCCGACCCGCACTCGAGCGCTGTTCCCCACCACACGACGATCCCGGGATCGGACCGGCACAGCACGCGGAGCGGCACGGTCTCGGCGGTGATCACGCACAGGGGGATGATCGCCGAGGCGTCCCAGAATCTCACCGGCTGTCCCGCCTCGCCGTGAGGAGCGCCCCAAGGGCCCGACCGCCCGCGTCGCGAGGCCGCCGGCGCCGCCAGAAGTCAGCGGGCAGCCTCCGCGCCGGCAACCGCACCAGGCCCTGTCGCGCCATCATCGCGAGGCGCGCCTCGAGGCGCCGCGTGGCGGCAATCGGCACCAGCCGCGCCACCGGCTTGCCGTGATCCGTCACCAGGACCTCTTCGCCGGCGCCGGCGGCCTCGACGTACTTGCTGAGCTGTGCCCGGAGCGCCGCAATCGAGACGCGCGTCATGCCGTCTCCCTTCCGCCGCACCTGATCCGTTGGTTCATGACTATTGGTTGGTTCATGACTATTATGTACAATTTCAAAATACCTCTATAGTCACTTTGAGTCAAGTCCATAGTGGGGCTCGCAAGTCCGTGGGGGCTCGCCGTGCTCGGGAGCAGCGATCTCGGCCCGCCGAGCCGCCACCGGCACGCGGCGCCGCTCCGGCACCGGCGCGGCCGGCCCACGATCGGCAAGGGACGACCCTGATCGAGCGGCGCCGGGGGGACATGGTGCACCCCGGCATCGACGGGACCGGCTTCCGGGATCATCCCGGTTCGCTCCGGCGTCGCCGGGATCGGCTCCGGGCGGCTGCCGGTGCCGGACGCAACGTGGACGTCACAGGAAGGAAAACTATGTCACCTACGAGGCGGGATTTCGCGGCCCGCGTCGAAGTCGATGCCCGAGGCTTGACCCGCCGCCCTATCATCATCTCGGACCCGTCGGTGTAGAGCGCCGCGTCTGTCGTTGCGGCGGGCAGACTAACACGACACGGAGGGAGCGCCGATGGAGTACGTGCTCGTCTATGATGCGCTGACGCAGGGCCGCCGCCGGCTCTTCGATTGGGTGCGCCCGCTGAGCCAGGAACAGTACACGCAGCCGTTTTCGTTCGGGATGGGCTCGTTGCGCGCAACACTGCTCGAGATCGCAAAGGTGGAGTTGCTCTACGCGAAACGGCTCCGGGGCGAGGCCACGCCGCCGCCGCCGATTCCCGAAACGTTCCCGATCAGCGCCACCAACCAGCCCACGTTCACCGATCTCGAGCGCGCGTGGACGGCGCAGGCGGCGGAGACCCGCTCCACGCTGGCCGGGATCACCGACTGGAACACGAGCGTCACCCGCCGCCTCGAGCAGGACGACAAGGTGGTCGCGCTCACTGTGACCAAGGCGCAGATCGCCACCCAGCTGCTGCTGCACGAGGTGCACCACCGCGCCCAGGCGATGGCGATGCTCCGGCAGCTCGGGGTGCCGGCGCAGAACCTGGACTACATCGGCTTCGTCGTCCGGCGTGAGGAGTTTCCGAAGGACAAGACCGCCAGCGCCTAGTGGCGCGAGCCGGAAACGTGTGACACAGCACTATGCTGGTCTGGCGGATGCGCAAGGGTCTCGAGAGGTTAGTCCGCGTGTCACTCATCAATGACTCAGTCCACTAGTGGTCGGCGCCGCCGTCGCTCGGCGCAGGCCGGGCCGGTCGGCCGCGCCGCAGGCTGCCCGCGCGGGCCTCGCTCACGACTGGAGGTCGGGGCTCAGCCTGTCGCGCAGCCAGTCTCCAACCAGGTTGAACCCCATGACCGTCAGCATGATCGCCATCCCGGGAAACGTCGAGTCCCACCACGCCGTCTGGATGTAGTTGCGGGCGTCGGCCAGCATTCCGCCCCATGACGGCACGGCCGGATCCACCCCGAGTCCGAGAAACGTGAGCGCGGCTTCGAGCAGGATGTTGTTGGCGATGCTGAGCGTGGCCAGGACCATCACCGCCCCGAGCGCGTTGGGCAGCACGTGCCGCCAGATGATGCGCGCGTCGCGCACGCCGAGCGCCCGCGCCGCCTGGATGTAGTCCGCCTCCTTGACCGCGATCGCCTCGCTGCGCACCAACCGCGCGTACGACGCCCACTGGGTGACCGCGAGCACAAACACGATGCGCCCGAGCCCGGGGCCCAGCACCGCGATCACGACGAGCGCAAAGAGGATAAAGGGAAAGCTGAGCTGCAGGTCGGCGACCCGCATCATCGCCTCGTCCCACCAGCCGCCGTAGTACCCCGCGGCGAGGCCGAGCGCCGTGCCCGCCACGCTGCTGAGCGCCACGGAGACGAGGCCCACCGTGAGCGAGATCCGGGCGCCGTAGATGATGCGGCTCAAGATGTCGCGGCCGATCGCGTCGGTGCCGAGCACGTACGGGGAGCCCCCGGCGAACCAGGCCGGCGGCGTCAATCGCGCACGCAGGTCCGCAGCTTCGGGGTTGCGCGGCGCCAGCACCGGCGCGGCGACCGCGGCCGCGAGCGACAGCCCGACGAGCCCGAGCCCCAGCGCCAGCGTGAGGCGCAGGCCGATCGGCGCGCCCCGGCGCACCGGCGCCGGCAGCGCGACCGCCGGCGGCGTCGCCTGCATCAGCCGACCCGAACCCGCGGGTTGAGCAAGCCGTAGCTGAGGTCCACCAGCAGGTTGACCGCCACGACCCCGAGCGCGAGCACCACCACCACGCCCTGGACGACCGGGTAATCCCGGTAGCTGACGGCTTCCAGCGCCAGCTGCCCGAGCCCCGGCCAGGCAAAGACGTTCTCGAGAATGACCACGCCGCCGAGCAGCCCGCCGAACTGCAGGCCGATGAACGTGACGACCGGGAGGAGCGCGTTCCGGAGCCCGTGGCGTACGATGACGAGGCGCTCCGGCATGCCCTTCGCGCGGGCCGTACGGATGTAGGGCTGGCCGAGGGTGTCCAGCAGGCTGGCACGCACGAGGCGCACGAGGGTGCTCGCCAGGATGACGCCAAGCGTGAGGCACGGCAGCACGAGCGACGCCGGGCCGCTGTACCCGGACGGCGGGAACCAGCGCACCCGCACGGCGAAGATCAGAATCAGCATGATCGCGAGCCAGAAGTTCGGGAACGACAACCCGAGCAGGCTCCCCACGCGGATCAGAAAGTCGGCCAGCGCGTCGCGGTGCATCGCCGCGTACGTGCCGAGCGGGAACGCCACGGCGAGCGCCACGGCCATACCGCCCACCGCAAGCGCCAGCGTCGCGCCCGCGCGCGCGGCGATCAGCGCGGACACCGGCTCGCCGCTCCGAAACGACGTGCCCAGGTCGCCGCGCAGCGCGGCGCCGGCGAACGCCGCGTACTGCACGAGGAACGGCCGGTCCGTGCCCAACGCTTGATGCATGCGCTGCACGTCCTGGACGCTCGGCGCCCCCGCGCCCTCGAACATGGCCACCGCGGGGTCGCCGGTCAGCCGGATCCCGAACGCCACGAACAGCGAAATCGCCGCCAGGACGGCGGCGGCCCCGCCGGCCCTGGCGGCGACAAACCGGGTCACCGGGCGGCTACTTCACCGAGACGGCGAGTAACCGCACGCGGTCATCCGGCGGCGCCGTGAATCCCTGCACCCGCTTGTTGACGCCCCACAAGTTGACCTGCTGCCACAACGGGAAGTCGATGGCGAGATCGTAGAGCCGGCGATCGAGCTGCATGAACGCGGCGAGCCGCGCCCGTTGCACGTTCGTGCTCCGCTCGGCGACGAGGTACTTCTCCACGTCCGCGTCGCTGAAGACCGGGTTCCAGTATTCGCCCTTGTGGTAGAGGAGGTAGGCCGTATTGTCGAAATCGAGCGTCCACCCGCCCCACCCGAACTCGTAGAGCTGGCCGGTCTTGGCGTGCGGCACGGTGTCGCTGAAATACGTCACCTGCTCCACCGGCTGCAGCGTCAGCCTGAGGCCCACGGCCTGCAGGTAGCTCACCATCGCCTGCGCCGCCTCACGGAAGTCGGCGTTGTTGCTGGGGAAGCTCAGCGTCACCTCGGTGCCGGACTTGACCCCGGCCTCCGCGAGGAGCTGCTTGGCCTGTCCGGGGTCGTACGGGTACGGCTTGAGCGACGGGTCGTTGCCGAAGGACAGGGGGCTCTGGAACGTCGACACGCGGTGCCCGTAGCCGGCGAGGATCGACTGGATGATCGCCTGCACGTCGATCGCGCTGATCACCGCCTTGCGGAAGCGCACGTCCCCCGCCGGCGCCTTGGACGGGTCGAACCGGATCTCGGTGACGGTCGGACTGCCCACCGGCATCAGCGTGAGGTTGGCGTCGTTTTTCACGACGTTGGCCTGTGACACGGGCACCGCCTGCGCGATGTCGGCACGGCCGGCCTGCAGCTCGGCGACCCGCGTCGCCGCCTCCGGGACGAACCGGTACGTGACGACCGAGAGCTTGGGCGCGCCCGCCCAGTAGCTCGGGTTGGCGGCGAGCGTCAGATGGTCGTCCTTTCGGTACTCCACGAACTTGAACGGACCGGTCCCGACCGGGTTTGCGCCGAAGTACGCGCTGCCGTGTTCCTGCACGTACTTGGGCGGCACGATCATCGCGCCGTACCCGGCGAGCTTGGTGATAATCACCGGGTCCTCTTCCTTCATCACGAAGTTCACGGTGTACGGGTCGACCACCTGAACGTGGTCGATCGACTTGTAGTTGCCCTGCTGCGGTCCTTTCGCCCCCTCCGGCCCGAGGAGCCGATCGAACGTGAACTTGACGGCGTCGGCATTGAACGGCTCGCCGTCGTGAAACGTCACACCCCGCCTCAGCTTGAACTGCAGCACGTTGGCGCCGACCCATTTCCAACTCGTCGCCAGGCCCGGCCGGATCTTGAGGTCGGGCCCGCGATCCACGAGCGCGTCGAAGATGTTGCTCCCCACCATGCCCCAGGAGAGCAAAAACGTCGCGATCGGGTCCCAGTTTTGCGGGTCTTGGGCCTGCACGATGATGAGGGAATGCCCGCGGCTCTGGGCCGCGGATTGCGCACGCGCGGACCCGCCCCACGCAAGCGTGCCGAGCGCCGCGCAGAGCGCGAGAACAACCCCGGTGCGGATGCACCGTCCTTGCCGCCACGCCATGTCGTCGCCTCCAGGTCCGGGCGGGTAGAGTCTATGGAGCGCCCGCGTGCAGCCCTGGTTTGACCCGAAGGAGACCGGTCCCTTCCCGGCGCCGGCGCGCGCGCGGCGGCCGGGGATGCGATTATTCGATGCCGGCGGCGTCCAGCGCGACGATCTCGCCGACGTCGCTGCGCACGTAGCACACGATGCGGACGCCGAGCACCCGGTCGTCCGTCAGGTCCGGGTCCTCGAGCGCGCCCACGCCGAGGAGCGCCATCCCATCGCCGTGCCAATCCTCCGGATTGCTCACATACCGGCACGGCTTTTCCAGCAAGGCGCCCCGATCTTTCTCCAGATCGACGACGTATTGAAACAGCTCCGCGGTGTCGCCGTCGCGCGCGAGCGGAATGCGTTCGCCGCTCTGGAGCCGATAGGCTTCCACGGTGCGCTCGTCGCTCATCATGATGAGATCCCGCGGACCGATCTCCACGATTCTGCCGCGCCGATCGACCTCGAAAATCGTCTGGGGCATCACGTCACTCCCGTACGCGGGTGCGCCCTGTTCCCTCATCTCGTACTATCCACCGGAGCGCGAAACGGATGGCGGCGCGCCCGCGCCCCGGGCGTCTATTCCGCCTCGTCCCGCTCCCGCTCGTCGTGGTCATCGTCCTTGCGCTTGGTTTTCCCTTCGAGGATGACGGCCTGGGCGGTCGTGCCGACCACCTTGAAGCCGCCGCGGGCCGCCTGGCTCAACGCTTCTTCCGCGGCGCCTCGATCGTCCATCCAGATCACCTTGTACTCCCGCTTGCTTGCCATGCCGACCTCCTCACCGCCGTCCCGGCCGGAAATGGTGGCACGCGAACGGACCGCGCGTCGGGCTACGGGGTCTGGTGGCCCCAGGGGAATTCGAATCCCCGTTTCGGCCTTGAGAGGGCCGCGTCCTAGGCCTCTAGACGATGGGGCCGCAGTGTAAGCCAAAACGCAGTATAACAGGCCGCGTCCGCACGGGCAAATGACGCCCCGGCGTCGTCGTCGGCGTCGTCGGGCGACGTCGCGCCGCGCCGCAGGGTTGAGCCTCGGGCCGCCGAGCCGTTACTGCGCCGCGGTGGGCGCCGTTACGCCGATCTCGAAGACCTGGCCGTAGTACGCGTACCGCGGATCGGTCTGGATGACGACCCACAGCCCGAGCCCCGGGTAGACCAGCGTGCGCAGGCCGTGCTGCGGGTCCGCCGCTACCTGGGCCGGCTTGCCCAGCGCCGCGAGCGCGTCGGCCTCCGTCGTCCCAACGTGCACCCGGTCTTGGATCGCATAGGCGGGATCGTTCACGACCCACGCTCGAAAGATGACCCCGGCCGGCGTCGCGCGGACGCCGACACCGCTGTTGTTCGGCGGAGCGAACCACTGATACAGGACGTTCCCGTCCGCCAGCGTCTGCCTCCGCACCGGCTGACCGAGCGCGTCGATCGCGTCCTGCACGCGCATGCCGAGCCGCACGACCCCGAGCGCTTTGCCGGGCACGATGCTCTGGAGCCGCCTCGCGGGCGCGGGCGATGGAGGCGACACCCGCGGCTGGTTGCCAAGCGGCTGCGCGCGGAGCGTCTCGGGCTCGCCGGACGGCGGCGCGACCGCGGACGCCTTGAACGGAATCGTGATCGCCTGCGGCGGTGAGGGCGGCACGTCGGCGGCGGCAACCGGCGCCGATGCAGGACCTTCGGCGCGCACGTCCTGATCGCCGATCCCCACGATCAAGCCCGCCCGGTCGGGAAACGGCGTGATCTGAAACGGCTCGGCCCGAACCATCTCCACCACGACTCGGACGACGCCGGCCTGAAACTGCCCGACGCGAACCCGCGTCACCGCGTGGCCCGCGACCGGCACCGGGCCGGGCCGCATCGCAAGCTGCGCGGGCGACACATCCAGCACGATCCAGGTCGGCCGGACGTCGCGCAGCTGATATTGCACCGGCGCCGACGCCACAACGGCGACGCGGACGCCCTGCCCCGCCTCGCTGACCGTCACCTGGGTCACGATGGCCGGCGACGCATGCGCCGGCGCCGCGCCCCATCCGACGCCGCCGGCGAGCAGAACCCACGCCAAGACTGCCGCGATTCGACGGTGCAGCGCGCGCATCACCACACCTCCGTGCCGCTCTCCATGCCGGGCGCCGAGCGGTCTGTGACGCCTCCCGCGACGGCCCGGGACGCCGGGCGTGACGACGGCCACATTGTAGTCAAGGATCTCGCCGCGCGCCAGTGGTTAGGACGCGACGCCCGGCAAGACCTCGTCGATGACCCGGCGCAGCTGGCCAATCTGGTCCCAGGCTGTGCAGCGCAGCCCGATCGTATGGACGCCCATGCGGGCGTACGCGTTGAGGTGGTCGATGCACTCCGCCGGCGAGCCTGCGGCCGTCCAGCTCTCCACCCGGTCCATGGGGAAATCCACCATGTAGTAGGCCTCGAGGAACCGCTTCGATTCCGCCAGCGCGGCATCCCGGTCGTCGTTGACGTTGATGTTGTGGTAGAGACTCGTCTCCAGCGCATCGGGGTTCCGCCCCTGCTCGCGCGCCTTCTCACGGACGTCGGCCAACCGCCAGGCGACATCATCCAGGTCGGATAGGGACGTCTGCCAGCCGTCGGCGTGGCGGGCGACGCGGCGGTGCGTGCGCTCGATCCGGTCACGCGACCCGGTGGCGTTGTTGGCGATCCAAATCGGCGGGCGCGGCTTGGCCGCGGGCTTGGGCTCGATCGTGAGTCCCTCGAGACGATAGTGCCGCCCCGTGAACGTCACGTCGTCCTCCGTCCACAGCCGCTTGAGGATCGTGATCCATTCCACCATCCGCTCGACCCGCGCCTTGTTGTCGAGGCCGTAGTGCGCGGCCTCCAGCGCGCCCCCAACTTGCGGGACGATCCCCGTGCAGGCGATGAGCAGCGTCCGGCCGCCCGCGAGGAGGTCCAGGCTCGCCCACTGGTACGCGAGCAGCACGGGATCGCGCAGCGGAAAACTGGCCATGCACGCGGGGGCGATGCGTACCCGTTGCGTGCGCGCGGCGATGCCGGCCAGCAGCGTCAGCGACTCCATCCGCGGCTTGCCCAGCAGACTGTCGCCGACCCACACATCGTGAAAGAGCCCCGACCGGTCGGCCGTCTCGGCCATCTCGAGCATCTTTCCCGGCGTGGTGACGCCGAACAACACACCGCGGTTCGGCAGCGTCAAGGCAAACTTCACGCGATCGTCACGACCCCCTGGGTGGTCTCGACCTCCACCGCCTCCACGCCGCTCGCCGCCGCGCGCTCCACGGCCACCGGGAGATCGCCGAGGAGCGCGCGGAGCCGCGCCGCCGCCGGCGCCGGATCGGGATCCCCGAGCCGGACCGCGCGGATGGCGCGCGCGCCCGAGGCATGCCGCACCGGCGCGGCGCCCGGGTGCTCGTCCGGCGGCACGCGCCACTCGATGACGAACGGCAGGATGCCCGGCGTCTCCGGAGAGCCGAGCAGCTGCGCGCGCCATCGCAGCGTGACACCGTCGGGACGCTCGCGCGCGCCGGCGAGCGGCGGCGGGAGGTCGAGTCCCGCGGCGGCGAGATGCTCCCGCAGGCCGTCGAGGTCGTCGGTGCGGACCGCCCAGGTCGCGAAGGTGCGGCCTTCCTCCACGGCGCGCATGATCCGCCGCCCCGTGGGCGCCTGCCGTGCTTGTTCCGGATCGACGACCGCGATCAGCTCGAGGTACGCGGAGCCGAGGGGGACGATCATGTTGGCCGTCCCGACGCCCGGGTGACGACCACCCTCGAGCGCCCGGAGCCCGTACGCGGTCTCGAATCGCCGGGCGGCGTCCGTCAGATCACGAACGGCGACGAGCACATGATCCGTCACTACCTGGGGATGCGCACGCACGCCTCACGCGTTCGCTGCGCCGCAGCGCGAGTCCTCCGGCGGACGCGCGAGGCGTCAGTATGCCGGCGGCGCGTACACGTTGACCGTGACGAGCGCGGCACGCCCTGTGTTGCGAATCTCGTGACGCCATGCGCCCACTCGCCGGCGCCCGCCGGTCACGTTCTCCCGTCGCGCTCCGTCACAAGGGATGACGCGGCACGCGCCGCGAACGTCACCATCCGGAGGGAACATCGATGAAGATCAAGCTGACCAGCGTGTACGTGGACGACCAGGAAAAGGCTCTGCGCTTCTACACCGAGGTGCTGGGCTTTACCAAGAAGGCCGATGTCACTCAAGGTCCGTTCCGCTGGCTCACCGTGGCCTCGGCGGAGGAGCCAGACGGCGCGGAACTGCAACTGGCGCTCAACGACAACCCAGCGGCCAAGGCCTACCAACAGGCCCGATTCCAGCAGGGCCAGCCCGCGGCGATGTTTTACACCGACGACGTGACGGCCGACTACGAGCGCATCAAGGCGCGCGGCGCCCAGTTCACCATGCCGCCGACCAAGGTGCCGGGCTCGACCATTGCCATGTTGGCCGACACCTGCGGGAACCTGATCCAGATCGTCCAGCTGTCGCGCGGGTAGGACTGAGCACGGTGGCTGCCGGGGAGCGCCGGCGCCCGCCCCTCGCACGGCAGGGTATGGCGGCGCTCCCGGCGCGCCGCCGTCGCTCGGGAGCCACTCCGATGCGTACGTGACCGGGCCGATACGGAGCCCTCCTACGATCGTGCCAGATCGGGCCGCGGAGGAGTCTAGTGTGCGTATCGCGATGCTGTTGGCCGTCTTGGTCACGGTGCCGGCCGCCCCGGTCGCCGGTGTCGCGGTGCCCGGCTTGCTCCCTACGGGGATGTTCCAGATCGTTCCCGGCGAGTCGTCGGCGGCTTTTTTTGTCCCGGACAACCGGGGCGGCTTTTCCGGAAAGACGACGCGCGTGACCGGACGGGTCATCGTCGTCGCGCGTGACGACCTCTATGCCGCGCAGGTGGAGGCGGCCATCGACGCCGGCACGCTCGAGACCGGCGTCGGAATCCGGGACGCCGCGATGCGAGCGACCTACCTGCGAACGGACCAGTATCGGTCGATCATCTTTACCGGGACGGCATCGGCCCGGCCGGGCCTCGCCGTTCGACCGTTTCCGACGGACGTCCAGGGACGGCTGACGATCCGCGACGTCTCTCGGGACGAGCGGTTTTCGGCCACGGTCCTCGCGCTGGCCCGCGAATACCGGGCGGACGTCACGACGGCGATCAAGATGGCGGACTACGGCATACCCTACCCGAGCATGTTCATCTTCCGCGCTCGCGATCCGGTCACGGTCACGCTCCACATCGTCGCCCGCCAGCCGTGACCCCAGCCTGCGACCCCGCCTCGGGCCGCCGCGGGCCACCGCAGCGAAGCGGTCGTCCGTGGTCGGGGGCCCGGGTGGGGCACGGCCCGAGCGGAGCGCTTACCCCGACCGCCGCCGTGCCGTACGGGTCCGCTCAGCGAACCCGGCGATCCCGAAGATGCCGACTCCCGCCGCCCACGCGAGGCTGATCCACGCCTGCCACCACGAAATCCGGTCGGTGAACGTCGCGGCGACCGTCATCTGCATCGGGTAAAACGTCGGAAAGTACTCGACGATCCGCGCGTTCGCGGCCGGACTGCCGATGGGATTCTGCAAGAAGGTATCGACCAGGCTCAGCATGATGATCAAAAAGAATCCTTCGAGATCGCCTCGCGTGAGGACGCCCACCAAGACACCGATGGACGCATACGTCAGGACCGCGCCGAAGACGCCGGCCCACGCGGCCGCGGGGTGCCGCAGCGGCATGAAGCCGTGGAGGAGAACGACCGCGTACGCGGCCACGACCATGGCCGCGAGCGCGAGCGCGGTGAGACGGCCGATCACCAGCATGGCGCGCGAATGCCCGCACAGCACGAGCCGCCGGTCCACGGGCGCCGATGCGCGGACGGCGCGCAGCGCCACAAACCCCATGATCAGCGTCGTCGCATTCAGCATGCCGGTGTTCAAGCTCAACCGCTGCTGCCCCACGGCGACGAACACGTCGAGGGCCCGGAGTTTGAATCCGACCGAGCCGCTGCCGGACAACGAGTAGATGATGGCGTACCAGGCGGGGAGGTAGACACCAAGGAGCAGCATCGCGAATCGATTGTGCCGCTGCTCGACCAGGCTGAGACGGAGCGCCGTTGCGTACTGGGCGATCACGAGCCGGCGCCCCCGAGCAGCGCGCCGTTGCGCAGGCTGAGCACCCGGTCGAAGCGGCCGCGCTCGAAGAAGAGGTGGGAGATGACGACCACGGCGCACCCGTTCCCGCGGACGCGCTCCGCGATCTCCCAGAATCGGAGATACGTCTCCCAGTCGAATCCCTGGTAGGGCTCGTCCAGCAAAATGACATCCGGGTTGTGCATCAAGGCGATCGTGAGGTTCAATTTCTGTCGCGTTCCGCCGCTCAGCGTTTCCACGAGGGCATGGCGGTCGGCGGCGAACCCGAGATGCTCGACCAAGGCGTCGCCGGCGTGAGGGTCGGACAAGCGGTACGCCGCCCGGAACCACTCCAGGTTCTGGAGCACCGTCAGTCCGGGATGGACCTGCGGCTCCTGCGGACAGTAGCCGAGGCGACCCCGCACCGACACCGAGCCGCTCGCGGCGGGTAGCAGGCCGGCCACGATCTTCAGCAGGGTCGACTTGCCCGCCCCGTTTTCGCCGACGACACCGATCATCTCGCCCGGCCGCGCCGCAAAGCTCACCCCCCTGAGTACCTGGCGGCGGCCGAATGAGCGGGTGACGTGACGGACTTCGAGCAACGTGGATTGTCCGGCCGGTCCCGTGGTCGTCCATGGCGCGTCTGCGACGCGATGCGTCACCATCCTGGCTCCTATGGACATCCCATCATGGGAATGTAACGACCGATGCATTGGCGATCAAACACACAACGGTCGCGTGTCGCGGCCCGAACTGGATCTCGAGCCGGGAGCTCCCCGCGGCGAACTATGCCGCGCGCACGGCTCCGTTGCGCGGCGCTCCGGACTCGTCCGCCGTGATTTCGATGACGCCCCCGTCCTGGCGGCGCGGCGCGGCGCCGGGTCCCGGCCACGGCACCGTCATTGGCGGAAGGTCGCTCGCGCCGCCGGCGTGCCGTCCGCACTCTGCGCGCGCCAGAAATCCCCAGTAGGAAACTCGTACGCGGCGAGCGACTCCGGGCGCATCGTGACGCTGAACCCGGGGCGTTGCGGTGCGGCGTACCGCCCCGCGTGGATAACGACCGGATCGAGGAAGTGCTCGTGGAGGTGGGCGACGTACTCGAGGACGCGGCCTTCCAGGGACGCCGAGACCGCGATATAGTCGAAGATCGACAGGTGCTGCTCGTACTCGCAGAGTCCGACGCCGCCCGCGTGCGGGCACACGGGAACGCCGAACTTCGCGGCGAGCAGCAGCACGGCCAGCATCTCGTTGACGCCGCCGAGGCGCGCCACGTCGGGCTGGCACACGCCGACGGCGTTGGCCTGACACAACTGCTTGAACATCACCCGATTGTGCACGTGCTCGCCCGTCGCCACCGCGACGGGCGCGACCGCGCGCGCGATCGCCGCGTGGCCGAGGATGTCGTCCGGGCTTGTGGGCTCCTCGATCCACCGCGGCTCGAAGCGGGCGAGCGCGTGCACGCGGTCGATCGCCGTCCCCACGTCCCAGCACTGGTTGGCGTCCATCATCAGCGCCCGGTCAGGCCCGATCTCCTCGCGGATCAACGCCGCGCGGCGCTCGTCGGCGCCGGCGTCGACCCCGACCTTCATCTTGAAGTGCGTCCACCCCTCGGCCACCGCCTCGCGGCACAACCGCCGCACCTTGTCGTCGGGGTATCCGAGCCAGCCGGCGGACGTCGTGTACGCCGGGAAGCCGTGCCGGCGGATCTCCGCCTCCCGGTCCGCGCGCGCCGGCACGCGGCGCCGGAGCATGTCGAGGGCTTCCTCCGGCGTCAGGGCGTCGGTCAGATAGCGAAAGTCGATGGCGCTCACGAGCGCGTCGGCCGGCAGATCGACGAGCAGCTTCCAGAGCGGCTTGCCCGCGGCTTTCGCGTAGAGATCCCAGACGGCGTTCACGAGGGCCGCGGTCGCGAGGTGCACGGCGCCCTTCTCCGGGCCGATCCACCGGAACTGGCTGTCGCCGGCAACCGTCCGCCAGAACGCGCCCATGTCGCCGGCGATCGACTCCAGCGTCCGCCCGCGCACGAGCGGCGCCAAGGCGCGGATCGCCGCGACGCAGATCTCGTTTCCGCGGCCGATCGTGAACGTCAGCCCATGGCCCTCGAGCCCCGCGGGGTGATCCGTGCGGAGAACGACATAGGCGGCCGAGTAGTCGGGGTCCGGGTTCATCGCGTCCGACCCATCGCGCGCCCGGGACGTCGGAAACCGGATGTCGCGGGCCACCACGTCGGTAATGGTCGTGGGCATCCCCTCGCTCCCGGAACACGATCTGGTCACACCACGGGCCGTGGCCGCCGCGCGGCGTCGCGCCACACCAGCGGTTTGCTATCTGATCGAGGACCTACCGGACCAAAGGCCGATCGCCCCGAGACGCGACGGCCGCGCCCAAGACCCTACTTCTTGAGTCTCGTGATCTTCGCGCCCTGGAGCGAGACGTCGAACATCAATCCCTTCTGACCCACCACAAACGCGACGATCGGCTGGTTGATCTGCATCGTGCTCACGTCGGCGCCGGCGCCGACGTTGATCACGGTAATCGCGCCGTTGACCCCCACCTGCCACCCGGACGACTGCTCGAAGCTTCGCAACGCCGCCTGGTCCTCGAACACAATGATCACGTCCTTCTTTTGGATGCCGATCGACGCGCCCCACGAGCCGCCCGCGATGCTGTAGTAGCCGTAGGTGTGACCGCCGACCCGCAGCGCGCCCTCACCGTACTGCCCGCCGAACACGAACGCGGCTTTGACAACACCCGGGAGCACGAGCACGCCTCGGGATCGTGCGAGAAGCTTGGCGCCTCCTTTGACCTGCTCGTTGAATCGAGCCAAGGCCGCATCGACGTTCGCGTCGATCTGCGCGGCCGTCGCCGCCTGCGAAGGGACGGGGCTCGCCAGGCTGCCTATGAGTAGCAAAGAGATACCCGCAACCACCAGTGCAACGAACGGTCGGCTCCTCATCGAGGCACGCTCCGTGGTCTCGGAATTGTGGATCGCGCACTCCGCGCACGTGCGCGGCGCCGCCGTCCAACATTCGCCGCGCATGCCCGCATGGACCTCGTCGAGTTCGATGGGTGTCTCCCGGCGACCTGCCCGGCGGGCCGGCTATGCCGCCTCCGCGAAGCGCCGCACCACATCTGCGATCAGGAGGATCGTCTCGCGATAGTCCGCCATCCGAACGTTTTCGTCCGGCGCGTGGGCGCGCGCGTTCCAGTACCCGGCACCGACGCTCACCATCGGCACGCCGAGCACCGGCCCGATGTCGTGCATGGGGCCCGTGCCGGCCGACGTCGGATAGATGAGCACCGGCCGCGTCGTCGTGTCCTCGATCGCGCGGCGCACGACCCCGACGAACGGATCGGCGGGGTCCGTGCGGTACGGAAACTCCGCCCCCAAGACCGTCAGCGCGACGTCGTGGAAGCCCTGGGCGTCGAGGTGCCCCCGGACGTTGCGGGCGACCTCGTGCGGATCCTGATCGGGCACGAGGCGAAAGTCTACCTTGGCGCGCGCAACCTTCGGCAGCACGGTTTTCGAGCCCTCGAGCGTGTAGCCGCCCCACACACCGCACACCGTGCACGTCGGCGTCAGCAAGAGCTGGCGCACCGCGTCGGGCCCGCGCACGCCGCCGATCAGCGTCTCCACGCCGGCCTGGCGTTGCAGCCCTTCAACGACGTCGGGAGGAATCTGCCGGACGGCCGCTTCTTCCGCCGCGGTCGCGGGCCGGACCCGGTCGTAGTGTCCGGGGATCCTGATCCGCCCGTTCTGCTCCTTGAAGGTGGCCAGCGCCCAAATCAGGCGGAGCGCGGCGCCCTCGACCAGCGCGCCGAAGGACGAGTGCAGATCGACGCGTGCCGTTGTCGCCTCGAGCTGCAGGTAGCAGATGCCCTTCATGCCCAGCACGAGGTGCATCCGCTCCTGATGGTCCCGCTCGCCATACTCCCAGATGCACGCGTCCGCGCGCAGGAGGTCCGCGTGGGCCCGCGTCGCCGCGCCGAAGTGCACGCTGCCGATCTCCTCCTCGCCTTCCACGACGAACTTGATCCGGCACGGCAACCCGCCGGCGGCCTGCAACGCCCGCAGCGCCGCGACCCGGCTGACGAGGTCGCCCTTGTTGTCCGCGACGCCCCGGCCGATCAGGAGCCCGTCCCGCTGCGTCAGGTCGAACGGCTCGGCGGTCCGCTCCTCCAGCGGCTCCGCCGGCTGGACGTCGTAGTGGTTGTAGAAGAGCAGCGTGCGCGGCGAACGCCCCTCGAACTCGGCGACCACCACGGGGCTGGCGCCATCCTGCTCGATCGTGGTGACGCGCCCGCCCGCACCGCCCAGCAGGCCCGTCACGGCTCGGACGCACTCGGCGATCCCGCGACGCTGCGCCGCCACCGACGGAATCCGCACCAATCCACGCAAGTCTTCGAGCGTTTTCGGCATCTCGCGATTCACGTGCGCCACCAACGCGTCCATGCGCCCTCCTCGGCGGCCCCGCCGCTCATGCCCGCGGCGGGACCCGGGATACTGCGATCGGCCGGCGATTCCCGGTGGTCGGAGCCACGAGGCCGCGGCGGCTCCCTCTTCTTCGGGGTCCCCCGTTCGCGTTCCCGGTCCGCGCCAACCCGAGCCGGCACGCCGCGGGCGATCGCTCGCCGAGGTCGCGGTCCGGCCCCACCCCTCCCGAGGGGCGGGTCTACGCATGGCTTGGGCGCCCTTGTCAGCTTGCCGCGGGTATGTTAGCCAACGGACACGGGAAGCGAGTCGGCGCAGCGTGTGAGCGCGGCGGCTGCCGACAACCACGCGTTGCGGGACGACGCGTCCTCTTGCAACGCGGCGCTCGCGAGCGCATAGGTGACCAAGCGCTGCACCACGTTCAGCAGCCCGTGCTGCGCGACCGAGGCACTGAGCGTCAAGTCCGCAACCTCGGTACTACACGCGCGCCACGGGGGCTCCGGGAGTACCGAGATGCCGCCAACCGGTTGAGTCTGCATGATGTCGCCTCCGAGTGGTGCTGGGACCGGAGATCGCTGTCTCCGAGGGCTACTTTACCGGCCTGCCATGAAACCGCGGTGGACATGTTGTGAAGAAGAGGTGAATTCCGGCGGCGGTCCCCTGGGAGTGAGGACCAGTGGCGGATGACGCGCCACGCTACGCGACGCGCACGCAGTTTCCCCCGGCGCGCTTCGCCTCGTACATCCGTTGATCCGCGGCCTCGATGAGGGCCTCTCCCGTCATGCCGTCCTGTGGGGTCGTGGCGAGCCCGATGCTGACCGTGATCTGCGCGGGCCGCGCGAACATGAGCTCCGCGATCCGGGCGCGCGCCCGCTCCGCAATCTGGCACGCCGTCCCGGCGTCCGTGTCCGCCAAGAGGATGACGAACTCGTCGCCCCCAAACCGGGCCACCATATCCATGGCGCGGCTGTTTGCCCGGAGCGAGTCCGCGATGGCTCGAAGAACTCGATCGCCCTCGAGGTGGCCCAGCACATCGTTGCAATATTTGAAGCGATCGACCTCGATCACGAGCACGGACACGGGACGACTCTCGCGCTGGCCGCGCGCGATCTCCCGCTCCAGCGCCTCCCACAGCGCCCGGCGGTTCGCCAGGCCGGTGAGCCCGTCCGTGAGCGCGAGGCGCGTGAGATCGTCGTCACGCTGCGCTCGCAGAATCGCCAGCCCGGCCAGGATGGCGAAGGCCTCCAGCACCTCGCGGTTCTCCTTGGGGAAGGCGTCGACCGCCGGACTTTCCACGTTCAGCACGCCGATGATCCGGTCGTCGACGATCAGCGGGAAGGCGGCGTCGGACCGGGTGTCGGGAAACGCGGCCACATAGTATGGATCCAGGACCACGTCCGGGGCGTAGTAGGCGCGTTTGTGCCGGGCGACCCAGCCGACGATGCCGCGCTCGCCGATCGGGAATCGCCACTGGGCGACGCCCGCAGCGAACCCGCGCTGGGCCATCACGTAGAGCTCCTGTGTCTCTTCGTCGATGAAAAAGACGCCGCACAGCGAGTAGCCAAAGACCTCCTGGATCTGGCGCAGGATCTCGTCCAGCACCGTGGGCAGGTCGAGAGGCCGCAACAGGCGCTTGGCCAAATCCGTCAGCGCGGGGAGCGCCTGCTTGACGCGCGGTGCCGTGGCGGCCGACGGCGCAGCACGGGGCGCCGGAACCGGCGCCGCCGCGCCCGCGCCGGGCGTACCGGCATCCACCTGCGCCCTCCCGGGGTCGTCGCAGGCGAGCATGTGACAGAATGCGTCGACGATGGCGGGATCGAACTGCGCCCCGGCGCACCGCCGGAGTTCTTCCAGGGCCTCGCCGGGGGTGCGCGCGCGTGCATACGCTCGATCGTCGAGGATGGCGCTGTACGCGTCCACGACGGCCAGTATGCGCGCGCCCAGCGGGATGCCGTCGCCCCGCAGCCCGTCCGGATACCCGGTGCCGTCCCAGCGCTCTTGATGTGCGCGGACGAGACGGGCCACGTGCGCCATGCGCTCCACCGGCCGCAGAATCTCGGACCCGACAACGGGATGCTGCCGCATGATCTCCCAGTCGGACGGGCTCAACGGTCCGGGCTTCTGCAGGATGTCGTCGGGCACGCTGAGCTTGCCGATATCGTGCAGGCGCGCCGCCCACTCGATGTCCCGCACCTCCTCGTCGGCGCAGCCCAGCGCCCGCGCCAGCCGCACGGCTCGACTCGCGATCACCTCGCTGTGATTGCTCGTGTAGCGGTCCCGGGCGTCGACGGTCCTGGCCAGCGTCAGGACCATGTCCAGATAGGCGCGCTCAAGATCGCTGTGCAAACGGGCGCGGCGAATCGCGGTCCCCGCGATCTCGGCGCACCCTTCCACGAGACGCACCTCGGCATCTGTGAAGGGGAGCACGCCCGGACGATTCCACCGCGCCATCCGGAGCGTGCCGATCACCTGCTCCTCTGAGCGAACCGGCACGATGACGAGGGGACCGGCGAGATGGTAGGGCGTCCCCTCGGGCCACGGCGAGGCGACTTCCGCGCTGAAGTTGGGCGTGACAAACGTGGTCCCCGTGCGCAGCACGAGGCCGGAGTGGACGGGTTGGGCCCCGAACACCCAGCCCGGCCTCTCCTTCTCGATGCCGGCCGTGTAGGCGACCGTGAAGGTCTCCTTCTCCGGCGATGCGAAGGCGAGCGCGCCTTGATCGGCGTTGACCAGCTCCCGCGCGTGCTCCACGACGATCGGATACATGTCCTGTTCGCCGCGCGCCTCCCGCAACCGCCGGCCGAGATCGCAGAACGCCTCGAGTTCGGCCGTGCGCCGCGTCACCTCGGCCTGCTGCAACCTGTGCACCGCCGCGCCGATCTGCCTGCCGATCGCTTCGATCAGCTGCAGTTCGTCGGGCGCCCACGCTCTGGGCCTGACCGACAGGACGACCACGCCGCCGACCGGTCGATCCCCGGCCAGGATCGGGGCGCGCATCGAGGCGCAAAACCCGCCCGCGGCCACCGCCGCGGCCAGCTGTTCGGAGCCGGCCGGCGGGTGCGCGGCCCAATCGTTGACGGCGCGTGCGCCATACGGATCCGCGCCCGTGGCCAGCCTCGCCGCCCGCAACGATGTGCCGACCTCGCGCGACATGCCGCGCAGGACCGACGTGGTCAGGGTCCACATGTGGCCGGCATCGGCCCGGAGTGTCTTGAGCGCACTGTCGATCGTGAACTCGAACAACGACTCGATATTCGTGGCTGCGACCGCCGACGAGGTGATCGCGTTGAGCGTCTCGAACCGGGCCGCGCGCCAGCGCGCTTGTTCCTCCGCCCGGACACGGTCCGTGATATCGACGAGCGCCCCTTCGACATACGGCGCCGCGCCGTCCGGCGACCGGACGAGGCGCGCGGTCAATCGCACCCACACGACGTCTCCGCCGTACCGGCGAACCGCGCACTCGACATCGGCGGCAACGCCGTCGCGTGCGAGTGCCTCGAGCAGCGATTGTCCCGCGGTGGGGTCGGCGAACACCTCCCGGACGTCCACCTTTCGGAGGGTGTCGAGACCGGGGTAGCCGAGCAGATCGAGACATGTCGCATTCGCGTCCAGGACCTCGCCGTCCACGGAAGCCCGGTAGAGCCCCACGATGGCGTCGGCAAGGCTGCCGGCGTGGGCGACGGCGTCCTGCCGGCCCGCTTCCGTGCCATGGGACTGCGCTGGACGAGCCGAGCGAGAACCGTAGTGCCGTCGAGGCACGCCGCCCCCCTGAGTGGGTCCATCGGGTTCCTGGCCTGGATGTCCATCGTATCGTGCCCACGTACGCGCCGCTCAAGACTCGTCGAGTGTCGGTCGAATGTCGTGGCGTCGCCGCGGCCTGAGCGATGGAGGGCACTTGCCGAACTCCGGTCGTCTCCGTGCCGAGGGAAGCCCTCGCTCAGCGACACACCGCCCACACAAAGGGCTTGACCTTGGCTTCCACCAGCGCCACGCCGAGGCCGGGCCGCGGCGAGACCGGAATCCGGCCGCCCCGAACCTCCAGTTCCGGCGCGCGGTCCACGATCTCGAAGTGCTCGGGAGTCCGGTACGGGTAGAGCTCTTGGATCAGCAGGTTGGGAGTGCACGCGCCGACCTGGACCGCGGCCGCGGTGGACACCGGGCTCGCGCAGTTATGCGGGGCGACGCGCGCGTTGTAGGCCTCGGCCATCGCCGCGATCTTCTTCGTCTCCATGATCCCGCCGGTGTTGGCGACGTCCGGCTGCAGGATGTCCGCGGCGTGAAACTCGAGCACCCGCCGGAACGCGTAACGCGTGTAGAGCCGCTCGCCGACCGCGATGGGCAAATGCACGTGCTCCGATACTTTCTTCAGCGCGTCGACGTCGAACGGATCGACCGGCTCCTCGAAGAAGAGGATGTCGAAGCGCTCGAGCTGCCGGCCGATGCGGATGATCGCGTCCGTCGTCAGTTCCGCGCTCATGTCGACCATCACGTCCACGTCCGGTCCGACGGCTTCCCTGACGGCGCGGACCCGGTCAACGGCCCGGCGCTCGGCCGCGCGGTCGACGGACCGGTGCGAGACGTGCCGGATGTGCCCGTGCGCGTCGAGCTCGGCCGTGGCGAGCGGGTAGAGCTTCAGCGCGGTGTAGCCGCCGTCGACGACGCGCCCGGCCTCGCGGGCGAAGTCGTCCGGCGTCACGCAGCGGAACGACCAGCCGTTCGCGTAGGCGCGGATCTCGTCGTGCACCCGCCCGCCGAGGAGCTCATAGACCGGCGCGCCCAGGTGCTTGCCCTTGATGTCCCACAGCGCCTGCTCGAGCGCGCTGATGCCGGCAAACACGATCGGGCCGCCGCCCTTGGCCCAAAAAGTGTGCGCGTACATCTCGGCCCACAGCGCCTCGATGCGGAAGGGGTCGGCGCCGAGCATGAACCCCTCGACGAGGTCCTTGACCATGCCCGCCGCGGCCGTGACGCCGGTCCCGTAGGCCAGCCCCGCTTCGCCGACGCCGGTCACCCCGGCATCGGTCTGGAGCTCGACCAGCACCGGGTGCCGGCCGCCGATGTCGACGATGAAGACGCGCGCGCCCGTGATCCTCACGTCCCGCACTTTGACGCGCACGAAAATCTCGCCTGCCCGGCCGAACCGTCGCGCCGTGCGGGCCGCGCGCGGGCCGCGTAGCCTCGCGCACCCGACAGCCTACAACACCTTCCCCAGAAACGAACGCGTCCGCTCATGCCGCGGCGCGGCGAAGAACTCCGCGGGCGGCGCCTCCTCGACGATCACGCCGCCGTCCAGCATCACGACGCGGTCGGCCGCCTCGCGCGCAAATCCCATCTCGTGCGTGACGACGATCATGGTCATGCCGCCCTCGGCGAGGCCACGCATCGTCTCGAGCACCTCGCCGACCAGCTCCGGATCGAGCGCGGAGGTCGGCTCGTCGAAGAGCATCAGCTTGGGGTCCATCGCGAGCGCGCGCGCGATGGCCACGCGCTGCTGCTGGCCTCCCGACAGATGATGCGGGTGCACGTGCGCCTTGTCGGCGAGCCCTACGCGGGCGAGGAGGGCCATCCCGAGCTCGCGGGCCGCCGCCCGCGGCACGCGCCGCACGTGCACCGGCGCCTCGCAGACGTTCTCCAGCGCGGTGAGATGCGCGAACAGGTTGAACCGCTGGAACACCATGCCGATCCGCGCCCTCCGGGCCGAGACGACGCGGTCGGACTCCTCCCGGAGCCGCCCGCCCGGCAGCAGACGGTAGCCGACCATCTCGCCGTCGACGCGGATCGTCCCGGCGTCGATCGTCTCCAGATGATTGATGCAGCGCAGCAGGGTCGTCTTGCCGCCGCCGCTCGGCCCGAGCAGGCAGACGACTTCGCCGGCGGCGACGTCCATCGTGATGCCCTTCAGCACTTCGAGCGAGCCGAAGCGCTTGTGCACGCCGCGGATCTCGACCAGCGGCGCCGTCAGCGCGCCTCCCGGGCGGCGCCCGCCCCGAACAGCCGCGACAGCAGCCCCTGCCCTGCCCCGCCGAGGCGCGCCCGCTCGAGTCCCACCCGGCGTTCCAGCCGGCGCTGGGCCAGCGTGAGCACCGTCGTCAGCGCAAGATACCAGATGCTGACCACGCACAGCACCTCGAAGTACCGGAAGTTCACCGTGTAGATATTGGTGCCCTGAGCGAAGATCTCCGGCACGGCGATCGTAAAGAGCAGCGACGTCGTCTTCAGCATCCCGATGAACTGGTTGCCCGTCGGCGGGATGATGATCCGCACGGCCTGGGGAATGACGATCCGCCGCATCGTCAGCGCGTTCGTCATGCCGAGCGACCGCGCCGCCTCTCGCTGCCCCGGGTCGACGGACAGCAACCCCGCCCGTACGATCTCGGTCATGTACGCGCCCTCGTTGATGCCGAGCGCGACGACGCCGGCAATGAGCGCCGGCAGGTTGATGATGTTGTTGGTCAGCTCCGCGACCGCGTCGTACCAGAAGACGATCTGCACGAGGACGGGCGTGCCTCGCACGAGCCACAGGTAGCCGGCCACGATCCACCGCAGGGAGGAGTGCCGCGACATCGCGCCGAGCGCGCCGAACAGGCCGAGCGCGAGTCCGATCGCCATCGCCGCGACGGTCACCCAAAAGGTCGTCCACGCCGGGGCGAGGAACGCCGTCGAGAAGAGCAGGTGCCAGAAGTACGGAAAGTCGAACGTCACGCCGGGACGAGACCGCTACGCCGCGGACGCCCCCTCGCGAACCCCGCCGGGCGGCGCCGGCCGCGAACGCGTGTCACTGCGCCCTGCGGATGTCTCCCTCCTCGAGGCGCCACTTCGCCAGAATCCTTGTGTACGTGCCGTTCTGCTCGATGTTCGCCAGCGCCTGGGTCAGCGCGGCCTTGAGCGCGTCGTCGCCCTTCCGCAACATCCAGCCCTGCCGGTGGCGCGGCTGGCCCGGCGCCTCGCCCGTCAGCACGGGGCTGCCGAGCGCGTACACATCGGGATTGTTTTGGACGTCGTACGCCGCGAGGTTCCAGTCGATGAACACGACCTGCACCGTGTTCTTCCGGAGCTGTTCGAGCGCCTCGTTGTTGCTGGGGTAGATGCGGATGTCCATCGGAGAGCCCGCCGGGCACTGGTCCTTGTACTTGTCGAGGTCGTGCGCCTCCACGGAACCGGCAAGCGTGGCCACCGAGTGCCCGCACAGTCCGATCTCGGTCTGGAAATAGAGGCCGCTGCCCTTGCGCACGACAAAACGGATGCCCCCGAGGAAGTAGGGGACGAAATCGTAGCTCTGCTCCCGTTCGGGCGTGATGCCGATGCCGGCCATGGCGACGTCGAACTTGCGGGCGTTCAGCGCGGGGAAGAGGCCGGCGAACGCCAGGTTGACGAATCGCACGCGCAGGCACATCTGCGCCGCGACCGCCTGCGCCAGTTCCACCTCCATCCCGGTCGGCGTGCCGTTCTGCAAAAACGCCCCGGGCGGCCCGCCGAACGTCACGCCGAAGGTCAGGGCCCCGCCATTCACGAGCCCCGGCGGCGCGGCCACGGGGCACGCGGCGGCGGCGGGCGCCGGTCCGTACGCCCACGGAACCATCGCGATCACCGCGGCGATCAGGACACCGCTCAGGATTCGCGGCACGTCACGTCGATGCGTCACCCGCTTCACCTCCCCCACAGTCGGACGCTTCCCGGCACTTCCCCGCGAACGCCTGTCTCCCTGCCCTGGCCGGCCTCAGACGGCGGGCGGCGTCTCGTCCGCGGACTGGATCAGGGTACATTTGACAGCGTGTAGGCGCACAACGCGTAGGGACGTGGACATCACGGGTCCGCTCTACGGGGGCGCGGTGCGCGGCCGCAGCACCTCGCGCAGCCGCCGCGCGACGACGGCTTCCTCGCCGGGGTGCAGCGTCGAGGCGACCACGCCGATCGCCCGCTCCCGGAGGAACTGCTGCGAGACGCCGATGGCCGGCTCACCCTCCAGCAACTCGCTCACGATCGTCTCCGCCGGCCGCCCCAGCACCGCCTCATCGAGGCGGACGACAAGAACCGGATAGCCGCGATGATCGTCCGCGTGCGGAGCGAAGCCGGCGCGCACCCCGGGCGTGTCGCCCAGCGCATCCAGAATCGTCTCCAACTGCGCGCGCTGCCGTTCGCCCGCAGCCCGGTGATCGCTCGCGACAAAGCGCCGGAGCGCGACGAGGAGCCCCACGATCTCCTCCCGGCCCACCTTCATGCCCCGGCCGATCCCGTGATGCGGCGGCCCGGCCAGGACCCCGGTGGCGAGATACCGGTCCCGCCACGGCCACGTCTCCGGGTGCACGTCCATGTCCTGATGCTGCAACGCCACGGACTCGATGAGATCACGCCGGCCCACGAGGATGCCGCTCGCCTGGGGGCCGCCGATGGCCTTGCCGCCGCTGAAGGCGACGAGGTCGGCGCCTTGGGCGACGAACCGCCGCAGGTTGTCCGCGGGCGGCAGGGCCGCGGCGGCATCGACGATCACGGGAAGCCCGTGACGGTGCGCGACACGGGCCACCTCCGGCAGCGGCACGCTGCCCGGCGCGTCGCACACGGCGTACGCGATCGCGGCCGTGCGCTGGGTGATCGCCGACTCGATCTGCCAAGGCCACGTCGCGCCCTGCCCGGGATATCCCAGGTACCCCACCTCGATGAGGCGGGCGCCGGCGACGCGCAGCGCGTGAGTGTACGCGGTCAGGTGCGGACGTTGAACGATGATCTCGTGCCGCAGGCCCGCCGCGTCGGGGAGACGGTCCATCGCCGCCACGTCGAGTCCGGCCATGCAGGCCGCGGCCGCGAGCGTCAGGCCGGCGGCCGCCCCGGCGGTCACGTAGCCGGCCTCGGCGCCGGTCACCTCGGCCAGATAGCGGCCCGCAGCTTCCTGCAGCTCGTCAATGCGGGCACACGTGCCCGCCGCCTCGGCCATCGCCGCGGCGACCTCCGGCGCAAGCGGCGCTCCCCCGAGGCGCGTGAGGGGCCCCGCGGCGTTGATGATCGGGCGAACGCCGAATCGCTCATAGATGCTGAAAGACATGGCGCCGCTCCCTCCACGTCGGGACCGGGCACCGTGCGCGCGCGAGCCGAACCGAGACAGGTCTGCGCGCGCGCGAGCCTAATGTACTATCGCACGGCACCGGCTGCCTTGTAAACCGATCGGAGGAAACATGCTCATCATCGATAGCCACCTGGATCTGGCCCTGAACGCGCTTCAGGGTAACCGCGACCTGCTCGCGTCCGCGTACACCGTGCGCGCGCTGGAGCAAGCGAGACCCGGCAAGGGGGGCGCCCAGGGCACGGTGGGGTTTCCGGAGATGCGCCGGGGACGGGTGGCGCTCTGCTTCGCCACCGTGCTCGCGCGGTCGACCGGACACCCCGTGCCCCACCTGGACTTTGCGACGCCGGCGCAGGCCTACGGCATCGCGAAAGGTCAACTGGCCTACTATCATGCACTGGAGCGGCAGGGCCACATTCGGATCATCCGCGACGCGGCCCAGCTCGACGCGCACATGGCGGCCTGGTCCAAGTGGGACGCCGAGCATCCCGGTGAGGCGGACACCCCGCCGCCGCCCCTCGGCGTCGTGATCACGATGGAGAGCGCCGACGCCGTCCTCGATCCCGCAGCGCTCCGGGAATGGTGGGAGAGCGATCTTCGCCTGCTCGGTCCGGCACACTTCGGACCGGGACGCTACGCCGGCGGCACGGGCTGCGAGGTCGGCCTCACGGAGCTCGGCCCCGCCCTGCTCTCCGAGATGCGGCGCATGGGCATCGCCCTCGACCTTACGCACTGCTCCGATCAAGCGTTTTGGCAGGCCCTCTCCCGGTACGACGGCCCCGTGCACGCCAGTCACACGAATTGCCGCGCGTTGAATCCCCACCAGCGGCAGTTCGCCGATTCCCAAATCCGCGCCATCATCGAACGCGATGGCGTGATCGGGGTCGTGCCGGGCTGCTGGCAGCTCAGGCCCGGCTGGCGGGACGGGGACACCAACGAAACCGTGAGCCTCGCCGACGTCGTGGCGCACATCGATCACATCTGCGACATGGCCGGCTCGAGCCGGCACGCGGGGATCGGCAGCGATCTCGACGGCGGGGTCGGACGTGAAGGCTTCGCGCACGACCTGGACACCATCGCCGACCTTCAAAACATCGGCGCCCTGCTGGCCGACCGCGGGTACAGCCCCGCCGACGTGGCGGCGATCATGCACGGGAACTGGCAGCGCTACCTGCGGCGCATCTGGTCGGAACCGAGAGCCGCCGGATAACTCGAGCGGCGCACGCCGCGGGCGTCTCCGGCGCCGGCCCAAGAGGGCCGACATTGGCGTGGTGACATGCAACCCAGTGGTGAATCCGAACTGCCCAGGGCGGCCGTCCGATCCGTAGCCGCCGGGGTCGTGCGAGCCGCGCGGACCGCGCGCCTGCACGACCCGGGACGCCTCGCGCTGCGCCGGGCGGCGCGCGTCGCGATCACCTTGCCGTTGCTGCTGGCACTGGGCCTCGAGACGTGGCACAGCCCGCAGATGGCGGCGTTTGCCGCGTTCGGAACGTTCTCGATGCTGGTCTTTGCCGACTTCGGCGGGCCTCCGGCCACGCGCGCCGCTGCGTACGGCGCCCTGACCGGATGCGGCGCGCTGCTCATCGTGGCGGGCACGCTGCTGAGCGGCGCGACGTGGCTCGCGGCTGCGGGGATGGCCGCCGTGGGATTCGTCGTCGTGTTCGCGGGTGTGCTCGGCGGGTACGTCGCGGCCGGGGGATTCGCCGCGCTTCTGGCGTTCGTCCTGGCCGTAATCACCCCGGCCACGGTCGCCGACCTACCCGCCCGACTCCTCGGCTGGGGCGCTGCGGGCGCGGTGTCTATGATCGCGGCCCTGGCGCTGTGGCCGGCCCGTCAACGGCAGGCGCTGCGGCGCCTCGCAGCGGCAGCCGGGACGGCCGTCGCCGGCCTCGTCGCGGTCCTGTACGACTCCGGCGCAAACCTGACGGCCGTCGGAGAGCGGCGGACACGCGCGGCCTCCGCGGTGGCGGCCCTCGAGCGGTTCTATGCGGCCGCGCCCTACAGGCCCGCCGGCCCGACGGTCCACGACCAGGCGTTTGCGTATCTGGTCAGAGAACTCAGATGGGTCCTGCAGTCGGCGGACGAACTGGCAGCCGGGCCGGCGCCGCCCGAGACCTCATCGCCGGACGACCGGGCGCTCGCGGCCGCGGCCGCGGCCGCGCTGCGCAACGCGGCCGCGACGCTCGTGGACCCACGCCGGCCCGTCGATCTCACCGCGCTGGAGCAGGCGCGGCGCGACCACATGGAGGCGCTCAGGGCTTCCCTCGGCGCGACACCAGACAGCCGTAACGCCGCACGCGCCGGCGAATCGCGGCTCTACTACGCGTCGCGCGTGCGGATCCTGGCGTTTGCCGCGCTCTCCGCGGCGGCCAACGCGGCCCTCACCGCGCGGGCGCCGCTGGTGTCCGGCGATCCCGACGGGTCTCCGCTGGTCCCCCACGACAGGCCGGTGCGGCGCCTGACGACCGAATTGTTGAGCCACCTCCGGCTCGCCTCGGTGTGGTGCCAGGCGGGGATCCGCGCGGCGATCGCGCTGGCCGCGGCCGCGGTGATCGCGCGGGTCGGCAACTTCGAGCATGGGTTCTGGGTCGTGCTCGCGGCGCTGTCCGTGCTGAAGTCGCGTGCCGCGGACACGCGTCACACGGCGTGGCAGGCATTCGCCGGCACCGTGGCGGGGTTTGCGGTGGCGAGCGCGTTATCGGCGGCGCTGGGCGGTCCTCGTCCGGCGCCGTGGGTCGCGCTCCCCATCTGCGCGTTTCTCGCAGCCTATACGCCGACGGCCGTTCACTTCGTGATCGGCCAGTCGATGTTCACCGTGCTGGTCGTCGTGCTCTTCAACCTCATCCAACCGGAGGGCTGGCGCACCGGGCTCGTCCGTCTGGAGGACATCGTGATCGGCATCGGCACCGCGGTGATCGTCGGTGCTCTGTTCTGGCCGCGCGGTGCCCGGGGGCAACTCCGCGCGTGCCTGCGGGCGCTGTTTGAGACGGGGGCCGCCTATGTCGCCGCGGCGGCCCGCAGCGTGCTGGGGCGCGGCTCCGACGACGCGGTGGCGGCGGCACACACGGCATGCCTGGCCGCCAACCTCCGGGCGGACGACGCGTTCGCCACGTTTCTGAACGAGCACGGTCCCAAGCAGCCGCCGATCTCGACCTGGAGCGACCTCCTGGTCGGCGGCGGCCAGCTCCGCGTCGTGGGCGAAGCGTTGACGGGGCTCCGGCGCGAGCACCCCCCCGTCCCGGAACTGTCCGACGTGACGAGGGAGATGGACGGGGCCGTCGGCAACCTGGAGCAGGCCATCATCGCCGCCGGCTACTCGATCGCCCCGGACCCGCGACGGTCCCCGGCCGCCCTGCGGCTCGATGCGGGCGCGCGCGACCCCGTGGAACTCGTGGCCGAGGCCGGGCGCGCCACGCCGGCCATCGCGTCGGACGCGGGCATGCGAGACATCGTCCACGTCGCGTGGGTCGCGGCGTGGATCGTCTACCTGCGCCGGGCGCTCGACCGGCTCACGGAGGCAGTGGCGCAGGTACGCGGGGGGCACGGCGATTGACACGCGCCCTCACCCGTCGCTCAGGCAGAATGGTCCAACCCGCCCGCGGGCGGTTGTGAGGCCGCGAGAAACGGCCCTTCGCGCGTGTGGACCGGGGCCGCGCAGAAATCGTTGGCGTCCACGCGCAGCGGCCGGTTCGACTTGGCGTTGTAGTTCTCGTGCGCGATGTGCGCCGTCAACTCGACGATCTCGCGCTCCGAAAACAACGCTTGCAGCCGCGCGAAGAACTCGTCCGGGACGTCGACGGGCGTGGCGCTCACGCGGTCCGCGTACTCCAGCGCGATCCGCTCCCGTTCGGACAGCGCGGCGGCGTCCCTGATCCCGAGCGCGGCCTCGATCTGCTCCTGCGACAGTCCGGCCTTGCCGCCCCCGGCGGCGTTGGCGTCCATTCAGAACGGACACCCATTCCGCGCCGCCACCCGGATGCGGATCAGAAACGCGAGGGGCGCGCCGATCTCCCACCGTCCCGAGTTGAAGATCATGTTGGGCAGGAACGAGGCCAGCATCGCGCGGCGGGAATGCGCGTACACCTTGATCGGGTTCAACGGCTTGCCAAGAAACACGCGGAACATGCCCTGAATGATTCCCGCGAGGAGGCCCGCCTCGCGCCCTTCAAGCGATCGGACCCGGGCCATCGCGATCACCGTCCTTTCGGGGAGATTCGGTGAACCGATCGTCTGTGCCGCCGGTTCCGGGGAGGCCGGCACGCGCGCCGCTCGACCCGGGTGTCACCGCCAAGATGATGACGAAACACAGCGGGGTCATGTGACGGCACGAGCGGAGGGTGTGTGGTGCTCTATCTACCCGCGGCGCCGCTTCCCCTGGGCCGGCGCACAGCCCTCACCTTGCCGGTTCGGTCTCCGCCGCAGAAGAACCGGTCGCGGCCGTCGGACTCGAGGCCCGACACGCTCATGCCCGGGGGCATCTCAATCGTCTCGAGGACCTCCCCGGTTTCGGGGTCGATCCGCCTCAGATCGCTCGCGTCGTGTTCCCAGGTACCGTGCCAGAGCTCTCCGTCGACCCACGTGACCCCGGTGACGAAGCGCCTGCACTCGATCGTGCGAAGAATCGCCCCCGTCTCGGGATCGATTTGATAGATCTTCCGGTCCCGGTACTGTCCGACCCAGAGCGTTCCTTCGGCCCATGCGAGCCCCGAGTCGCCGCCGCCGCCCGGCGCCGGGATCGTCGCGACCACACGGCCGGTCGCCGGATCGACCTTCTGGATGCGCCCCCCGGCAAGCTGAAAGAGGTGTCGGCCGTCGAAGGCCGTGCCAGCTTGGGCGGCGACATCGATCGAGCGCAGCAATGTCCCGCTCGTGGGATCGAGGGCGTGCAGCTTGTCTCCGCCCGCAACCCAGACGTGCCGGCCGTCGAACGAGACCCCGTGCACGCGCTCGACGCCGGGGAACGGCCCGTACTCACGGACGATTTCCGCCGCCGATCGCTTCATGCGTCCATCCTAGCCGACCGGCAGCGGCGCGGGAAGCAGCAAGGCCGTCGTAAACTCCGGACCAGGCGGGGTCATCCACCGGCGGGCCCGCCCGCGGCCAAACGACTGCACCTTGCCCGCCGCCGCGAGCGCATCGAGCGCCCGCTGCGCCGTACGCTGGCTCGTGCCGAGCGCGAGCGCAAGGGCCGAGCTGGACCACGGTTCACCGTCGGCGAGCAAGGCGAGCACCGCCGCATGCTCGTCCTCGACCGGGCGCGCCAGCACGACGACCTCGCGGGCGCGGCGGGGCACCAGGGCAAACCCGCGCGCCGTCGCACGGATGTCGGCCTGGGCCCGAAGCGCCCTGCGCAGCCGGCCGACTTCGACGCGCAGCCGCGCGCGGTACGATTCGTCGGCAACCCCCCAGCCGAAGGCGCGGGCGACGAGCGCGCCTCTCGGCACATCCTGCGGCCATGCCTCACCGAGCGTGCGCGCGAGCGCGAACAACACCGGACGCCGTGCCAGCGAGACCGCCGTGCGCGCGTCACGCACGGCGTAGCGGCACGCGTCCACGACGAGCGCACCCGAGCCCATGAGCGCTTCGACGTCCTCGAGCGTGATGAGCCGCGCCTCGCCGTCCGCGATCAGGCGCGCCGCGGGCGTGTGCAGGGCCAGCTGGGCGCGTTCCACCTCCGCGGTCAGCGCGGGGACGCGCGCGTGGCGCGCGGCACGCTGTGCCCGGGTCAGCGCCGCCCGCGCCGCCTTCATCCGGAGGCGCCGTATCGCGATACCGGCGGCGACGAGCTCGTAGGCGGCGCGCGACGCCGCCGGAAAGGACGTCGCGCCGAGCCCGTCGCGCGTTGCCCGCGTCGCGCGTGGACCGAGGGCGGCCATCGCCCGCTCGGCCTCGTCGAGGCGCCCGATGAGGAGGAGGCGCCGCACCTCGAGCAGCCGCGCATACGAGGCGTTCATGCGGTCGCCGTGCCGTTCGAGCGTGGCGCGCGCCCCCTCGAGCGCCTTCGCCGACCATCTCAGGTCGCGCGAGGCGAGCGCGATCTCGGCCTCCGCGACGATGCACCGCGCCCGGGCGACCGTCTCCGCCGGACCGAACGCGCGGGCGGCGCGCCGGAGGAGCGCCTTTGCGCGCGCGAGATCGCCGAGCTGCGCCACCGCGACGCCCCGGAGCGCGAGGCCCGGCGCATCGTCGCGCAGGGCGACCCGGTTCAACGCACCGAGAGGATCGCCGGCGGCGAGCGCGCGCGCCGCGGCCGCGATCGGCGGATCCATCCGAAATCCCGCCACATTTGTCACTCCCACCCGCCAACCCTCCGGCACTACTATACCGCGTGACGGCACAGCGGCACGCCGTACCATCCGGCGAAGGGAGTGAACGGCGACATGGAACACGCAACCGGGACACGTGAACAGTGGCTGGCGGCGCGGCTCGCGCTGCTCGAGGCGGAGAAGGAGCTCACGCGGCGCAGTGACGAGGTGGCGCGCCAGCGGCAGGCCCTGCCCTGGGTTCCCATCGAGAAGCCATACCGCTTCGAGACCGACGAGGGGACCGCATCCCTCGCCGATCTCTTCAAGGGACGCTCGCAGCTCCTCATCTACCACTTCATGTTCGGGCCCGACTACACCGCCGGCTGTCCGTCTTGTTCGGCGATCGCGGACGGGTTCAATGGTTTCGCCGTCCACCTGGCGCACCACGACGTCATGCTGGCGGCGGTGTCGCGGGCGCCGCTCGCCAAGCTGCAGGCATACAAGCGGCGGATGGGGTGGACGTTCCCGTGGGCGTCCTCGTTCCGCAGTGACTTCAACGCCGACTTCAGCGTCGGGTTCACCGAGCAGCAACAACGCGAGGGCGGCATCGAATACAACTACCGGCGCGAGGCCGCGTGGCGCGAGCCCAAGGGCGGCGCCCGCGCCGACACCCACGCGACGATGTGCGGAACCGATATGGCCACGTACATACGCGAACGGCCCGGCATGAGCGCGTTCGCGCTCAAGGACGGCGTCGTGTACCATACGTATTCGACCTATGCGCGCGGGCTGGACGCCCTCTGGGGGATGTACCAGTGGCTCGACCGCGCACCCTTGGGACGCAACGAGACGGGCCCCTGGTGGCTTCGCCATGACGAATACTAGAACAGCCGCCGCGGCGGTCGCGCTGGCGGCGACCCTCGGGCTTGCCGCCGCATCCTGGGGCGTCGCGGTGCGGCAGATGAGCGGGATGGACATGGGCGTGGCAACCCGGCTCGGCTCGTTCGGCTCGTTTGTCGCCCTGTGGGTGCCGATGATGGCGGCGATGATGCTGCCGGGCGCCGTCCCGGCGGTGCTGAGGCACGCGCATACCAGCGGCCGTGTGCGCACGGTGCTGCTGTGGGTGGGGTCGTATCTCGTCGTCTGGACACTCGTCGGCGTCGCGGTCTATGCGCTGTACCGCCCGCATGGGCCGTTCGCCGCCGGCGTGATCGCGATCGCGGCGGGCCTCTACGAGTTCACGCGGCCCAAGCGCGTCTGCCGCCGGCGGTGCTACGAGCGCGTCCTCTCCGGATTCGGGTTCGGGTGGTGCTGCGTGGGCTCGAGCATCGGGCTGATGCTCGTGCTCGTGGCCCTCGGCATCATGAGCGTTCCTTGGATGTCCGTGATCACCGCCCTCGTCCTCGTCCAGAAGCTCCTGCCCGCGAGGGCCGCCGTCGATGTGCCGCTGGCCTTGGCGATCATCGGGCTCGGCGTGCTGATCGTCGTCGCGCCCTCGTCGGTTCCCGGGCTGACGCCGTCGATGTGAGACGCCGCCGGTTCACGCGGGAGCGTCGTAGGAGTTGCCTCTCCGCTCGCAAGTGTGCCGAGCTTCCTGCGCGCCGCCGCATGGCCGCGGGAGGACACGTGGACCGGAGGCTCGGCGCGTCCGGGTTGAGGGTGGGCCGCAGGACGGCTGGTTCGGAATCTGTGCGCCCGCAGCGCGCTCCGGAGTGATATAGTGAGATGGATTTCGAAGGAGGGAGCGTGATACTTGAAGCGTCCAAACTACAATGCCGCAAAACGCGCACGCGAACTGAAGCAGAAGGCGAAACGCGACTCGAAGTTGGCGCGCCGGCATCTTCGGGCGGGCGCTCCGGCATCGCAGCCGGATGCCCCGCAGGCTGATGGTCCGGACGGACCGAACTCCGTACCCGCACCGATCCCGCCCGAGCCTGGGCACTGAGACGCGCGGAGATCTCGACGCCATAAGCACCGCGATCAAACCCCTTGCGTTTGCGTACCAGTATGTCATACTGAGAGAGCATCAGCAGACTGCATAGGTCGGTTGGTAGCTTGGCTTAGGGGTGGGTGAAACTCATGGCAGTTGGTACCGTCAAGTGGTTTAACGCGGAAAAGGGATATGGCTTCATCACTCCCGATGACGGGAGCAAGGACTTGTTCGTGCATTTCAGCGGCATCGCCGGGGACGGATACAAGTCGCTGAATGAGGGGCAGAAGGTCGAGTACGAGCCCACCCAGGGGCAAAAGGGACCTCAGGCTACCAACGTCCGCGTCACTGGCTAACACCGGCACGACGAAGAATCACACCGCGGGAGGCGGCTCCACCAGGAGTCACCTCCCGCGGTGTTTTGGTCGGCGCTACCAGGCGTCTCCGCCACGAACTCGGGGTCAAGCGGCATGGACCAGTTTTCCCTCCCGCAATACGGTGGCCGGCAGCGAGGACGGTTCGAATCAACGATCGATACCGCGTATGCTTTCGGTGGACTGAGCAGGGCGCGGAAGATGTCGAGATCGCCGACTATCATTAGGTGGTGACGCAGATGACCATGATGATCCGAACTCCGCGGAAGCGACCACCCACCGCTCCGGGAGAAATGTTGGCGGAGGAATTCCTCAAGCCGCTTGGCATGACCCAAAAGGACCTGGCAAAGCGGATTCACGTCTCGCTCCCCCGCGTGAACGAGATCGTGCGAGGCAAGCGAAGCATTACGCCCGACACAGCGCTCCGTCTCGCCCGCTTGTTCAAGACCAGCCCGGAGTTTTGGCTGCACGGCCAACTGGCGTGGGACCTTTACCATACAATCCATTCCAGGATATCGAAGCAGATCGATAAGATCCGCCCCGTCGCCTGAGGCCGCCGGGCAGTTTGCCGTCCGGTGTGTCAAGGCCCGTCCATCGGATTGTCCGGATGCATGACGTCGATTGCGCCCGCCACAGCTTACCACCTCCGAACATTGCGGTCACGGATATACTGTGACCGGCTCCGCGGTTCTCAAGAAGCAGCGCCGGCGGGTGTGCTATTCGAACCAATAGTCAAGCGTGATCGTCGCGGCCTGTCCGACGTCGGCAGTGAACCCGCCCTCGCCGCGCAGCCCTTTCAACTGTCCGCTCCCCGACCCCGGCACAACGAACCAGGTTCCGCTCACGGTCCCGCCCTCGAGCGTCCCGGCATCCTGCAGGACGAAACTCCCGGGCCGGCCGCCGACCTTGCCGACGACGCGCTCGAGGCCGACGAAGCTCGCGGAGCCGTCGCTGCGCAGCAGCTGCAAAAACTCTGCCGTCCCTTCGCCTTCGATGTCTCCGCTGAAGGTCTCGCTCACGCTGATGCGCACGAGTCTGGGACCGTCCGCGGGTTCATCGTACGGCTTCGGCAGGTACGTCTTCACCTGGATCCTGCCGGTACCGTGAACTCTCTTCGGTTTCGGATCCGGCATGTTTCGTCACCCTCCCCCGTCATGCGTTCGGCCGTCGGACACCTGCGATTCCCGCCATCTCCGCCATTCTCGTGTCATCTTGTGCCTCCCGCACCGCCCGCATATACTACAGGGCGGCTCGCGGATGGGCTAGTACGCAGAATTTTCCGACATAGTATTGATTTCGAGACTACCGAGGACGCCGTGACCGGAGGAGCGCGCGTGGATGACCACGACTGCGGGGTTGAAGCGACCCTCGGCGTGATCGGGGGTAAATGGAAGGCGCGAGTCCTGCACCACCTCGAGAACGGGACCAAGCGGTTCGGCGAGCTCCGGCGGCTGGTCCGAGGCGCGACGCCGCAAGTGCTGACGGCGCAGCTGCGGGAGTTGGAGCACGACGGGCTGGTGCATCGCGAGGTGTACCCCCATGTCCCCCCCAAGGTGGAATATTCTCTGACCCCGTTTGGCCGCACCGTATCCCCCATCCTGAAGACGATGTGCCGGTGGGGCGCTCACAACGCCAGCCGAATCAAGGACGCGAAGACGGCCGGTCGAAAGAAGGCCCGGCCGACGTAGCGTCCGCGGGGTGAGCGGGCGGCCCGCTGCGCCGCGGCAGGAGTCTCGACCGGGAAGGTCAAACGTGGGCGCCATGGATCCGCGCGTTGCGGGCGCCCAGCGGAGAGGGCACAACGGCGGCGCGGGCCGGCGGCCGGGGCTGACGGCCCCGGCGCTCCCGGACGCGCTCGGTGTATTCCGGCATGTCGCGGACGGCGTCATGGCCTTGGACGCCGAAGGCACGTTCGTATTTTGGAACGACGCGGCCGAGGCGATCCTTGGCTACACCGCATCGGACGTGCTCGGCCGGCCGTGCTGGGAAGTCCTCGATGGGCGGACCGAGCAGGGCAATCTCAGTTGCCATCCGCATTGCCACGTGCTTGCGATGGCGGCGCGGCACGAGCCGGTACGCACGTACGACTTCCTGACCCGCGCCAAGGACGGCACCCCGCGCTGGGTCAACATCAGCACGATCCAGATCCCCGCCGCCGGCGGCTACCTCATCGTCCGGCCATTCCGGGACGTCACGCGGCAGCACCAGTTGACCGAGGCCCTGTTTGAGCGGTTGGGGGGCGCGCAGGCGCACCCGGCCCACAAGACAACCCGGATGGCAACTCCCCTCACCCTGCGCGAGCAGGAGGTGCTCCACCTGCTGGCCCAGGGGGAGGCCGTCGGCGCGATCGCGGAACGCCTGGGCATCCACGCGGCCACGGCCCGCAATCACATCCAGAACATTCTCTCCAAACTGGGCGCCCACAGCCGGCTCGAGGCCGTCGCGATCGCCTCGCGCGCCGGGATAGTGTAGGGCGAAACCTGTCCACCTTCTAAAGCAATTTCCTCATCCCGGGGCGGTCTTGCTGATTCATTTGCTTCACTCGCATGGCGCAACGGCTTCATTGTCCTCGCGCGCCGCGCTGCCTATGATGCACTCAGACGGGCAACTGATGCGTTTCAGGACGCGGGGGACGGCGATGAATCCCTGGGTACCGTTTGTCGTGTTCCTGGTCATCGGGACGGCCTGGACGGTCGCGTGGGGCTGGACAATCGCGCGGGCGGGCGGCCCGCCGGCCGCCTATGACCCGATCTATCGCGGGGGCGGGTGGATCCGACGCCGCCTCTTCGCGGCGCTGATCGTCGTGCTCGGCGCCGCATTCCTCGCCTCGCTCTGGTGGCTGCCCTACCGCGGCGTCGCCGCGTCCCGGCTCGGCGCGCCGACGGCGAGGGTGACGGTCACCGCGCGAATGTGGCAGTGGACGTTGAGCCGGACGCAGACTCCCGCGGGCACCCCGGTCGAGTTCGACGTCACATCGGTGGACGTCAACCACGGGTTCGGCATCTACGGAGCGTCCGGCCACCTTGTGGCCCAGGTGCAGGCGATGCCGGGCTACACCAATCATCTGATCGTCCGGCTCCAGCCGGGCCGGTATGTCGTCCGCTGTCTCGAGTACTGCGGCGTGCCCCACATCGGGATGCTGACGGCGTTCGACGTCAAATAAGGAGGGCGTCGGCATGGCCTCAACGCTCCTGAACGGGCGCAACGGCCCGGCGCTCCGTGCCGCGCTCGTCTATCTGTACGTCGGATTCGCGCTGTTCCTGCTGCTCGGACTGCTCGGGCTCACGATGCGGCTCGCCCACGCGGAGGCCCTGCCGATGGATCCCGCGCTGTACGACCAATTCTTCACGCTGCACGGGGCGGGCATGATCGCCGCGGTTCTGCTGGGGGCGATGGGCGGGATCGTTGCGGTGCTGAGCCCGCACGTGCATCTGGATCTCCGGCTGCTCTGGATCGGCTTCGTCCTCTACCTCCTCGGCGTCTGCTACATCCCGATCGCGGTGCTCCTCGGCGGCTTCTCCGCCGGGTGGACGGTGCTCTACCCGCTGCCGGTCGCGTACCAGGCGGGGTGGACGTCATGGTCCGCGTTCGCATTTCTCCTCGGGTACCTGTTCGTGGCCCTGGGGTTCGGGGTTTGGTGCCTGGCCGTGCTCCTCGGCACCGCCGGCACCTACGGCGGGCTGAGACGCGCCATGGCGTGGCCGCTGGTGTTCTCCGGCGGGCGGGCGACCGGCCCGCAGCCATACCTGCAGGACATCGTGGCGACGGTGATCGCGATCTACGGGATCGGTTCCGTGCTCGTGGGCGCGGTCTATCTCATCCCGTTGTTCGGGCAGAACCTCAGCCTGAGCGGCGCCGTGAACGCGCTCCTGATGAAGAATCTGGTGTTTCTGTTCGGCCACAACATGGTCAACCTGACGATCTACCTCGGGGCCGGCCTCGTCTACAGCATTCTGCCGCTCTACGCGGGACGCCCGTGGAAGACCTCGTGGCTGAGCGCGTTTGTGATCAACCTGCTGTTCGTCTCGATGCTGCTGCCGTTCTTCCATCACATGTACCAGGACTTCGTGAACACGGTACCGCTGCATCTGATCGGCGAGATCGGCTCGTACGGTTCCGGCCTGCCGGTTCTGCTCGTAACGATTCTCGGCGGACTCGGACTAGTGTACCGGGCGGGGATGCGCTGGGCGGTGCCGTCGATCTTGATCCTCATCGGGTTCTGGGGTTGGGTGTTCGGCGGGATCGGGGCGCTCGTGGACGCGACGATCCCGATCAACCAGATCTACCACAACACCTTGTGGGTGCCGGCGCACTTCCATACCTACTACCTGCTGGGCGCGGTGGCGTTCGTCTGGGCGTTCCTGTACCACCTCACCGCGGATCTGAGCGGGCACCGCGAACCGGGACTCAGTCGCACGGCCGCGTGGCTCTACGGGATCGGCGGGGCCGGCTTCGTCCTGATGTTCTTTATCGCCGGCGCGGCGGGGATGCCCAGGCGCTACGCGATTCCGGTGGCCGGCACGGGCGAGACGACCCTGGCCGCGATCGGATCGGCCTTCACGGCCCTGCTGGGCCTGGCGCTGGCGTGGCTTGCGTATGACCTGCTGCGCCAGCTCCGACCGGCCTGGCGGCGGACGCTCGGTGCTTCGACCGAGCCCACGGTGCGGCCGACCGGGGGAGCGGCGACGTGACCGGGACGGTTCGTCCGCCCGGGGCGCCCGTCGGGCCGGTCTCAGCCGCGGCGTTGGCGGCGGCGCCGGCAGGCCTTCTGGCCGCGCCCGCCGCGGCGGTGCTCCGCGATTACGCGGCGCTGACGAAGCCGCGGATCGTACTCCTGCTGCTTGTCACGACCGTGACCGCGATGATCGTGGCGTCCCCGCGCCACCTCTCGTCCCTGACGCTGGTGCTGACGCTGTTGGGCGGCGCGCTCGCGGCCGGGTCCGCCAACGCGTTCAACATGTACCTCGACCGCGACATCGACGCGCTGATGCCGCGCACCCGGCTGCGCCCCGTGCCGTCGGGCCGCCTGCGTCCGGTGCAGGTGCTCGGGTTTGGAGCGACGGCGGGCCTCCTCTCGATCGCGATACTGGGGTGGGGCGTCAACCCGCTGAGCGCGGCCCTGTCCCTGGCTGGGATCGTGTTCTACGTCGCGGTCTACACGGTCTGGCTCAAGCGCCGGAGTTCCCAGAACATCGTGATCGGCGGCGCCGCTGGCGCAATCCCGCCGCTGGTCGGGTGGGCCGCGGCGACCGGGCACGTCGGCTTGTCCGCGGCCGCACTGTTCGGGATCGTGTTCCTGTGGACGCCGCCGCACTTCTGGGCGCTTGCCCTGCGGAAGGCGGACGAATACCGAGCGGCCGGGGTCCCCATGCTGCCCGTGGCCAGGGGAGAGCCGGAGACCCGGCGGCAGATCTTCGCCTACGCACTCGTCCTGACCGCGGCGACGCTGCTCCCGTACGCGCCTCTCCACGCGCTGGGCTCCCTGTATCTAGCGGCTGCCGCGGTGCTCGACGGCGTCTTCGTGTGGCTGGCATGGGCTGTGCTGCGCCGGCGGCCCGGAGCGGACGCCGCCCTGTTCGGGTACTCGATCGTGTATCTCGCGGCGCTGTTTGTGGCGATGGCGGCGGATCGGCTGGCGGCGTAGCGGCACTCGGGCGTCTCGTCGACGGCGATGCCTGGTGCCGCGCGCGGCCGTCCGACCGGGAAGCGCCCATGACCTGGTCCGCGGTCGCGGGGGCCTGGGAGTGGCGGCCCGACGTACTCGCGGCGCTCTGCATCGTGAGCCTCGTGTACGTACGCGGATGGGTGATCCTGCGGCGGCGGGGCTTTCCGAAGGTCGCCTCCGGAGTTCGCCTGGCCGCGTCGCTAGCGGGCTGGGGGATCGTCGGGGCGGCGCTCCTCTCACCGCTGGATCTATTGCAGCGGCGCCTCCTGTCCGCCCACATGGTCCAGCACGAACTGCTGATGGTCGCCGGGCCGCCGCTCATTCTAGCCGGCCGCCCGGTGCCCGTCGCCTTCTGGGGACTGCCCGCGGATGTCCGGACGTGGGCCGGCCGGGCGGGCCGCCCGCGAGGGCCAGCGCGCGGCGCCTTCGATCTCCTGACGGCGCCTCTACCGGCCTGGCTCGTCTCCACGGGTATCCTGTGGACGTGGCACGTCCCCGCCGTGTATAACGCGGTCGAGAGCAACGGGATGCTGCACAACGCTCAGCACCTCTGTTTCCTTGTGGCGGGCCTCTTGTTCTGGTGGCCGGTGATCGGGGCCCCGCCGCGCACGCGGTCCCTGAGCCTCCCGGCGCTCAGCGCCTATCTGCTTGCCGGGATGACCCAACGCTCCCTGCTGGGGGCCCTCATCACGCTGTCCCGCCGCGTCTTGTACCCGCACTACGCCGCGGTGCGGGGCATCGGGGCGGCGGCCGCGCTGGACGACCAACACGTCGCCGGCGCGGTCATGTGGTTTGGCAGCGGGATCGTGTTGCTCGCCATCACCCTGGGCGCTATCTGGCGGGCGCCCGCGCCTCGGCTCCCCGCCGAAATTTTCTCGGATGAGGCGCCCGGTGCCGCGGGCGCTCCCGCCGTCGAGCCCGCGCCCGCCGCGGCGGAGGTCCGACCCGCCGGTCCCGCGGCCGGGAGCGGCTGACGGCACCGGCGTCCCCTGTTTGCCGTGCTGCCGCCTCAGTGCCACGCGATCATCGAACAGCGCGGCGGCGCCATACGCGACGTAGCCCCCCGCTTCCTCCTTCGGCCCTGATTGCGGGCGGACTTGATATATGTCAAGATGGAACTAGAGGGCGAAACATGGGTGCGGTCGCCGAGACGATTCCGGCTCAAAAGCTTCGAAAGGCACGCAGATTGCTCGGCCTCACGCAGGTCGAGGCCGGTCGAGCGCTTGGCCGCGTGCGGCCTGAAACTGTGTCCCGGTGGGAGAGCCGCTCGGCGAAGGCGCGCCCCCTGCATGCGCAAACGGCGCGGTATCTAATCGAGATCGCGCGCATGCTCCGGGACGTGGCGCCGGCCGAAGAGGATCGGCGGCGATTCCTCAACTCACCGCAGCCTGACCTGCACGGCAAGACGCCTCACCAAGTCATGCTGGAAGACCCACCGTTTGGCGCTCGACAGGTCTACGACCTGCTGGGTCGCGTGCTCCACGGAATTCCGTCCTAACTCAGCATGCCCAGGGAGCCGTTGCGCCGCGTCGAGGCGGCCATGGCCGACTTGCGCCCCCGTCGTGTCGAGGGCGTCTGGCACCGCTTCGTCGCCGAACAGCACAAAGAAACCGCAGATAGCGACCGAGGCGCGTTTGAACATGGTGGTCGCTACAATCCACGCCGCGAATTTGGCGCGCTTTACCTCTCCGAAAGCCCGGCGGCGTGCCGGGCTGAGATGCAGCGACGCCCGGGCGTCCGTCTCCGGTACTGGCACGCCCGCGTCAGCATCCGCATTACCAAGGCCCTTGATCTCACGGATCCGTCCACCTGTAACGCGTTAGGTGTCGTCAAGGCAGACCTCGTATCCGACGATTGGGACCTCACGCAAGACATTGCCAGGGCGGCACGGCGTGCCGGCTTTGATGCGTTGATCGTGCCATCCGCCGCAGGGAATTACCGCAATCTCGTCGTCTTCAAGGATCTGCTTTCCGAGGAAGAGGCCGCCCCGAGACTGAGCGCGTCACTGCCACGCCTCAAGGCTCCTAGACTGCGCCCCCGGTGACCTCCGAGAACCTCCAAGCCGACGGAATGAGCGTTAGGATCGGGACGGTGGTTCGGGTCGGTCTGATAGAACCCCCGGCCGTAGAGGCGGATATGACTGGCAACGCACCGGCCGTGGTGCAGGATCTCGACGGTCTGCGCGGTCGGGCGGACGTCGACACGCGTGCCGGCGAGCCGGTGAGGCGTGGAGTAAAAATTGTGATCGGCGGCGCCATGGCAGTCGATCCCGACCTTGGACTGTGTCCATTCCGCAAACTCGTACGGGATCGTCGGCAACGAGCGCAGGGCCCAACGATCCACCTGTTTCAAACAACGTGCGCCGGGACCCGTCTTGCTTCCGAAACGGTCGATCATTCAGCGCCTCGCGCAGCGGTGCAATTGCCGCACGCGACGTCTGAGACTGCGGGCGATGGAACGCATGCTCAGTGCCGGGACCAGTGAAGCTGAAAAATGCTCTTGAGCTGCCGCATCGCGAGCCTCCGATTGGCCACACCCTCCGTCCTTCTCTCCGTCCGGCTTGAGACCGGTTGCGGAGGACATGGGCCGGAATCCGGGCACCGTGAGACCCCGAGGGGCCCCGGCGCTCCGGAGGGGCCGCCGGTGATCACGAATTACCGGAATCGGTGATCAGGAATTACCGAAACGGGTGATCAGTTTGGTCCGGAATCTACAACGGCGGAAACGTCGCTTGCGTCGGCGTCGTACTGCGCGTTGAGCCAGTCGCTTCAATGGGGCCGCCGTTTCTCAACGGCGGAAACTTATCATTCCAACCAGGGCGCTGGGGTCAATGGACAGCTTCAATGGGGCCGCCGTTTCTCAACGGCGGAAACGCGTGTTGCGTACGTGGTTTCGCTTCCTCGTCGACGCTTCAATGGGGCCGCCGTTTCTCAACGGCGGAAACTCCTCAACGTCGAAACGTACTGGCTGGACAAGGTCAAGCTTCAATGGGGCCGCCGTTTCTCAACGGCGGAAACGTCTGCCACGCGTCGGGGCCGATTACCCAGTCTTCGCTTCAATGGGGCCGCCGTTTCTCAACGGCGGAAACGTGTTCAACGGGCTCAGCCCGCAGGGCGTGGGAGGCCTTCAATGGGGCCGCCGTTTCTCAACGGCGTAAACCGCTGCCGCGTGTGCGGCGAACCGTGGGACATGGACCCTTCAATGGGGCCGCCGTTTCTCAACGGCGGAAACCTACTCGGCCGCCGCGAGCCTGCGCCGGGCTGGGTACCCTTCAATGGGGCCGCCGTTTCTCAACGGCGGAAACCTCGCCACCCAGCGCTGCGTTTCCCTTTTCGCCGCCTCCTTCAATGGGGCCGCCGTTTCTCAACGGCGGAAACGCGCGCCCCTTTGTTCAGTGATGTCGTGAGACAACACCTTCAATGGGGCCGCCGTTTCTCAACGGCGGAAACTCGTGCCCTCGGGGGCAAGTGGTACGCGGGGGACACCTTCAATGGGGCCGCCGTTTCTCAACGGCGGAAACTCTGATTGAGCCATGAGCATCCAATGGTACCGCGGGGCCTTCAATGGGGCCGCCGTTTCTCAACGGCGGAAACAGGCACTCCGCCCACACAAGCTGCGGATGAAGATCCCTTCAATGGGGCCGCCGTTTCTCAACGGCGGAAA
>JAJPJL010000118.1 GCA_021324255.1 Bacillota bacterium
AGACCGAACAACAGGACCAGCAGGACCCCCGAGACAAACGGCGGCACCGACAGCGTGACAAGCGCCGTCGTCATCGCTCCCAAATCGATCGGTGAATCCCGATAGGCCGCTGCGAGAACACCGACCGGGATCGCGACGATGACCGAGACGATGATGGACGCGCCAACCAGGATGAGCGAGGCGGGCAGACGTTGGCGGATCAAGGTTGCGACCGGCATTTGGGCGCGGATCGAGTATCCGAGATCACCGGCGCCGAGGCGGCCAATCCAGCGTATGTACTGGATCCAGAGCGGTCGATCCAGACCGAGCTTTCTCGCGATCGCCGCTCGGGTCGCTTGATCCGGACGGTTGATGCCGTATAGCGTGTCGATGGGGTCGCCTGGCACGAAACGCATCAGGCCAAACGTGATCAGAGAGACGAAGAGCAGCGTCGGCACCAACGAGAGGGCTCGCTTCCCCGCGTATAGCAGGATAATGTGCCGTCCCCCTTTTTGAGCTCGGCGCACCGCTATGGGACCGCCACGGCGTCACAGACGCAGCGCGGCCAGCCAGCACCATTGTCATTCTGAAACAGCGTTGACAGCAGTCTAACACCAATGCTAGGCTTGTGCAAACGTTTCCGGTAACGTTTGCACCACTGCGGTCGACTTCTCGCTGCCGGTGCGGAGATCGCAATCCGGCGCCTCTTGCCACTAGACAAACTAGGAAGGTGACAGGGTGCGGGTAACCATCCGGGAGGTCGCGCGACAGGCGGGTGTTTCGATTTCAACCGCCTCGCGCGCGCTGAATCAGAAGGGAGACATCGCGCCGGCTAGGCGCACAAGCATCGTCGAGATTGCCCGCAAGTTAGGCTACACGCCGAGCGCCGTGGCTCGTGCCCTCGTGTCTGGGCGCACCCGCACGCTGGGCGCCGTGATCACAGACAACGCGAGCCCGGTGTATGCGCAGGCCCTGCGAGGGGTGCAGGATGTGGCCACGCAGGCAGGGTTCGGGGTACTCTTCTGCAATTCCGCGGATTCCCAGGAGCAGGCGTTGCAGTGCTTGGCGATGCTGCGCTCAAAGCAGGTGGACGGTGTGCTGATTGCGCCCGTGCAGACGGATCGGCGCGACGTTGAGCAGTTGGAGCAGGATGGCGTCCCATTTGTATTCCTGCTCCGGCACTTTCCCGAGTACCGCCACATGGATTACGTTGTGACCGACAACGTCGCGGGGGGGCGCCTGCTGGCCGATCACCTCCTCGATCTCGGACACACGCGGATCGGGCACATCGCCGGTCCGCCGCACACGTCTACGGCCCAGGGCCGGCTGGCAGGCTACCGGCAGGCTCTAGCCGCCCGCGGTATTGCGGTCGCGCAGGATCTCATCGTCCACGCGCCCTACAGTGTGGCGGGCGGGTGCGAGGCCGCGCACCGTCTGCTCAACCGCACCGACCGTCCGTCTGCCATTTTCGCAGCAACCGACCTCCAGGCCGTCGGCGTTTTCCGCGCGGCGCAACAATACGGGTTGCGTATTCCTGAAGACGTCGCGCTTGCGGGTGGTGACGACATCGAGTTGGCAGAGTTTCTCAGGGTGCCGCTGACCACCTTTCGCCAGCCGGCGCGGGAGATCGGTGCGCTGGCGACGGAGATTCTGGTCGCGAAGCTCACCGGCAACCAGCCCGAGGCGCGGCAAGTCGTCATCAAACCGGAACTTGTGGTGCGGCAGTCGTCTGGATGCCGCCGGTGATCCAGGCCGACCCGATTCGGTTCGAGGTCTTTCGCAACGCCTTGGGTGAAGCCACCGAAGAGATGGCGCTTGCGTTGCGGCGCAGCGCCTACTCGACGAACATCAAGACGCGCAACGATTTTTCATGCGCGTTCTTCGATCGCCACCTGCGGGTCGCGGCGCAGGCGTTCTCGCAACCGGTCCATCTCGGCTCATTCGTGGAACTCGTGCCGCGCGCGGTGCGGACGTACGGGGCTGAGCAGCTCCGCCCGGGCGACATGCTCGTCGTCAATGACCCTTACGGAGGCGGCGTCCACCTCAACGATATCACGGTCATCGCTCCCGTATTCGCGGAGGGGGCGTTGTTCGGGTACGTTGCGAACCTTGCGCACCACGTCGACGTTGGGGGTGGCGCTCCGGCCAGCATCGGCGCCTTTCGCGAAGTGTTTCAGGAAGGCGTGATTATCCCCGTTGTCAGGCTCGTCGAGGGCGGTGCCATCGTTGACGACGTATTTCGCTTGATTTTGGCGCAGATCCGCAGCAAACGCGAGACCGCGGGCGACCTGCGGGCTCAGGTGGCAGCGAACGTGACCGGCGCGCGGCGGCTGGTGGCGATTGCAAATCGCTTCGGCTCCGACGTGGCGAGTGGCATGGTCGACGGGCTGCTCGCGTACACGGAGCGGCGCGTCCGAGCCGAGCTCTCGGCTCTACCGCGCGGCTCGTTCGCGGCCGACGGACACATCGATACGGACGGGGTGAGCGATCAACGGGTCCGATTGCACGTGCGCGTCACGATCGGCGAGGATGGCGTGATCTTCGATCTCTCCGGCTCAGATCCTCAACGCAAGGCACCCGTCAATTCGACATTCGCGCAGACGTTCTCAGCCTGCGCCTATGCTCTGAAATGCTTGATCGACCAGGATATTCCCGTGAATCAAGGATTCTACGACTTGGTGCGCGTGGTCGCGCCACTCGGGACTGTGGTCAACTGCCAGGCGCCCGCGCCGGTAGTCGGCGGATGGGAAACGCAGACCCGGCTCGTGGACACCATCTTCAAAGCCGTGGCGGCCGCCCTTCCAGACCAGGTGCCGGCCGGTACCAAGGCGATGATGTGCCACGCGGGTTTTGGCGGTGTCGATCCGTCGACGGGCGAGTATCACTGTTTTCTCGAGACCCTCGCCGGAGGGTACGGGGCTCGGGCATCGAGTGACGGACCCGATGCCGTCCAGACGCACGGGCAGAACACTGAAAACGCCCCGATCGAGGAGACCGAGGCCAACTACCCGGTCAGAATCATCCGCTACCACCTGGTCAATGATTCGGAAGGTCCGGGTCGATTCCGCGGCGGCCTCGGCTTGCGGCGCGACTACCTGTTCTCCGAGTACCCGGTGACCTTCACGATTCTGGCGGATCGGGATCGCGAGGGCCCTTGGGGTCTATTCGGCGGGTGCGCCGCGCCTCCCGCGGCGTACGTGCTGAACCCGGACGGCGAGGCGACGCGTTTGCCCTCGAAAACGACCGTGGAGCTTCAGCGGGGTGACGTTGTTAGCTACCGGACATGCGGCGGCGGCGGATATGGCGCGCCGCGGGAGCGAGACCCGGCGCGCGTCCTGCGCGACGTGCGGGAGGGCAAGGTGAGCATTGACCGTGCGCGGGAGGTGTACGGGGTCGTGATCGATCGATCGACCTGGCGTGTGGACGCCGAGCGGACGGCCGAGGCGCGGTCGCCGCAGGCCACGGGGGCGTAACAGTGTCGCGAACGTACCGGCTGGGTGTTGACATCGGGGGCACGTTCACCGACATCATTCTCGTCGACGCGGAGTCGGGAAAGGTTCATATCGACAAGGTGCTCACGACGCCACACGATCCATCGGTCGGGTTTATGGAAGGCGTCGAGCGTGTGCTGCGTGGAGCCGGGACGGACCCGGCCGGCGTGCGGTACGTGGTGCACGCCACGACCGTCGCCACCAACGCCATCATCGAGGGCAAGGTTGCGCGGACGGCGTTCGTGACGAC
>JAJPJL010000006.1 GCA_021324255.1 Bacillota bacterium
GCCCGAGACCGCGGACGGCTACGTCGTGGTCCCGCCGGTCATCGAGGACGACGGGTCCCGGGCGCCATGACGGGTCCGCATCCCGCGTCGCCGGCGGACCGGCCGGCCTGGGATCTCCGCGCCTGCTACCGCCGCGGGGAGTTGAGCCCGAGCGAGGTCGTTGACGGCGTCCTCCGGCGCATCGAGGCGGTGGAGCCGCAGGTCCGGGCGTACTTGTACCTCGACGCCGACGCCGCGCGGCGAGAGGCGGCGCAGTGGGACCGCGCCGCGGGCGCGGAGGACGCGCCGCCGCTGGCCGGGGTGCCGGTGGCGCTCAAGGACAACCTGTGCACGCGCGGCGTGCCGACGACGGCCGGCTCGCGCGTCCTCGCGGGATTTCGCCCACCCTACGACGCGACCGTCGTCACCCGCCTCCGGCGCGCCGGCGCCATCGTGCTCGGCAAGACCAACTGCGACGAGTTCGCGATGGGGAGCAGCACGGAAAACTCCGCGTTCGGCCCCACCCGCAACCCGTGGGACCCCGATCGCGTGCCCGGCGGCAGCAGCGGCGGCTCGGCGGCGGCCGTCGCGGCGGGGGAAGCCACCCTCGCGCTCGGCAGCGACACCGGCGGAAGCATCCGTGAACCGGGCGCGTTCTGCGGCGTCGTCGGGCTCAAGCCGACGTACGGGCGCGTCTCCCGATACGGCCTCATCGCGTTCGCCTCCTCGCTCGACCAAATCGGCCCGTTTGCGCGGGATGTGCGGGACGCCGCGCTGCTCCTGCGCGAGATCGCCGGACGCGATCCCGCGGATGCGACCTCGGCCGGCGTCGAGGTGCCCGACTACCCCGCGCTGCTCACGGGCCGCGTCGCGGGCCTGCGCCTCGGCGTGGTGCGCGAGTTTCTCCAGGACGGGCTCGACCCGGGCGTGGCCGGCGCCGTCGGCGAGGCCATCCGCGCGCTCGAGCGATCGGGGGCGCGCCGCGTGGATGTCTCGCTGCCGCACGCGCCGTACGCCTTGCCGGCGTACTACATCGTTGCGCCGGCGGAAGCGAGCAGCAATCTCGCGCGGTACGCGGGCGTGCTCTACGGCCACCGCACCACGCGGGCCGCGGATCTCATCGGCATGTACGCGCGGACGCGCGACGAGGGCTTTGGCGCGGAGGTCAAACGCCGGATCATGCTCGGGACCTATGCCCTCTCCGCCGGGTACTACGACGCGTTTTATCTGCGGGCGCAGCGGGTGCGCGAGCTGATCCGCCGGGAGTTCGCGCAGGCGCTGGAGAGCGTCGACGTGCTCGTGGGTCCGGTGGCGCCCACCCCGGCGTTCCCGCTCGGCGAGCGTGTGGAGGATCCGCTCGAGATGTACCTCGCCGACGTGTTCACCGTGCCGCTCAATCTCGCCGGCCTGCCCGGCGTCTCGGTGCCGTGCGGGTTTGCGGGCGACCTCCCCGTCGGGCTTCAGATCGCGGGGCGCGCGTTCGACGAAGCGACGGTGCTCAACACGGCCTACGCCCTCGAGCGGGCGCTTCCGGCGCCGGGGCGGCGGCCGCGCGTGGTCACGGCCGCGGAGCGGCGGAGCAGCCCGGCATGAGCGGATCCGCGGCGGCGGCGGCCCTGTACGAGACCGTCATCGGGCTGGAGGTGCACGTGCAGCTCAGCACGCGCAGCAAGATGTTCTGCGGGTGCGCCTGCGCCTTTGGGGCGCCGCCGAACACCCTCACGTGCCCCGTGTGCCTCGGCCTGCCGGGGTCCCTGCCGGTGCTCAACCGGGCCGCCGTGGAACTCGGCGTCCGCGCGGCGCTCGTGTTGAATTGCACGATCCGGCCGGACAGCCGGTTCCACCGCAAGAACTACTACTACCCCGACATTCCCAAAAACTACCAAATCTCGCAGTATCAATACACCGGCCACCCGCCGCTGGCCACGGACGGCGTGCTCGCGCTCGAGGCCGGCGGCGTGACGCGGCGGGTCGGCATCCGGCGCGTCCACCTGGAGGAGGACACCGGGAAGCTCGTGCATGCCGGCGGGCGCAGCCTCGTGGACTACAACCGGAGCGGCACGCCGCTCATGGAGATCGTGTCGGAGCCGGACCTGCGCTCCGCGGAGGAGGCGCGCCTGTTTCTCACGCGCCTGCGGGCCGTTCTCCAGTACGCCGGCGTGACGACGGGGCGCATGGAGGAAGGAACCCTGCGCTGCGACGCCAACGTGTCGCTGCGCGATCCCGGCGGACCTCACGGGACCCGCACGGAGATCAAGAACATGAACTCCCTGCGCTCGGTCGAGCGCGCGCTGCGCTTCGAGGAAGCCCGCCAGCGCGATCTGCTGGCCGGTGGCGCCGCCGTCGTGCAGGAGACCCGGCATTGGGACGAGGCGCGCGGGCTGACGTTCTCGTCGCGGGAGAAGGAGGAAGCGCAAGACTACCGCTACTTCCCGGAGCCCGACCTCTTGCCCGTCCGCGTGGATGCCGCGTGGATCGAGCGCATCCGCAAGGACATCCCCGAGCTGCCGGAGGCCCGCCGCCGGCGCTATGTGGAGACGTACGGGTTGCCCGAGCACGACGCCGGGCTGCTGACCGAGACGCGGCCGATGGCGGAGTTTTTCGAGGCCACGGTGCAGTTGGGCGGCCATCCCCGGACGGTCGCCAACTGGCTCGTCGGCGACGTCGCGGCGTACATGAACGCCGCGGGCGTCGAGATCGAGCAGATCGCCGTGCGTCCCGCCGCACTGGCCGGGCTCCTCGCCCTCGTCGACCGCGGGACGATCAGCGGGCGGTCGGCCAAGGAGGTGCTCGAGGAGATGCTCCGCACGGGGCGCGCCGCGGACGAGATCGTCCGCGAGCGGGGGCTGGTCCAGATCAGCGACACGGACGAGCTGATCCGCCTGGTGGACGCCGCGATTGCCGAAAATCCCGGCCCCGTCGGCGACGTCAAGGCCGGCAAGGATCGCGCCGTCACGTTCCTCGTCGGGCAGGTGATGAAGAAGTCGCGAGGCCGGGCGAACCCGGAGATGGTAAACCGCCTGCTCCGGGACCGCATTGGCGCACCCTAACCGCCCCCGGCGGCGGCGCGCCCTCCTGGATGCGGGCCGCGCCGGGACGGGAGGTGTCTTGCGGGGCCGGCACGGCCCACGGAGGGCGGCGCCCGGCCACCCGCGGGCGTTGGCGCGCGGGGCCCGCATCACCTGTACGTTCGAGCAGATGGGGCCCGACGGCGAGGCGCTGGGGCGGGGCGGCGGCCGGATCGTCGCCGTCCCCTACGCCGCTCCCGGCGACCAGGCCACCGTGGAGATCACCGAGCCCGACCGCAAGCCGGCACGAGGACGCCTCGTAGCGCTGCGCGAGCCCGCGGCCGGCGCGGGCGAGCCGTTGTGCCCGCACTTCGGGGACTGCGGCGGCTGCCAGTGGCAGCATCTCGACTATGCCGTCCAGCTCGAGCAGAAGACGCGGCTCGTGCGGGAGGCGCTCGGGCCGGGACTGCCGGATCTCCCCGTAGAACCGGCCGTCGGGTGGGGTCCCCCGTGGGGCTATCGATCACTCCTGGAGGCCGCCGCGGCCGCGCCGTCTCAGTCGCCGGCGCTCGGGTTCTACGCCTGGGGCAGCGACCGCGTGATCGACATCCAAACATGCCCCGTGCAGCACCCGGCCAACGTGGTCCTGCTCGAGGCTGTGCGCGCGCGCTGGCCCCGGCTGCCGGACGGCCCGCGGCTCCGCGGCGTGCTCGGCCGCGTCGGCAGCGCGACGGGCGAGGTGCTGCTCGGGCTCGCGGTCGGAGGGCGCCTCGATGCCGGGGCGCGAACGGCCGTCGTCCGCGCGCTGCTCGACCGGATCCCCGGGCTCGTCGGCATCGTGGAGATCGCGGCGCCGCCCGCGGGCCATCTCCTGCGGAGCCGGCGCAGCTCGTTGTTGTGGGGCCGCGCATGGGTGCGGGAGGAGGTGGCGGGGGTCCGCTATCGCGTCCCGCTGCTGGCGGAGTTTCCCGCGAACCCCCGCGCGTTCGCCGGCGCCGTCGAGTTGGTGCTCGGCGCGCTGGATGCGTCCCGTGACGACACGGTCGTGGAGATCGGCGCGGGCATCGGCGCATACACGCTGCAGCTGGCGCTGGCGACCGGCCGGGCCGTCGGTGTGACGACCGGAGCGCTGCTTGCCGCGGCCCGCGCCAACGCCCGCCACAACGGCCTCGAAAACTGCACGTTTTACGCCCGCGACGTCGTCCGCGCCGTGGAGAAGGCGGCGCGGGTACGGGGGGTCGGCTGCGCCCTGATCCGGCCGCAGGGCGGCGCGCTCGCCCCGGCCGTGGTGCGCGCGCTCCGGCGCGCCGGCGTCCGGCGGCTCGCGTACCTGGGCCGCTCGCTCCGGGGCCTGGACCGTGACGCCGCGGCCCTGCGCGCGGGCGGATACCTGTTGCGATGGGCGCGGCCGCTCGACATGAGCCCGCACACCAGCCGGACCAGCGTGCTGATGCTCGCAGAGGCGCGCTGAGCCCGCCGCGTCGGTGAGCCCGGTACGGCGCGCGGATGATCCTGGGACCAGAGGGCTTCTGGTACAATAGACGAGACGCCTCCGAAGGGGACGCCGCATGTCGAGTGAGTTCGTCCACTGCCACCTGCACACCGAGTACTCGCTCCTCGACGGCGAGAGCCGAATCGACGCACTGATGACGCGGGCCGCGGCGCTCGGCATGCCGGCGATTGCCGTGACCGACCACGGCGTGATGTACGGCGCGGTCGAGTTCTACGAGGCGGCCCGCGCCCACGGCCTCACGCCGATCATCGGTGTCGAGGCGTATGTGGCGCCGCGCCGCCGGACGGATCGCGACCCAAAGCTGGACGCCTCCGCGGCCCACCTGGTGCTGCTGGCGGCGACGGACGAGGGGTACCGCAATCTCCTGCAGCTCACCACCGCCGCGCATCTCGAGGGGTTCTACTACAAGCCGCGGATCGATCGCGACGCGCTGAGCCGGCACGCCAAGGGGCTGATCGGCCTCTCGGGTTGCCTGCAGGCCGAGATCCCCCGCGCGATCATGCGGGGGGACCTCGCCGCCGCCCGGGAGATCGCCGGCGCCTACCGCGACATCCTGGGGCCGGACAACTTCTACCTGGAGCTGCAGAACCACGGCCTCGCCGATCAGCAGACCGTGATGCGGGGGATCGTGCCGCTGGCCCGCGACCTGGGGCTGCCGCTCGTCGCAACCAACGACGTGCACTACGTGGAGCGGGACGAGGCCGACGCGCAGGACGCGCTGATGTGCATCCAGATGGGGATGAGCCTCGAGCAGCGCGACAAGCCGCGGATGGGCGACACGCCCGAGTTCTACCTGAAGAGCGCCGAGGAGATGGCGGCGCGGTTTGCCGAGTTCCCGGAGGCGCGCCGCAACACCCTCGCCATCGCGGAGCGGTGCCGGGTGACGCTCGATACGGGGACGCTCAAGCTGCCCCACGTCGAGGTGCCCGCCGGGGAGACTCCGGAATCCTACCTGCGGCACCTGTGCGAGGCCGGGGCGCGGCGGCTGTACGGCGAGATCACGCCGGCCGTGCGGGACCGGCTCGAGTACGAGCTGGGCGTGATCACCCGGATGGGGTATGCGGCGTACTTTCTCATCGTGCAGGACTTCGTCAACTTCGCGCGGCGCAGCGGGATTCTCACCACCGTGCGCGGTTCGGCCGCGGGGAGCCTCGTGCTGTACACGTGCGGCGTGACGGAAGTGGACCCGCTGGCATACCGTCTGCCGTTCGACCGGTTTCTCAACCTCGAGCGCTACACGATGCCCGACATCGACGTGGATTTCATGGACAGCCGGCGCGACGAGGTCATCAAGTACGTCGTGGACCGCTACGGCGCGGACCGCGTGGCGCAGATCATCACGTTCGGCACGATGGGGGCGCGCGCCGCGATCCGGGACGTCGGCCGCGTGATGGGGCTGCCGTACGGCGACGTGGA
>JAJPJL010000140.1 GCA_021324255.1 Bacillota bacterium
ATGGGAGTGGTCGGGCTCGCGTGCCGGGAGTGCGGACGGCGCTATCCGGTTGAGCCGATTTTCGTCTGTGAGCAGTGCTTCGGCCCGCTGGAGGCGCAGTACGAGCTAGGCAAGCTCGACGGCCCCGCGCTCCGCGCCGAAATCGAGCGTGGCCCGACGTCGATCTGGCGATACCAGGCGCTGCTCCCCGCGCAGCGCGTGCCCGAGTGGGACCTTGCCCCAGGCTGCACCCCGCTCCAGCGCGCCGACCGGCTCGGCCGCGCCATCGGTCTCCGCCATCTCTACATTAAGAACGACACGCGCAATCCCACGTGGTCGTTCAAGGACCGCGTCGTCGCCATCGCGGTGGCCGCGGCCCGGCAGTTTGGGTTCGACGTCCTGTCCTGCGCCTCGACGGGCAACTTGGCCAACGCGGTCGCGGCGCACGCGGCGAAGGCCGGCCTGCGAGCGGTCGTGTTCGTGCCGAAGGGCATCGAGCGGCCCAAAGTTCTCGCGACGGCCGCGTACCATCCGACGCTGGTCGAAGTCGAGGGCACGTACGACGACGTCAACCGGTTGTGCCTCGAGATCGGGGAAGAGCACCGCTGGGCGATCGCCAACGTCAACCTCCGCCCGTACTACTCGGAGGGCGCCAAGACGCTGGCCTACGAGGTCGCCGAGCAGCTCGGCTGGAGGGCTCCGGACCGGGTCGTCGTGCCGATCGGCTCAGGCAACATGTTCATGAAGATCTACAAGGGCTTCGAGGAGTTCCGCCGTCTCGGCGTCATCCCCGCCGGCTCCGTCCGTATGACGGCCGCGCAGGCCGAAGGATGCAGCCCGGTGGCCGCCGCCTACCGCGCGGGCGCGGAGACGGTCCGTCCCGTCCGTCCCAACACGGTCGCGCACTCGCTGGCGATCGGCGATCCGGCTGACGGCAGCTACGTGCTGGAGGCGATCCGCCGGACGGGCGGGGCCGCGGAGTCCGTGACGGACGCGGAGATCGTCGATGCGATCCGGCTCCTCGCCGAGACCGAGGGCGTGTTCACCGAGCCCGCGGGCGGCGTCACCGTGGGGGTGCTGCGCAAGCTGGCACAGGCCGGCGCGATCGATCCCGACGAGGTCACCGTCGCCTACATTTCGGGGATCGGTCTCAAGGCGATCGACGCCGTCGAGCGCGTGGTGGCCGCGCCGGTGACGATCAAGCCGACGCTGGCGTCGTTCGAAGAGCGCGTGCTCGCGGCGGCCGGCGCGTAGGGGGGCGACGATGGCGGCACATGTGCGGATCCCGACACCGCTGCGCCGGCTGACGAACGGCGAGCGCATCATCGAGGTTCAGGGCATCGATCTCGGGCAGGCGATCGACGAGCTGGAACGGCGCTTCCCCGGTATCCGAGGCCGGCTGCTCGACGAGCGCGGAGAGGTGCTGCGCTTCATCAACATCTTCGTGAACGAGCAAGACATCCGGTTCCTCGACGGTCTCCGGACGCCGCTGGGCGCCGGGGCGGAGGTCTCGATCGTGCCGGCGATGGCGGGCGGAGCCCGGTAACCGGACATCGCGGCGGCGTTTGCCGGTTTCAGTGCCGGCCCGCGGGAGTGGACGCCGGTTCTGCCGGCGTCCTAGCGGCGGCCCCCGGGCACCGAGGCGCAGGCCGCCGCGGCCATGGCGCGGCTCGCGGGTGAGCGCCCGGGACCCCGGCGCGCAGGATAGGAAGCTCCGATCCTGCGCCGAATGCCCTCGTCGTGAAGCGCATCGCCGGGATTCCATGAACGGCACGGCCCGCCCGGAGCGGCGCCGCGCGTCCAGGGACGCGGCGGCGCGGCTCGAAGATCTTCGCGAGCGCATCCGCCACCACGCGTACCGGTACCACGTGCTCGACGATCCCGAGATCTCCGACGAAGCCTACGACGCGCTCATGCAGGAGCTTCGGGATCTCGAGGCGGTCCACCCCGAGCTCGTCACGCCGGACTCCCCGACCCAGCGCGTGGGCGCGCCGCCGAGCGCGGCGTTCCGCACAGTCGTGCACCCGCAGCCGATGCTCAGCCTCGCGAACGCGTTCGACGAGGACGAGCTGCGCGCGTGGCACCGGCGCGTCGAGACCGGGCTCGCGGGCCAGGCCGTCTCGTTTGTGTGCGAGCTCAAGATGGACGGCGCCGCGGTGTCGCTGGTCTACGAACACGGCGTCCTACGGCAGGGCGCGACACGCGGCGACGGTGTCCGGGGCGAGGACGTGACCGCCAACCTGCGCACCATCGAGTCGCTCCCGCTGCGCCTGCGCCGGGACGCGGACCCGCCGCCGTTCGTCGAGGTGCGCGGCGAAGTGTACCTTCCCAACCAGGCGCTCGACGCGATCAACGAGGAACGGGTCGCGGGGGGAGAGACGCCGTTCGCCAACACCCGCAACGCCGCCGCGGGGTCGCTGCGGCAGCTCGATCCCGCGGTGACGGCGAGGCGGCCGCTCCGGCTGTTCGTCTACCAGATCGGCGAGGTGCGCGGCCGCCGGTTCCGGTCGCACTGGGAGAGCCTGGCCTGGGCCAAGGACGCCGGCTGCCCGGTCAACCCGCACGTCCGCCTGGTGCCCACCTTCGAGGAGGCGCTCGGCTACGTGCGCGAGTGGAGCGAGCGGCGCACCACGCTGCCGTACGGGACCGACGGCATCGTCATCAAGGTGGACTCGCTCGACCAGCAGGCGGAGCTGGGGGCGACGAGCCAGGCGCCGCGCTGGGCCATCGCGTACAAGTTTCCGGCCGAACAGGCGGAGACGCGAGTCCGGGACATCTTCGTGCAGGTGGGCCGCACGGGAGCGCTCACGCCGGTGGTCGACTTGGAGCCGGTCCGCGTGTCCGGGGTCATCGTGCGGCGAGCGACGCTCCACAACGAGGACGAGATGCGCCGCAAGGATGTCCGCATCGGCGACACCGTGCTGGTGCGGCGCGCGGGTGAGGTCATCCCCGAGGTCGTCCGCGTGGTCACGGGCAAGCGGACCGGCGCCGAGCGCCGGTTCGAGATGCCGGAGAAGTGCCCCGTCTGCGGCTCGCCCGTGGAGCGCCGGCCCGGCGAGGCGATCTGGCGTTGCACCGGGGGTGCCACGTGCCCGGCGCAGATCTTGGAGCGCCTGATCCACTTCGCCTCGCGGGATGCGCTCAACATCGAGGGGGTCGGGCCGAAGATCCTGCAGCAGCTCCTCGATCGAGGACTGATCGCCGACCCGGCGGACCTGTTCCGGCTGACGCGGGAGCAGGTGCTCACGCTGGAGCGGATGGCGGACAAGTCCGCCGACAACGTGATCGCCGCCATCGATCGCGCCCGGGCGACGTCGCTGGCGCGGCTCCTCTACGGCCTCGGCATCCGGCACGTCGGGGTGCACGTGGCGGAGGTGCTGGCGGCGCACTTCGGCAACCTGGACCGCCTCATGGAGGCGCCGCCCGAGGAGGTGGGCATGGTCGCCGGCGTGGGCCCCACGATTGCCGAGAGCGTGGTCGAGTTCTTCGGCCGGCCGGCCAGCCAGGAGCTCGTGCGCAAGCTGCGCGACGCCGGCCTGCGCACCGAAGCGCCCCGCCGCGCGCAGGGCAAGCTGGCGGGCAAGACCTTCGTGTTCACCGGCTCGCTCGACCGCTTCTCCCGCCGCGAGGCGGGCGATCGCGTCAAGGCGCTCGGCGGGATCGTCAGCGAGACCCTGAGCGCGAGGACCGACTATCTGGTGGCGGGCGACGCGCCGGGGAGCAAGCTGGATCGCGCCCGCAAGCTCGGGGTCGCCGTCCTGACCGAGCCGGAATTTCTCGCGCTCCTCGGGGAGCCGGCGTAGGTGGCGCGGCGGCGTCGGGGTGCGGGCCGGAAACCCGCCGGGCGCCGCGGCGCGTGGCTCGTCGTTGCGGTCGTCGTGGCGGCGGCCGCGCTCGTCGCGGGCCGCGTGATCCACCTGCCGGGGGGATCCAGGGGCGCCCGCGCCGGAACCGAGGTGTGGTTCGTCCGGTACACGGACGGCGGGCGCGCCGGGACGCTGGCCGGGGTGCCGCGTCCTGTGGCCTCCGGCGACACCGGCATGCGCGTGGACGCGGCGCTGCGGGCGCTGCTCCAGGGCCCGTCCGCCGCCGAGCGCGCGCGCGGACTCGTCAGCGAAATCCCTCCGGGGACGCTGCTGCGACACGTGCGCGTCCGCGACGGCGTGGCCGAGGTCGACCTCAGCGCGTCGTTCGGCGGAGGCGGCGGAACCACCAGCATGACGGCGCGATTGTGGCAAGTCGTGTATACGGCGACGCAGTTTCCCCAGGTCCATGCGGTCCAGATCCTGCTCGGCGGCCGCCGGGTGCCGGCGCTCGGCGGTGAAGGACTGATGATCGACCGTCCCATTGCGCGCCCCGCTTCGCCGCCGGCGTTCTGAGTAGCCGCGGCGTGAGGTGCGCGTCCTGCGGCGACTCGGGCAGGGAGCCCTCCCCGGCTGAGAGAATACGCGACACATGCCGAGGCAGGTCTTTGCCGAGGACATCGAGCGCCTGATCCGCACCCTCGATGGCGTCGTGGCGGCGCGCGTGTCGACCACGCCGGCCGGCGACATCGATCAGATCTACGTGTCCGCCGGCCCCGATGCCGACGTGCGCGCCGTCCGCCGCGGTATCGGCACCGCGCTCGTGTCCACGTACGGTCTGTCGCTGGACCCCTGGCGCATCCAGATCGCGCAGCCCCGTACCGGACCGCATGAACCGCCTCGATTTCGGGTGCTGCGGATCGAGGAGACCGTCGCGGAGGCCGAGACGACGGCGCTGGTGCAGCTGGCGTGGACCCGGGGTGGTCCAGAGCGCGTCGTCACCGGACGCGCCCGCGGCCCCCTTGGGACGTCGCACCGGCTGCGCACCCTCGCCGCGGCGGCGCTGGACGGGGCCAAGGAGGCGCTGGCCCCGGAGTACCGCAAGCTCATCGGCCACGAGGCGTCGCTGGTGACGTTTCACGGGCGGCCGACGGCGCTTGCCGGCATCTCGGTGGCGACCCCGCACGGCGACGAGCGGGTGTGCGGCGTCGCACAGGGTGACGCGTCCGCCGACGCGATCGTGTACGCGGCGCTGGACGCCGTTGCGAAGCTCGGCGTGCGGGCGCTCGAGGCGGCGGCGCCGGATCGCCGCGCGGCGCTCGACGCGATGCGCCGGCACGTGGTCGCCTCAGAACGCGCTCCGTCCCCGGCGGGATCCCAGGCGCGCGGCGCGGGCCCGGCCGATGGCGCCGGCCGGTCACAGGCGGCGCGCCCGGACGGAGCGCACTCCAGGCGTGGAGAGGTGATCGGGATGACCGCGCGTCGCGATGCGCCTGAGGCGGACCGGGGCCCGTCGGGCCCGGGCCGTCTCTCGATCGAGGAAGTGTTGTACCAGTCCCTCATCGCCAACCGTACGCCGGTGCACATTCGCTGCCGCGGCGGCTACGAGCTGCGCTGCGCGGTGGTGCGGGATATCGACACGCACAGCGTGCTGGTGGAGATCGACGGGGTTACGGAGCTCGTCTACAAGCACGCGATCCTCTCCATCCGTCCGGTAACGGACGCGCACGCGGAGGCATAAGCGGCCGGTGCCGGACGCTTCCGAGGCGCGCCTCGCGGAGTTGCGGGCCCGCCGGGCCCGTGCCGAGGCGGGCGGCGGGCCGGAGCGGATCGCCCGCCAGCACGGCGCGGGCAAGCTCACCGCGCGGGAACGCGTCGGCGAGCTGCTGGATCCGGGCACCTTTGTCGAGCTCGACCGCTTCGTCACGCACCGAGCGACCGCGTTCGGGATGGACCGCGTGGAAGCGCCGGCCGACGGGGTGGTCACGGGGTACGGAGCGATCCACGGCCGCCTGGTCTACGTATTCTCCCAGGACTTCACGGTGCTCGGCGGCTCGCTGGGGGAAGCGCACGCCCAGAAGATCTGCAAGATTATGGACCTCGCCGTGCGCACCGGCGCGCCGGTGATCGGCCTCAACGACTCGGGCGGCGCCCGCATTCAGGAGGGCGTCCAGAGCCTCGGCGGGTACGCCGAGATCTTTCTCCGCAACACGCTGGCGAGCGGCGTCGTCCCGCAGATCTCGGCGATCATGGGGCCCTGCGCCGGCGGGGCCGTGTACTCGCCGGCGATCACGGATTTCACGATCATGGTGCGCGGCACCAGCCACATGTTTGTGACGGGTCCGCAGGTCGTCAAGGCGGTGACCCACGAGGAGGTCTCGTTCGAGCAGCTGGGAGGGGCGGAGGTGCACGCCGCCCGCAGCGGTGTCGCGCACTTCGTCGCCGACAGCGACGCGGACGCGCTGGCCCTCGTTCGGCGCCTCCTGGGATACCTGCCGCAGAACAACCTCGACGAGCCGCCGCGGGCGCCGTGCGAGGACGACCCGGGTCGCGTGGACCCCGCGCTCGACGGCATCGTGCCGCAGGATCCGCACCAACCCTACGACATGCGCGACGTCATCGTGCGCGTGGTGGACGGCGGGGAGTTCCTGGAGGTGCATCGCGCGTTCGCCGCCAACCTCGTGGTCGGCCTGGCCAGGCTCGGGGGGCGTCCCGTCGGCATCGTGGCGCAGCAGCCGGCCGTCCTGGCCGGTGTGCTCGACATCGACAGCGCGGTGAAGGGCGCCCGGTTCGTCAGGTTCTGCGACGCGTTCAACGTGCCGCTCGTCACGTTCGTGGACGTGCCCGGCTTTCTTCCCGGCACCGCCCAGGAGCACGGGGGGATCATCCGCCACGGCGCCAAGCTGCTGTTCGCCTACTGCGAGGCCACGGTGCCGAAGCTCGCCGTGATCACGCGCAAGGCGTACGGCGGCGCGTACGACGTCATGTCGAGCAAGCACATCCGCGGCGATCTGAACCTCGCGTGGCCCACGGCGGAAATCGCCGTGATGGGGCCGGAGGGCGCGATCGACATCATCTTCCGGCGCGAGCTGGAAGAAGCGCCCGACCGCGAGGCGGCGCGGGCCCGGCTCGTCGCGGACTACCGCGAGCAGTTCGCCACCCCATACATCGCCGCCGCCCGGGGGTACGTGGACGACGTGATCGAGCCGCGTGAGACCAGGCCGCGGCTGATCTCCGCCCTGGAGATGCTCCACGGCAAACGCGACCGCAACCCCCCGAAGAAGCACGGAAACATCCCGCTCTGAGGCCGGCGGGTCGGACCCCGCCGGCCCCGCGGCCGGCACGAGCCCCCGGCTGCGGCGGCGCGCATGACTCGCGGTCGCGCGCCGCGAAAGGGATAGGCATGGCCCCGCTCCGCTTGCGCAAGGTGCTGGTGGCGAACCGCGGCGAGATCGCGCTGCGCGTCATCCGCGCATGCCGCGCGTGCGGCGTGGAGGCCGTGGCGGTGTACAGCGACGCGGATGGCTCGAGCCCGCATGTGCGCGCCGCAACCGAAGCCCGCCGGCTCGGCCCCGCGCCCGCGGCGGAGTCCTACCTCAATATCCCCGCCGTCATCGAGGCGGCGCGCGCCGCGGGCGCCGACGCGCTCCATCCGGGGTACGGCTTTCTCGCGGAAAACCCGGACCTGGCGCGGGCGTGCGCGGACGCCGGCATCGTCTTCGTCGGGCCTCCGGTGGAGGCGCTCGCGCGGTGCGGCGACAAGGCGGAGGCGCGCCGGGCGGTCCGGGCCGCCGGGATCCCGATCCTGCCGGGCACCGATGTCGTGGACGACGAGGACGTCGCAGCCGCCGCTGACCGGATCGGGTTCCCGCTCCTCATCAAGGCGGCGGGCGGTGGGGGCGGCAAAGGGATCCACCGGGTCGCGCGCGCCGAGGACCTCCCGGGAGCCATCAAGCTGGCCAGGGGAGAGGCCCGCTCGGCCTTCGGCGACGGCCGCATTTACCTCGAACGCTGGGTCGAGGATCTACGCCACGTCGAGGTCCAGATTGTGGCCGATGCGCACGGGCGCGCCGTCCACCTCGGTGAGCGCGAGTGCTCGATCCAGCGGCGCCACCAGAAGCTGCTCGAGGAGGCGCCGTCGCCGGCGGTGGACCCGGAGCTTCGGGCCGCCATGGGCCGGGCGGCGGTCGCCGCCGCCAGGGCCGTGGGATATCGAAACGCCGGAACCGTGGAGTTCCTCGTCGATGGGACGCGGTTCTACTTCCTCGAAATCAACGCCCGGCTGCAGGTGGAGCATCCCATCACCGAGCTGGTCACCGGGACCGACCTCGTGCGTCTGCAGTTCGAGATCGCATCCGGCGCCCCGCTCCCGTTCCGCCAGGAGGAGGTGACGCTGCGGGGCCACGCGATCGAGTGCCGGATCTCGGCGGAGGATCCGGCGCAGCAGTTTTTGCCGTGGGCGGGCCGTGTGGCGGAGGTCCTGCTGCCCGGCGGGCCCGGCGTCCGCGTGGACGGGGCGCTCGTTCCGGGCCTCGAGGTGACGCGGCACTACGATCCGCTCCTCGCCAAGGTGATCGTGTGGGGAAGCTCGCGGGGTGAAGCGATCGCCCGGATGGGACAGGCGCTCTCGGAAATGATCGTCACCGGCCTTCCCACGACGATCCCGTTCCACCGGTGGTTGTTGCGCCATCCGATGTTCAAGGCCGGCCGGTACGGCACGCGATTCGTGGACACGGAATGGCCCCCGAGAGCTGTGCCGGCCGCTCACCTCGCGGCGCTCGCCGCGGCGGTCCTCGCCTACCGCGAGGACCGCCGCCCGCCGATCCTTCCGGCCCAGCCGGCGGGCAACTGGGCCGCGTCCGCCCGCCGGGACGCCGTATCGTGACCGCGTACCTGACGCGGATCGGGACGGAGGAGATCGCCGTCGCGGTCGCCGGCGGCGGCGACGAGTTCCGCGTCTCCGTGGCCGGCCGGGAGCGCCGCGTGCGGGTCATCGAGACCGTGCCCGGATCGTTTGCGCTCATCGTCGACGGCGCGGTGCACGACGTCAGCGTCGTGCCCGACGCCCAGACCGCGGCCGGCGCGCCCGGCATGCCCCGCCGTCGCACGCTGGTCGTGGACGGGCACCTCCACGGCGTCGAGGTGTTCCGGGGCGGGGCCGCCCGGGCGGCCGCCGGCGCTTCGGCCGCGGCCCCGCCCGGCGGCGCGGAGGTGCGCGCGCCGATGCCCGGCGTGGTCGTTGCTATTCGGGCCGCGGAGGGCGATGATGTGCACGTAGGACAGCCGCTCATCGTCATGGAGGCCATGAAGATGCAGATGGATGTCCGATCGCCGGCCCGCGGCACCGTGCGCCGCGTGCATGTCGCGGCGGGCGGCGAAATCGCGGGCGGCCAGGTCCTCGTCACCATCGAGTGAGGCGGACGGCTATGGCCCGCGACACGGACAACCCCGCTCCCGAGACGTCATCGCGTATCCCGGTGGCGCCCGTCTACACGGCGGACGACCTCCCGGCGTTCGACTACGAGCACGATCTCGGCTTTCCGGGCGAATATCCCTATACGCGCGGCATTCACCCGACGATGTACCGCGGCCGCTTGTGGACGATGCGCCAGTACGCCGGGTACGCGGGCGCGGAGGAGTCCAACCGCCGCTTCCATTACCTGCTCGCGCAGGGGCAGACCGGTCTCTCCGTCGCGTTCGACCTGCCGACCCAGATGGGCTATGATTCGGACCATCCGGTGGCGGAGGCCGAAACGGGCAAGGTGGGCGTGGCGATCGATTCCCTCGCCGACATGGAGCGGCTCCTGGACGGGATCCCCCTCGATCGCGTGAGCACGTCGATGACGATCAATGCGACCGCCGCGATCCTGCTGTGCATGTACATCGCGGTCGGCGAGCGGCAGGGGGTGCCCCTCGAGCGGCTGACGGGGACGACCCAGAACGACATCCTCAAGGAGTACATTGCCCGGGGCACGTACATTTACCCGCCCGTACCCTCCTTACGGCTCGTTACGGACACGCTGGCGTTTTGCGCCGGCCGGCTCCCGCGCTGGAATCCGATCAGCGTCAGCGGCTACCACATACGCGAGGCCGGGGCGACCGCCGTCCAGGAAGTCGCGTTCACCCTCGGCAATGCGCTGACGTACCTGGAGGCCGCCCGGGCCGCCGGGCTGGACGTGGACCGAGTCGCGCCGCGAGTGGCGTTCTTCTTCGACGCGCAGATGGACTTCTTCGAGGAGATCGCCAAGTTTCGGGCGGCGCGCCGGCTGTGGGCCCGGATCACCCGCGAACAGCTCGGCGCCCGGGATCCACGGTCATGGACCCTCCGCTTTCACACCCAGACGGCGGGAGTGGCGCTCACGGCCCAGCAGCCGGACAACAACGTCGTCCGGGTTGCCCTGCAGGCGTTGGCGGCGGTGCTCGGCGGCACCCAGTCTCTCCACACCAACGCACGGGACGAGGCCCTCGCGCTGCCGACCGACGAATCGGCGCTCCTCGCCCTGCGCACGCAGCAGATCATCGCCCACGAGTCCGGCGTCGCGGACACGATCGACCCCGTGGCGGGCTCCTACTATGTCGAACATCTCACAGGCGAGATCGAACGCCGGGCCGCCGCCTACCTCGAGCGGATCGGTGAGATCGGCGGGATGCTGCGGGCGATCGAAACCGGCTACGTCCAGCGGGAGATCGGGGAGGCGGCGTACCGGGATCAGCAGGACGTCGAACAGGGCCGCCGCGTCATTGTCGGCGTGAACCGGTACGGGGCGGAAGGCGGGCCGCCCCCGGCGATCCTCCGGGTCGACCCCGCGGTCGTTGACCGGCAAAAAGCCCGCCTGCGCCGGGTCCGTGCCGAGCGGGACGGCCCGCGGTGCTCGGCTGCGCTGGCCGCCCTGGCCAGGGCCGCGGGCGGGCGCGACAATCTCGTCCCGTTGATCCTGGAGGCGGTGCGCGCCTACGCGACCGTGGGCGAGATCTGCGATACGCTGCGGGGAGTCTTTGGCGTGTACCGGCCGCCGGCCGTGGTATGACGACCGAGCCACCCCGCCTTGCGCACCTCGCCATTCTGGTGCGCCGGCTGGAAGACGCGGAAGCGGTGCTGCGTATCAGTACCGGGCTCGCCGTCGAACGACGGCAGGATGTGGCGTCCGAGGGCGTGCGGGTGGGATTTGTCCCGGTCGGCTCCGGCGCGATCGAGCTGGTCCAACCCGCGGGCGCCGGCGGGCCCTTGGGGCGGTTCCTCGACGAGCGGGGCGAAGCGGTGCACCACGTCGCGCTCGCGGTGGCGGACGTGATCGAAGCCATGTCGCGGGCGCGCGAGGCAGGACTGCGCCTGCTGGATTCGTCGCCGCGCGTAGGCGCGGACGGGACCCGGGTGGCCTTCATCCACCCGCGCTCGGCGCACGGGCTGCTCGTCGAGCTCGTGGAGCGCCGCAGCGAGCCATGAGGTAATCGGACAGAAACCTCATCACACGGACTGGTCCCTGACACTTGCATTGAAAATCGTCTATACGGTATACTCCGTGCTGTAGAAGATAGTCTATACCTGGACGCCAACATCATAGAGCACCGTTGCTCACGGGCCTCGCACTCATTTCGCTGCAGCCCGAGTTCCCGGATACCCGCAAGACCTTACTCGTGTGCATCTGATTGCCATACGGCCGGACACCGGCCGGTGATCGCTCGCGGCCCGGAGTGCGCGCCCGGGCACGACAATACCGGCAAAGGAGGGAGCCCGTGCAAGAGGCGATACTCCGCGGTGCCGGCGCCGTCCCCACGTGGTCCCGCCTCCGCTCCATCCGCTCGATCGTCTATGCCTGCACCGGCCTGGGTCTCCTCCTGGCCATCGTCATGGTCGCCGGGAGCTGGGGCTTCCCGATCCTCAGAACGGTGCACGTGTCGGTCGACGGGACGGACGTGACCGTGAGGACGTTCAAGCGGACCGTGGGCGCCGTCCTCGCATCCCAGCGGATCGCCCTCCATGACGGCGACCGGGTAACGCCCGCGCTCGACGCTCCGGTGCTCCAAGGCACCCAGATCCGCGTGGTCCGCGCGGTGTCGCTTCTCGTGGCCGACGGGGGGCAGCGACATCGCGAGCGCCTCGCCGCCGAGACCGTCGGCGAGGCGCTCCACATCCTGGGGGTACGCGTGGGGGCGGCGGACCGGGTTTACCCGAGCCCGCGCACGGCGCTGTGGAACGGCGCGCGGATCACGGTTGAGCGGCGGGCGTGGCGTACGTGGGTCGAGTGGGGATCGATTCCCTTCGGGTCCGAGGTGGTCCGCGACCCGACCCTGTTCAAGGGGAATACGGTGCTGCGCTCGGCGGGCCGCGCCGGCATCAAGGAGCGCTCGGTGCGCGTCCTCTACGCCAACGGCAGGCCGGCGCTCATGGAGCCGCAGGCCTGGACGGTCGCGCGCGCGCCGGTGCCCCACGTGGTCGCGATCGGCACGCGCGCGCTGATCGCCTCCCGCGGCGCGTTTGCCGGCCGGGAGTACATGATCCTTGAGGCGACCGCGTACTATCCCGGACCGAACAACTTCGGGGGCGGCGTGGGGCCCCGGACCGCGATCGGGATGGTCGCGCAGCGGGGCATCGTGGCCGTGGATCCCTCGCTCATCCCGCTCGGGACGCGTCTCTATATCGAGGGATACGGATACGCGGTGGCCGGGGACACCGGCGGGTCGATCCAAGGCCGGCGGATCGACCTGTGCTACAATGACTACGGTGAGGCTGTCCACTTCGGGCGCCGGGAGGTCAAAGTCTACATCCTCGGGCGCTGACCGCGCTCCGAGCCCGGACGTGCTCGACCGCCGCGATCGAGCGGCTCCCCGGACCGCGTGCGGCTGCCATTAGATTCCCCTCCCGATCTCGCCACGCCCGAGGGCGCGCGAGCCATCATGCGGCGGTTCGATATCAGGCCGGTGAAGCGGTTCGGCCAGCACTTTCTCGTGAGCCGCCGCGCCCTCGACCAGATCGTGGCCGCCGCCGATCTCGGGGCTGCCGATACGGTGCTCGAGGTCGGCGCCGGGCTGGGGACGCTGTCCCGGGCGCTCGCGTCTTCGGCCGGACACGTGACGGCGGTCGAGATTGATCGCCGGCTCCTCCCCGTGCTCACGGAGACGCTCGGCGCGTACCCCGCGGTCCGGATCGTCGGCGGCGACATCCTCGCCTTGCCGCCGGGGGATCTCTTTTGGGGCCCCCGAGACGCGCCGAGGAAGGTCGTGGCCAATCTCCCTTACAATGTGGCCACCCCCGCGCTGATCCGCCTCCTCGACCCGGCGCTTCGGGTCGCCCGCATCATCGTGACCGTGCAGCGCGAGGTCGCGGAACGAATCACGGCGCAGCCCGGCACGGCGGCGTACGGGCGGCTTTCGATCGCGGTCCAGTTTCGGGGCGGGGCCGCCGTGGCCGGCCGGATCCCGCGCGGCGCCTTTCTCCCGGCGCCCGAGGTCGATTCCGCGATCGTGCGCATCCTGCCGTCGCCGGAGCCGGCGGTGGCGGTGCCCGATGAAGCGGAGTTCTTCCGCATCGTCGCCGCGGGATTCGGCCAGCGCCGCAAGATGCTCCTTGGCGCCCTGAGCCACGGGCTCGGTCTGCCGGCCGATGTTGTGGCCTCCGCGTGCGCGGCAAGTGGCGTAGACGCAAGCGCGCGTGCGGAGCGCGTGGGCCTCACGGGATTCGCGGCGCTCGCGCATGCGCTGCACCCCGCATTGCGCGAACGGCTTCCGAGTCCTCCCGCCCGCCCGGCGGGTCTCGGCTGACGAGGCGGCTGCGGTGCCCGCCGGCCGGCGTCCGCATCCGGCCGGGCGGCGCGTTTGCGCTCGCGGATGGCGATGGCGGGCTGCCCGGTGGCCTCCGCGAGCCCGGCCGAGCGGCGCCTCTGAACCGGCCGGCGCTCAGCGGCGTGGCGCCCGGGTGGTGCCTCCCGCGAGGGATCCGCGCCCCAGCACGATGGAGAAGTCCGGGCCCCCTTGGGCTGGGATCCGTAGGACCTTTTGTGCGCCGGTGATCCCCCCAACGACCCGCGCGACCGCGGCGCTGCCGCGGTGCACGATGAGGACCGTTTCCGACGCGTCCACGGCGCTCGCCACCCTCACGATGCGGACCCCGAGAGCCCCGAGCCGCGCCACCGTGTCGGCCTCCGGGTCGCGGCCGGCGCCCGCGTTCACGACTTCCGCCGTCGCCGCGCTCAGCTCGGCGGGATCGATCCCATAGAAAAACCTGGCCACGAGGGTCCGATCCGCCGCGGCGTCGGGGAGCCAATACCCCGCGTACCCCCCGAAGCGGCCGGGAAGGGTCGCCGTGACCAGCCCGCCACGAGGGAGGCGAACACCGAACCACGCGAGGGCCGCGAGTTGCGTATCGTCGAGGTTGGTCGTGGTGTCGTTGTGCATGACGCTGAGCACGCGGCCGGCGCGAACGACGGTTTGAGGACGCCGCACGGCGGCGAGCAGCGCATCGAGGACTTGTTGCTGCCGCTCGACGCGTCCGATGTCGCCGAGCGCGTCGTGGCGAAATCGCGCGTACCCCGCGGCGGCGCCGCCGCCGAGGTGCCGGTACCCTTTCTTGAGATGGATGTGGAGGCCGTCCCAGTTGTCGTCGTAGTCGAGATTCGACGGGATCCTGACGTCGATCCCGCCCACCGCGTCGATGAGATGGACCAGGCCGCGGACATGGAGCTCGACGTAGTAGGGAAACGTGACGCCGAGCAGGTTCTCGGTCGTGCGCACGGTGAGGAGCGCCCCGCCGTAGGCGTGCGCGGCGTTGATCTTGTCGTATCCGCGGCCCGGGATCAGCGCGCGCGTGTCGCGCGGAATGCTGAGCAGGTAGACCCGGCGGGCCGCCGGATCGAAGCACGCCGCGATCAGCGTGTCGGTGCGGCTCACGGGATACTCGACGTTTGGATTCTGGTCGCTCACCGTGCGATCGAGTCCCATGATCAGCACGTTGGTGCGGCCCGTGACGGCAAGGAGGCGCCCGAACGTGGGGCCCGGCGGCGTGGTGCGCGCGGCCACGAGACCCGCCGCCCCGACGAGCGCGCACGCGAACGCGGCGAGGACGGCCCGGAGAAGCCAGCGCACCGCGCCCGGCCATGGAGGGACGCGCCCGCCGCCGGCCCCGCGCGCCGGTGGCCCGGGTGTTCCGGAGTCGGCCCAGCCCGCCATGGCGTTTTCATCATAGAAAATGGGCGCGGGGTGTCAAGGCGACGGGCGCCTGGGCTCCGGGAGGAAACCCCCGGGCCGGCGAGAAGTCTCGTCCGTGGCACGTCGTTCCCGGCGAAGGAGGACCGGAGATGCGCCGGTCGCTGGCAGCGCCGACACCGCCGGTTGTCATACCGTCCGCGTCGAATCCCGCGGAGGCCGCGTGAGGGGGCCCCGCGGGTTCCGTTTTCGTGGAAGGAGGTTGCGGCATTGAAAGAGCTGCACCTGAACGCGTACGCCAAGATCAACCTGACGCTTGACGTGCTCGGCGACCGTCCCGACGGCTATCACGATATCGAG
>JAJPJL010000114.1 GCA_021324255.1 Bacillota bacterium
GCCGTACCCGCCGCCGCGTCCCGGCGCGCTTCCACCTCGTCCACGAGGCACTGCATCAGGAACACCCCGAGCCGGCCCTCGTCCAGCGGGGCGTCCCCGTCGGGCGCCCCCGTGTCCAGCTTGATGCCCGGACCCTGCCCGTCGACGCTCACCTCGAGGGCGTGGTGGCCGAGCGTGAATCGCACGACCAGCGCCGATCCCGACACGGTGCCCGCGGTGATCAGCGACGTGCAGGCTTCGCTGACCGCGATCTTGAGGTCCTCGATCTCGTCGTACATGAGGCCCTGCCGGGCCGCCACGGCGGCCGTGGTCAGCCGCACGATGCTGACAAATTCCGCGCGCGCCGGAATCGTCACCTCGACGTGCTCGGTCTCGTCGCCCGGCCGCCGCTCGTCCGGCACCCTACGCCTCCCGGTCCTCGGCGAGCGTGTCGTTCAGCACGTCGTCGCTGCGCCGCAGCACGGCCTCCCGCCCCGATTCGAAGGCGTCTCGCAGCCGGCCGGTCGTCTCGTCGAGCGCGCCACGGCCGCGTTCCAGCACGTCACCCGCGGTGGACCGCACGCGGGTCACGATCTCATCGGCGTTGGCACGCACCCGCCCGGCGACCTCATCCGCCGTGCGGCGCACCCGATCGGCCTGGTCCCGAGCCCGCGCCCGCAACTGCTCGCCCTCCCGGCGCAGGCGGTCGCGCGTCTCCTGCCCCGCGGCCGGCGCGAAGAGGATTCCCAGCGCCACACCCAACAGCGCGCCCAACATCACGCCGGCGACAAAATCGCGACGCTCGTTCATGCTCCGTCCCTCCTTCTGTCTCGTCTCGGTCGTGCCCACTCGAGCCCCTCGCGCAGCGCGCTGACCAACCCCACGATGTTCGCCAGCGACGGTACGACGACGTCCCGGGTCGCGTGTCCCACGCGTTCGAGCACGCCGTCCGCCGCGCGGACCGTGGAACTGCAGAGCCGTTCCAGGCGTTCCACCGCCGCCGCCAGGTTGCCGACGGTGTCGGTCGTCCGGTTGAGCCGCTCCACCAATCCTTCGAGATCGGCCAGCAGTCCGGGGAGCGCGCCCTCCACGCTCGTGAGCAGCACCTCCGCCCGGGCCGCCGTTCGCCGGAGCTGGACGAGCACTGGCACCAGTGCGACCACGGCGATCGCGACCGCGAGGGCGATCACGGCCAGGCTGAGATCGGACACACTGACACCGGTCATCGCGCCCCCCTCCAATAATATCTAATGTACCCCGTCACTCCGGGTTACTCCCGTCGATCACGCCGCCGCCGACCACGACGTCGCCCTCATAGAACACGATGGCCTGGCCGGGGGCCGCGGCCCGCGGCGGCTCCGCGAACCGGACGCGCACTCGCCCGTGCGCGGCCGGCGCGATCTCCGCGGGCATGTCCGCGGCGGCGTGCCGGATGCGGGCGGAGACCTGCCGCGGCTCGGTGAGCGCGGGGATCGCGACCCAGTTGAGCTCGGTCGCCCGCACCTCCGCGCAGCGCAGCGCCGCCGCGTCGCCCACGATGAGCGCGTTCCGCGCGGCATCGATCGTGACGACGTACCGCGGCTCGGCGGCGCCGAGCCCCAGCCCCCGCCGCTGGCCAACCGTGTAGCGGGCCAGGCCGCGATGCTCCCCGACCAGGCGTCCGGCCTGATCGTAGATCGGCCCGGGGCGCGCCGCCGCCGGCGCGTGCCGGGCCACCACCTCGCTGTAGTCACCCCGCGGCACGAAGCAGATCTCCTGGCTGTCCGGCTTGTCCGCGACCCCGAGCCCGTGCCGCCGCGCGAGCTCCCGGATCTGCGGCTTCGTGTAGGCGCCCACGGGAAAGCGGACCCGCGCGAGTTGCGCCTGGGTGAGTCCCGCCAGCACGTACGACTGATCCTTGCGGGCGTCCACCGCGCGCAGGAGGCGGTAGCGCCCGTCCGGGGCGCGGTCGACGCGGGCATAGTGCCCCGTGGCCAGCTCGTCCATCCCGAGGCCGCGCACCCGGTCGAGGAGCAGGCGGAACTTGATCGCACGGTTGCAGGCGATGCACGGGTTCGGCGTACGCCCACGGGCATACTCGCCGACGAAGTAGCCGATGACCTCGCGCTCGAACGCGTCGCGGAAGTTGAGCACGTAGTGGGGCACGCCGAGCGCCCGCGCCGCCGCGCGCGCGTCGTCGATCGCGCCGATCCCGCAGCATCCGGCCCCGCCGTCGGTCTCGGGCACCCATGACGGCCACAGATTCATCGTAAAGCCGACGACGTCGTGCCCCGCCTCCATCAGGAGCGCGGCCGCGACCGCACTGTCGACTCCGCCGCTCATCGCGACGGCCACACGCGCCATCGCTCCCTCCCTACCGGCCTAGCGCGTCATTGTCCGTATTCGGCCGGGGCGTGCGCCGGGCGAGCCCGCCCTCCGCTCCCCCGGCCGGCGGCGCGAGCCGGGAGGCCCCGGCGTCTCTTCCCGCCGCCGGCGGCTTGCCGACACCGCCAGCGACCTGAGACCAACCCCGCGGCGAGCCGGTCCGTCCGGATCGAGCGTGCCCGTATCGCGCGATCCGCCGCGCGGCATCAGCTCTGCTCACGGTATCGCTTCACGCCGGCCCACCACGCCCGAAGCCGGCGCGAGACGTCCGCTTCGTGCCCCGATTGCGTCGGCTCATAGTAGATCCGGTCCTTGACGTTGTCGGGCGCGTACTGCTGCGGCACAAAGCCGCCGGGGTAGTCGTGCGGATAGCGGTACCCCTCGCCGTGGCCGAGCGCCCGCACACCGGGCACGCTCGTATCGCGGAGCGCCCGCGGCACCGGCCGGGCCTCCTCGCGCGCGACGTCCGCCGCGGCGGCGCCGATCGCGCGCACCGTCGCGTTGCTTTTGGGCGCCGTGGCGATATAGAGCGCCGCCTCGGTCATCGGGATCCGCGCTTCGGGCAGGCCGACGAACTCCAGCGCCTGCGCCGCCGCCACGGCGACGACGAGCGCCTGCGGATCCGCGAGGCCGACGTCCTCGGCGGCGTGCACGACCATGCGCCGAGCGATGTAGCGTGGATCCTCCCCGGCTTCGAGCATGCGGGCCAGCCAGTACACCGCGGCATCCGGGTCGGACCCGCGCATGCTCTTGATAAACGCGGAAATCATGTCGTAGTGCGCGTCCCCGTCCCGGTCGTACACGAGCGAGCGGCGGCCGGCCTCCCGCGCCGCCGCCGCGGTGATGCGGCGCGCGCCCTGCGCGTCGGGGACGGCCGCGGTCCAGGCCAGCTCGAGCGCGCCGAGCGCCGTCCGGGCATCGCCGTTTGCGGTGCGCGCGAGGTACGCGAGGGCGTCGGCGTCCGCGGCTGCCCGCTCGCCGCCGAGCCCGCGGGGATCGTCGAGCGCACGGCGGAGGATCACCGTGAGCTCGTCCACGCCGAGCGGTTCCAGCGCGAACACGCGAGACCGCGACACGAGCGTGGGCGTCACGTCGTGGAAGGGATTGCCCGTGGTCGCGCCGATCAAGACGACCGTCCCGTCCTCGACGTGCGGCAGCAGGACGTCCTGCTGCGCTTTGTTCAAGCGGTGGATCTCATCGAGAAACAGGATCGTGCGCACCCCGTGAAACCGCCGCCGGTCCCGCGCGTCGTCGATCAGACGCCGGATCTCCGCCACGCCGGTCGTGACGGCGTTGACCGGCTCGAAGTGCGCGCGCGTGGCCCGGGCGATCACGTAGGCCAGCGACGTCTTGCCCGTGCCGGGCGGCCCGTAGAAGATCGCGGATGTCAGAAGGTCCGCCTCGATGATCCGGCGCAGCAGCCGGCCGGGGCCCAGCAGATGCGACTGTCCCACGATCTCGTCGAGCGACCGCGGTCGCATCCGCGCCGCGAGCGGCGCGGCACGGTCCGGGGCCTGCGTGTCGGGCGACGGGAACAGGTCCACGCATCCATGATGCGCGCGCCCCCCAGACCGTGTCAAGCAAGCCGCTCGGGAGTCTCGGAAGTTACGGGTAGATGCCGCGCGTCATGAGCGCGTCCGCGACGCGCTTGACGGCGAAGATGAGCGCGCCCGTGCGCAGGGAGACATCCTGCTCGGCCGCGAACCGCGTGACCTGGCCGACGGTGCGCACCATCAGCCGCTCCAGGTTTCGGTTGATCTCGTCCTCGCTCCAAAAGTAGGCCTGCAAGTCCTGCACCCACTCGAAGTACGAGACGATCACCCCGCCCGCGTTGGCCAGGATGTCCGGCACGACCGTGACGCCGCGCGCGCGCAGGATGTCGTCCGCGTCCGGCGTCGTCGGCCCGTTGGCGCCCTCGACGATCATCGAGGCCTTGACGCGGTCCGCGTTCTTGCCGGTGATCTGGCCCTCGATCGCGGCGGGCACGAGCATGTCGCAGGGCAGCTCCAGCAGTTCCGCGTTGGACACGGCGTCCGCGCCGGGGTATCCGGCGAGGCTGCCGGTCTCCTTGAGACGGGCCAGCGCCGCGTTGGGGTCGATGCCGCGGGGATTGTGGATGCCGCCGCGCACGTCGCTGAGGCCCACGATGACGCATCCCTGTTCGTGCAGCAGGCGCGCGGCGACGCCGCCGACGTTGCCGCTTCCCTGCACCACGACGCGGCTGCCGGCGAAGGGCCGCCCGATGGAGCGCGCGGCTTCACGGGCGGCGATCATGACGCCGCGCCCCGTGGCCTCGCGCCGGCCGGCCGACCCCCCGATGACCACGGGCTTCCCCGTCACGACCGTGGGCACCGAGTAGCCGCGGTGCATGCTGTACGTGTCCATGAACCAGGCCATGATCTGGTCATTGGTGCCCACATCGGGGGCCGGGATGTCTTCGTAGGGACCCACGAGCGGGCTGATCTCGGTCGCGTAGCGCCGCGTGAGGTGCTCCAGCTCGGCCGCGGACAGGCGCGACGGGTCGCACGTGACGCCGCCCTTCGCGCCGCCGTACGGCAACTGGCTCAACGCGCACTTCCACGTCATCCACATCGCGAGGGCCCGCACTTCGTTGATCCGCACGTCGGGGCTGTACCGGAGGCCGCCTTTGGTCGGCCCGAGCGCGCCGTTGTGGATGATGCGGTATCCCGTGAACATCTGGACGGATCCGTCGTCCATCTGCACGGGAAAGTGCACCGTGAACTCCCGGTGCGGCCGGCTCAGGACCTCGCGGATACCCCGCTTCAGCCCCAGGTGGTCGGCGGCGCCCGCAAATTGGCGCAGGGCCATGTCCCAGGGATCGTCCGTGAGGGTCTCGGGTTGACCCGGTGTGCGCGTTACCATCGGCGGATGCGCCGGGACGCCAGGTCCTCGGCCGCGGGCTCCCTTCGTGGAATCACGCCTCATGATACCACCGGGGCGCGTGGAGGCTCAACGCGGGGTGCCGGCTCAAGCCGGCTCAGTCGAGCCGGACGCGGATATGCGCCTCCTCGAGCGCCGCGGGGTCCACCTCCGACGGCGCGCCGGTCATCAGGTCGGTCGCGCTCTGCGTCTTGGGAAACGCGATCACCTCGCGGATGGACTCATCCCCGGCCAGCAGCATCACCATGCGGTCGAACCCCAGCGCGATCCCGCCGTGAGGCGGCGCCCCATATTGGAACGCATCGAGCAGGAACCCGAACCGCTCGCGCGCCACGCCGGGCGAGATCCCGAGCGCGGCAAAGACGCGCTGCTGCAGATCATGCCGGTGGATCCGGATGCTGCCGCCGCCGAGCTCGACGCCGTTGAGCACGAGGTCGTAGGAGTTGGCGCGAACCGACAGCGGCTGGGTGTCGAGCGCACCGAGGTCCTCGTCGAGCGGCGCCGTGAAGGGATGGTGCACGGCCCCCAGCGCGCCGTCGGCCGCGCGCTCGAACAGGGGAAACTCGACGACCCACACGAGCGACAGGCGCGCGCGGTCGAATCCCACGCGGTCCCGCAGCTCGGGGCGGAGGCGCACGAGGTCGAGGCGCAGGCGGCCGAGCGCGGCGCTGGCCGCCGGCGCCGGCCCCGCCACGAACAGCAGCAGATCGCCGGCGCCGGCGCCGCAGCGCTCGCGCAGCTCACGGTCGGTCGCCGCGGAGAGGTGTTTGGCCAGAGGGCCGCGCACGCCCGCGGGGTCGAGAGGCGCCGCCACGAGCCCGGCCGCGCCCGCGGCCTTGGCGAGGGCCTCCAGTTCCTGTATCTCACGGCGGCTGTACCCCGCGGCCCCCGGCACGCGGATGCCGCACACCACGCCGCCGGCCGCGAGCGCCTGCGCGAAGATCTGGAACTGGCTCCCCCGGAACGTCGCCGAGCAATCGTGGATCTCCATGCCGAACCGCAGATCGGGCTTGTCCGTGCCGTACCGCGCCATCGCCTCCGCGTACGTCAGCTGCGGCAGCGGTAGCGCGACGTCGCGGCCGAGCGTCTCCCTGACGACGGACGCGATCATCCGCTCGCCGAGGGACAGCACGTCGTCGCGGTCGACAAACGACATCTCGATGTCGACCTGCGTGAACTCGGGCTGGCGGTCGGCCCGCAGGTCCTCGTCCCGGAAGCACCGCACGATCTGAAAGTATCGCTCGACGCCGGCCACCATCAGGATCTGTTTGAACAGCTGCGGCGACTGGGGCAGCACGTAGAATTTGCCGGCCTGCAGCCGGCTGGGCACGAGGAAATCCCGGGCGCCTTCCGGCGTGCTCTTGATGAGCATCGGCGTTTCGACCTCGAGAAAGCCCTCCGCCGAGAGAAAGTCGCGGATCGCCTTGGCCGCGCGGTGCCGGAGCCGGAGCCGGTGCAGCATCGACGGACGGCGCAGATCCAGATACCGGTACTTGAGCCGGACCGCCTCGTCCACGGGGCCGTCGTCCGCGATCGAGAACGGCGGGGTCTCCGACGGATTCAGCACGCGGAGCTCCCGCGCGCGTACTTCCACGGCGCCGGTGGCGAGCTTCGGATTTTCCGTCCCCGCCGGCCGCGCCGCCACCACCCCGCGCACGGCGATCACGTACTCGCTGCGCACCTGGGCGGCCGCGGCCGCCGCCGAGTCGCTCTCCTGGGGATTGGCCACGACCTGGGTGACGCCTTCGCGGTCCCGCAGGTCGATGAAGACGAGCCCGCCGAGGTCTCGGCGGGCGTGCACCCAGCCCATCAGGGTGACCTCGCGACCCACGTCGTGGGGCCGCAGGCTTCCGTTGTCGTGGGTGCGCCGCCAGACACCGTTGCCGTTCATCCCCGCTCCTTCCCCGGCGCGCCCGGCCGGACGCGCGCGGTGACCATGCGCTGCAAGCGCTCCACGGCGCTGGGATCCCCCCGTTCGAGCGCCTCGGCGTCGGCGGGGCTCGCCGCGAGCGCCACCTCCTCCTTTGTGCCCATGTCCCGAAGCGGCAGCCGCGCCGCGTCCAGAATCCACACAAAGCGCGCGCCGAGACGGTTCGCGTACCGCATCTGGGCGGTCAGGCTGCGCGGCATCACGTCGGCGTGCACGCTCAGCCCGGCGCGCCGGAGCCCGTCCGCCAGCGCGTGCGCCCGAGCGCCGAGGCGCCGCGCCTGCTCGGGGTTCTGCGCCGGCGCGGTCGCGATGAACAGGTCCGGCGGCGGATCCCCGGGCACGGCGATGCCCGTCTGTTCGAGCACGAGCAGCACACGCTCCAGCCCCATGCCGAAGCCCACGCCGGGCGTTGGGCGTCCCCCCAGCTGTTCGGCCAGCCCGTCGTACCGGCCGCCGCCGAACATCGCGTTTTGCGCTCCGATCTTGCCCGAAAAGACCTCGGCCGCCGTGCGCGTGTAATAGTCCAGCCCCCGCACGATGCCGGGGTCGACGCGGTAGGCGATCCCCGCCGCCGCCAGGTGCTCCTGCACCCCGTCGAAGTGCTCGCGGCAGGGATCGCAGAGAAACGCCGGCATACGCGGGGCGCCGGCGGCGATACGGCGATCGTGCTCGTGCTTGCAGTCCAGCAGGCGGAGCGGCGCGGTCTCGAAACGCCGGCGGCAATCGTCGCACAACTCCCCGAGGTACGGCCGGAAGTACTCCCTGAGCGCCGCGAGGTACTGCGGGCGGCAGACGGCGTCGCCCACGCTGTTGAGGTGCAGCTCGACCCCTTCGAGCCCGAGCGCTTCGAGGCCGCGCACGGCAAGGCCCAGCACCTCGGCATCGGCCGCGGGACCCGCGCTGCCGATGACCTCGGCGCCGAACTGGGTGTGCTGCCGGTACCGCCCGGCCTGAGGCCGGTCGTAGCGGAAGATGGGGCAGATGTAATAGGCGCGGAGGGGCAGGCCGGCGGCGCCCAGGTTGTGCTCGAGGAACGCGCGCATCACGGGCGCGGTCCCCTCGGCCCTTAGCGACAGGCTGCGCCCGCCGCGGTCGAGGAACGTGTACATCTCCTTTTCCACGATGTCCGTGCCCTCGCCGACGCCGCGCTGAAACACCTCGGTGTGTTCGACCACCGGCGTCCGGATCTCGCGGTACCCGTATCGCCGGGCGAGATCGCGCAGCACGCCCTCCACGTGTTCCCACCGGGCCGTTTGGCCCGGCAGGATATCCTGCATGCCTCGAGGCGCTCTCAGTTCCACCGGGTCACGCCGCCCCGTCCCCCGCCACCGGCCCGCCGCGGCGCCGCGCCGCCCAGGCCGCGCCCGCCGCGCCGCCGACCGCCACCGCCGCGAAAAACCCGTTTGCCTCCGGCCGGTCGAGCACGTAGCTCAATGCGACGACCTGCCCGTGGAGGCGCCACCACGCGAGGGCGACCCCGGCCGCGGCCAGCGGGACCGCGGCCGCGGCGAGGACGCGGGAGCGGGTGAGTCGCGCGACAACGAGGAGCCACCCGGCGATGACGAGCACGGCAAAGGCCGGGATCAACACGTTCGGCGCCGTCCGAGTCGCGATCGCGACCGCGCGCGGCGGCAGGCGGCGCACGCCGTCCAGGATCGCGACGCCAAACACGGCCAGCGCGACCAGGGTCCCGGCCACGGCGGCGGCCGGTGGACCCCAGCCGGCGTACGGCCGCCGCATCCCAAACCATCCCACCACCACCCCTTGGGCCGCGCACGGCACGAGCAACAGCGCCGGGATGAGCCCCCACGTGACCGCGTCCCAGGTCCCCCGCGGAAACGCGTCGAGCAGCAGCCGGAGCGCGCCGACCCTGGCGGCCGCGGCCAGGGCCCAGACGCCCGTGCCGCCCACCGCGGCGCCGATGGCCGCCAGTTCCCAAAAATCGGCCTGCGCCGTCATGGCGGCGCGGGGGCCTCCAACAGGATGGTGACCGGGCCGTCGTTGTGGATCTCGACCGTCATGTGCGCGCGGAAGCGGCCGGGCGTCACGCGCACGCCGGACGCGGCCAGGCACGCGTTGAACCGCAGATACAGCGGCTCGGCGCGCTCCGGGGTCGCGGCATCGATGAAGCTCGGCCGCCGGCCGTGGCGCGTGTCGGCGTAGAGGGTAAACTGCGGGATGCTCAGCACCTCGCCTCCCACGTCGAGAATGGACCGGTTCATCCGCCCGGCGTCGTCCGCGAAGACGCGCAACCCGGCCACCCGTCCCGCGAGCGTCTCCGCGTCACGCGGCGTGTCGTCCACCCGGATGCCGAGGAGCACCACGTAGCCGTGCCCGATGCGACCGAGCTCCCGGCCCGGCCCGGCGCCGGCGGTGGTCTCGACCACGTACACCGCGGCGCCCCGGACACGCTGCACCAGGGCGCGCATTGCGGCGTCCGACCTCAGGCCGCCCGGGGCGCGCCGGGCGGGACCGCGGGCGCCGGAGCGGCCGGCGGGCGCGCGCCGCCGGCCGCATAGAGCGTAGCAGGAGGTAGGTGACCGAGCAACGCGGGACGCCGTTACGGCATCTGGGTGCGGAGCGACGCCATGGCGCGGTCGATGTCCTCGTCCGTGTTGTAGAAGTACGTCGAGAGACGGATCACGCCCGGGCGGGAGTCGATGATGACGCCGTCGCGCCGGAGCGCGGCCACCACGGCGGACGGGTCCTCGACCGGCACCGTCACGATGCCGGCGTGCGCGGTCTGGTCGCCGCGCAGGCGGGGCCGGAGGCCGAGGCTCCGGAGGCCATCCACGAGCGCCGCGGTGAGTTCGATCTGCCGGGCCCGGATGCGGTCGACGCCGATCTCGTGCACGTACTCCAGGCCCGCGCGGCCGGCATACACGGCGGCGACCGAGGGCGTGCCGGCTTCGAACCGGCGGGCCGTGTCCGCGTACTCCAGGTGCCGCGTGTCGAACGCGAACTGATCCCGGTGCGCGAACCACCCGGACACCGCGGGGCGCAAGGCCTGCAGCAATGCCCGCCGCGCGTACAGGTACGCGACGCCGGGGCCGCCGAGCAACCACTTGAGCCCGCCGGTGACGAGGAAGTCGGCGTCCGCCGCATGCACGTCGACCGGGAGCTGCCCCACGGATTGGTACGCGTCGACCAGCAGGTACGCGCCGCGGGCGTGCGCGAGACGCGCGAGCGCCGCGATGTCCTGCACGGCGCCGCTCTGAAAATAGACGTGCGACGTGGCCACGAGCGCGGTGCGCTCATCGATCGCCTGCTCGAACGCCTCGATGGGCACGCCGAGGCCGTCGGGGCTGCGCACGAACTCCACGTGCGCGCCGCGCTCCGCGCGCGCCAGCCACTGATACGGCACCGTGGGGAAGTCGACGTCGGCGACGACGACGCGCGGTCGGGCTCGGTACTCGAAGCAGCTCGCCACCGCCGCGAGCGCGCCGCTGATCGACGGGGCGAGCGCCACCTCATCCGGGTCCGCTCCCAGGAGGCCCGCCACCGAGGCGCGCAGCGCGTCGAGCTCGGCCCACCAGGGGCCGTACCAGGCGGACGCGCCCCACTCGTTCCACAGTCCGAGGAACCGCTCCACCGCCGCCCGGACGCGGGCGCCGAGCGCTCCCAGCGAGCACGTGTTCAGGTATGCGTGGCGCTCGAAAATGGCGAACTCGTCCCGGTAGGCACGCCAGGACCGCGGTGAAGTGACGGGGCGCGGCCGGACGGCTTCCGTCATGCCCCGGGGTGCCGTGCGCCCGCGGCAGCCCGGGTGCCGGCGCCGGGGCGAAGCCGCGCCAGGCGCTGTCGGACCTGCTCGAACGTCTCCGTCTGCTTGGGGAAGGCGAATCGCACGTAGTCCTTGCCGTGCGCCGGATCGTGGAAGAACGACGATCCCGGGACCGGCGCCACGCCGACGTCCTTGATGAGATGCATCGTGAACGCGTAGTCGTCGGCGAACCCGAAGCCGCCGACGTCGCACATGATGTAGTAGGCGCCCGCGGGCTTGAGGCACGGAAATCCGGCGCCTTCGAGGATCCCGAGCAGCGTGTCCCGCTTGCGCTGGTACGTCTCGGCCAAGCGCGCGTAGTACTCCCGCGGAAACTCGAGCCCCGTGACCGCGGCTTCCTGGAGGGGCGCCGCCGCGCCGACGGTCAGGAAGTCGTGCACCTTCCGGATGGCGTCCGCGATCGGCGCCGGGGCGATCGTCCAGCCCACGCGCCACCCCGTGACGCTGTAGCTCTTGGAGACGCTGTTCACGATGACCGTCCGCTCGGCCATGCCCGGCAGCGTCGCGAGGCTGACATGCTCGGCGCCGTCGTAGACGATGTGCTCGTACACCTCGTCGGTGATCGCCAGCAGGTTGTAGCGCCGGCACACGTCCGCGATCCACTCGAGTTCCGCGCGCGTGAATACCTTGCCCGTGGGGTTGTGCGGCGTCGTCACGATGATCGCCTTGGTCCGCCGGCCGACCGCGGCCCGCAGTTCGTCGGGATCGAACGGGAAGCCCGGTTCCAGCCGGATCCGCACAAACTTCGGCACCGCGCCGGAGAGCTTGGCGTCCGGGCCGTAGTTCTCATAAAACGGCTCGAACACGACGACCTCGTCGCCGGGATCGACGGTCGCGAGCAGGGTGGCCATCATCGCCTCGGTCGCTCCGCACGTGACCGTGATGTTGCGCTCGGGATCGGCCGCGAGCCCGTTGAACCAGCGGACCTTCTCCGCAATCGCGCGGCGGAGCCGTGGCGATCCCCAGGTGATCGCGTACTGGTTGTGGCCGTCCGCGAGCGCGCGGCGGGCCGCCTCGACGAGCTCCGGCGGCGCCGGGAAGTCCGGGAACCCCTGCGCCAGGTTGATGCCGTCGTGCTCGGCGGCGAGACGCGTCATCTCCCGGATCACGGACTCGGTAAACACCGAGACGCGCGCTGCGGTCTGGATCATCGCTCCCCTCCCCGCCGCCCACGCCGTCGTGGCCGCACTCCGGCGAGAGGTCGGGCCGGCCGGCCCGCGCTAGTGCGGTACGACGCGTTCGACATTGTAGACGTCCTTGACGCGCCCGATCCGGTGCATCACGGCCGTGAGCTGCGTGACGTTGCCGATGTCCGCCACGATGTTGACGATCGCCACCTTGTCCTTGCGGACGCGGGCATTCACCGAAACCAGGTTGGTCTTGGTTTCCGTGATGGCGCCCAGGATGTCCTTGAGCACGCCGACCCGATCCAGCGCCTCGACCTCGATCTCCACTTTGTACGAGCCGTCGGGCGACGCCTCCCATTCCACCTCGAGCAGCCGCTCCGGCTGGGACCGCAGAAACTGGATGTTCGGGCAGTCCGCCCGGTGGATGCTGACGCCGCGGCCGCGCGTGATATACCCGACCACGCGGTCCCCCGGCAGCGGGCTGCAGCAGCGGCCGAAGCGCATCAGGACGTTATCCACGCCGCGCACCCGGATCCCGCGCGCCGTGGCCGCCGGCGGCGGCGCGGACGGCGCGGGCAGCGTCTCCTCGTCCGCGGCCGGTTCGCCGCGCAGGGCTTGGACGACGTGCAGCAGCGACACGTCCCCGTTGCCGAGCGCCGCGTACAGCTCGTCCTCGTTCGGCAGGCTGAAGCGCGCGGCGATCTCCCGCAGGCGCTCCGCCCGCGCGAGCGCCAACGCGCCCGCGCGGCGCAGTTCCTTGTCGAGCAGCTCCTTTCCGCGCACGATGTTCTCGTCGCGGCGTTCGCGCTTGAACCACTGCCGGATCTTCGTCCGCGCGTTGCTCGTCTGGACGAACGCCAGCCAGTCGCGGCTCGGGCCGGCGCTGTGCTTGGTGGTGACGACCTCGACGATGTCGCCGGACACGAGCCGGTGGCTCAGCGGCACCAGCCGGCCGTTCACGCGCGCGCCGGTGGTATGGTACCCGACGTCCGTGTGGATGCGAAACGCGAAGTCCACGGGCGTGGCGCCGGCGGGCAGGTCGATCACGTCGCCCTTCGGCGTGAACACGAAGACCTCGTTCTGAAACAGGTCGATCTTGACCGAATGCATGAACTCCCGCGCGTCCTGCAGCTCCTGGTGCCACTCCAGGAGCTGGCGCAGCCACGACAGCTTCTGCTCGAACGCGGGCTCCGTCTTGCCGCCGCCCTCCTTGTAGCGCCAGTGCGCGGCGATGCCGTGCTCCGCCACCCGGTGCATCTGCTGCGTGCGGATCTGGATCTCGAGCGGCTGCCCCTCGTACAGGACCGCGGTGTGCAACGATTGGTACCCGCTCGTCTTCGGATTGGCGATGTAGTCGTCGACTTCGCCGGGGATGGGCTTCCACAGCGCGTGCGCGATCCCGAGCGTCTCGTAGCACTCGCGGACGTCGTTGACGACGACCCGCACCGCGAGCCGGTCGTAGATCCGTCCCACGCCCTGGCCCTGGTATTTCGGGCGCTGCATCTTCTGGTAGATGCTGTACACGTGCTTCGGCCGGGCGATGATGGCGGTCCGGTCCACGCGGATGCCGGCCCGGCTCAGCTCCGCCTGGAGCGTGGCCACGACCCGCGCCAGCAGGGCGTCCTGCTCCTGGCTGGTGCGCTCGAGCTGCCGCGCGATCTCATCGTACGCGCCGGGCTCGAGCACCCGGAACGCCCGGTCCTCGAGCTCGCGCTTGATGCTGCCGATCCCGAGACGCTCCGTGAGCGGCGCGTAGATCTCGAGCGTCTCCCGCGCCGTTCGCTTCTGCTTCCACTCCGGCAGGAACTCGATCGTCCGCATGTTGTGCACGCGGTCGGCGAGCTTGATCAGGATGATGCGGATATCGCTCGCCATCGCCAGGAACATCTTGCGCAGGTTCTCGGCCTGGCGCTCCTCGCGGGTCTTCCACTCGATGCGGCCGAGCTTCGTGACACCGTCGACGAGGCCGGCGATTTCCGCGCCGAAGCGCTGCTTGATCTCCTCGATCGTGTGGGAGGTGTCCTCGAGGACGTCGTGGAGCAGCGCCGCCGCGATCGTCGCCGAGTCGAGCCGCAGCGCGACGAGAATGCCGGCGACCGCCACGCTGTGGTGCACGTAGGGCTCGTTGGAGGCGCGGGTCTGGCCGGCGTGCGCGTCCCGCGCAAACAGGTAGGCACGGCGGATGAGGTCGCGGTCCGCGTGCGGCACCGTTTCGCGCACCTGCCGGAGCAGGGCCTCCGCATCCTCCGGGAGCGTTTCCTCGGGGCTGCGGACGAGATGGAGCCGCTTCATCGCCTCCGTGACGACCTCCACGGGGCCCGGCCCCTTGGCGCCGCCCGGCTGCTCCGCGCTCACGGCGCGCCCTCCCCTGACTTACGCCAGCACCGCACGCTCGATGTCCCCCGAGGTGGCACGTTCGGCCCAGGCGGCGAAGCGGTCGAACGCCTCCCGCTGGCGCGCTCCTTCCCGGTACCGGAGCGAGATCCCGAGATCCCGCCGGCCGTCGACCGGCACGAGCCGCACCTGCCAGCCCGATCCCGCCGCTTCCCGCACGGCCAGCCCGGCTTCCTCGAACACCGCGCAGGCCGCGTCCATGGTCGCCCGGGTGGCGCCCGGGACCGTGGCCCGCACGTGCTCCCACGTCGCATCGTCCGGCCACGCAAACGGGTCGACGCCGCGCCACGCCCGCAGCGCGCGATAGAGCGCCGCGAGCAGCACGCGGTCCGGGCAGCGCTCCCCGAGCGCACGCCGTCTCGCCGCGTGATCCTCGGCCGCCCACGCGAGCGTGACCGTCGACGGGCGCCGGTCGAGGCCGACGGCCCCGCACACGGCCAGGAATTCCCGGCGGCCGCTGGGAAACGACGCCAGCACGGCGCGCCGCAGGTCTCGCGGCAGCGTCTCCTCGCACAGCGCGGTCGTCACCAGCACGCCAAGGCGACCCTCCTCAAACGCGCGTCCCACGGCCTGCCGCACCGGACGGGGCAACCCCTCGTGCAGGTACGCGATGCGCGCATCCCCGCCGGCCCGTTCCCGGATCTGCGCCGCGAACCGGACGCAGGTGTCCGGCGTAGCGGCATAAACCACGCACTTCTCGCCATTTGCGACCACTTCCTCTACCACCGCCGACGGATCGGCGCCGCGCCGGCGATCGTCGACGCGCAGTGCAGGGCGCGCGGGGTCGTCGCGCAGGATGGCGGCCGCACCGTGCTCGCGCGCGAGCGCCGCCGCGCCGGCGGGGTCCGCCAGGATCAGCCGCGGCCGCTCCAGCACGCGCGGAGGCAGCTCCGCCAGGTCGGCCGGCGCCACGCCGTCGAGGACGGCCACGGCCGTGCGGGCGATCCAAGTGTCGGCCATCATCCCCGCGCGCAGCGCCTCGACGGTGACCACCGCGACGTCGGTGCCGCCCGACGCCACGCCGGCCAGCGTGTGATCCCGCCGTCCGACGTCCAACACGCCGTGCAGTGCATCGACGCGCAGCCCGAGCGCGCCGAGGCGCGACTGCAGCTGCTCGGACCGCCGCTCGGCGTCGGCCCACAGCGGCTCGATGACGAGGGCGGCATGGTCGCCGCTCACCGCCTGCGCCGCCGCCGCCGCCACCGCCGTCGCCCATCCCCGGCCCGGAGGCACCGCCAGCACGACGGAGCGCCCGCGCGCCACCTCGTCCAGCGCCTCCGCGAGCGCCGGACGCAACGGGCGTCCTTCATTGACGTAAATGGGGAGGCGTGCGGTTCGGGCGGGGCGGTCCAGCGCGCGCCACGCCCGGCGGGACGCGGTACGCAGCGGCGCCGGCTCGTCGTCCTCCCGCTGGACGTGAACGTTCACCCCGAGCGTGCGGTCCCCGCCCCCCGTGACGCGCGAGACGATCGCGCGGTACCGGCCGCCGGCGTCCATCGCGGGGGCGATGCGCCCGGCCACGCGCGCGCGCAGGTACCCGATCATGCGGCCGTCGGGCGCCGCCACACGCACGGCGTGAGGATCGTGCGGGTTGTCCGGTTCGCGCCGCAACGCGAGCGTGTCCCCGGGTGCAAGCGCGGCGATGACCGTCTGGCGGTCGTCGAACGTCACCCCCACGACCTTGGTGTAGAACTCGGGGGCGCTCTCGCGGGGCGGCTCCACGTCCCCGAGGTAGTCGTCGGCCCGCCGGAACAAGCGATCGACGAGCAGCGCCGTGTCGGCCAGCAACGTCCCCGGGTCGACGCCCGGGACGCTGAGCGCCCGGAGCCGGAGCCGCACGCGATCGGGGTCGAAGCGGTCCAGCTCGGGCACGAACGCGAGATCCACCGCGGCGTCGGTAAAGCTCAACAGCTCCGCGATGCCGGCCATGGCGAAGCCGATCGTCTCCACGAACACCGACCCGTCGGTGACGCCCATGCGCAGGTGCGCCCCATCGCCCACCACCCTACGGGTCACCGCGTGTACGGAGCGCACGGCGCACACCGGCTGCGGGTTGCCGGGCCCAAACGGTCCGAGCGCCTCCAGCGCGGTCACCAGCGGGACCGTCACGTCCGCAAGGGACACCTCGGCGTCGACGTCGAGCGCGGCGGGCGCCGCGGGGGCGCGGGCGGCCGCCACCTCGAGAAACGCGTGCCGGAATGCCTCGACGGATCCCGCGTCGATGGACAACCCGGCCGCCATCGCGTGCCCGCCGAACCCGCGCAGGTGCGCGCGGCAGGCATCGAGCGCCTGGACCAGGTGGAATCCCTCGATGCTGCGCGCCGAGCCGCGTCCCACGCCGTCCGCGAGCGCCACCGCAACGGCGGGCCGGCCGAACTGCTCCACCAGGCGTCCGGCCACCAGCCCGACGACGCCGGGATGCCAGCCTTCCCCCGCGACGACGAGGGCCGGGGCGTCCGGCTCCAACCCGACCTGCGTGATCGCGTCCCCGAGCACCCGCTCTAAGATGGCCTGACGTTCGCGGTTGGCCTCGTCGAGGGCCTCCGCGAGGTGGCGGGCCTCGCCCGCGTCATCGGTGAGCAGCAGCCGGAGCGCCGGCGTGGGATCGCCGAGCCGGCCGGGCGCGTTCAGGCGGGGCCCGAGCTGCCAGCCGATGTGCCATGCCTCAAGCGGCCCCGTGATGCCGGCGACGTCGACGAGCGCGCGGATGCCGGCGATGGGCGCGGTGCGGAGCTGCGCGAGTCCGCCCGCCGCGAGCCGCCGGTTGTCACCGAGCAGCGGCACGACGTCGGCGATGGTCCCGAGCGCGGCGAGGGCGGCGAGCCCCTCGGGCGCACCCTGACCCGCCGCGCGACGCCGGAGCGCCCACGCCAGCAGGTAGGCCAGGCCGGCCGCGCACGGCGGAGGGTCAAGGACGCCCGCGCCCTCCGCCGGCGCCACGACGAGCGCCGCCGGCCGCTCGGGCCCCGGCGTGTGGTGGTCGACGACGATGACGTCGAGGCCGAGCGCGGCCGCCCGGGCGACGGCGTCGTAGGCGGTGATGCCGCAGTCCGCGGCAACGAGCACGCGCGCGCCCTGCGCCGCGAGCGCCTCCACGGCCGGCATCCCGAGACCGTAGCCGTCCCGGAGACGGTGCGGTACGTACCACAGCGGGTCCGCGCCGAGACCCCGGAGCGTCCGCACCAGGATCGCGGTGGCGCAGATGCCGTCGACGTCGTAATCGCCGTGGATGGCCACGCGCTCGCCCAACGCCACCGCAGCCGCGAGCCGGTCGGCCGCGTGCGCCATGCCCGGCACGGTCAGGGGATCGGCAAGCCGGTCGAGCGAGGGCGCGAGGAACTCCCGGGCGTCCTGCGCCGACACGACGCCGCGCCGGCGCAGGATCTGCCCCACGAGCACGGGCACGCCGAGTTCACGCGCCAGTGCTCCGGCGCCGGCGTCCGCCGGCGCCACGACCCACGGGAGGCGCTCGAGCACGGCCATACTTGCATTATAAGGGAGGCCGGTGTCGAGGCATCGCCCGGCTCCCGGAAGACGTCCCCGGGAGCGCTACGCGACCGGGCGCCTCGTCCCGCGCCGGGCGACGCTACGGGAACCGGCGGGTGTCGTCGGCGCCCGGAGCGGAGCCGCCGCTCGTGCCCGACGGCTGAGGCCGCGGCGCGCCCTCTGTGGCGCGCACGCGCTGCTCCAGGTCGCGGATGCGGCTCCCGAGGCGCGAGCGATGCGGGAGCCAGGAGAGAAACGTGACGAGCGCGCCGGCCACGCCGGCGCCCACGATCGCGAGCGCCAGCGAGCCGTTGTACAGCTGCCATTGCGCAAACTTGACCGTCACCGCGGCGTTGTTGCTGAGCGCGAAGATGGTGACGGCGACGAGGATCACGAGCATCCAGATCGGCGCTCCACGCATCGGCGGCCCCTACCGGCGGCGGCGCCCGCCCCGGCGCCGGCCGGATGCCGGCCGCGCCGGCGCGTTCAGCACGGGAGCCGCCATCGCCTCGTCGCCGCTGCCGTCGTCCGAGGCCGCGGGCTCCCGCACCGGCGGCACGGCGCGGGCCGGCGTGCCGCCCCGCGCGGCGCCCCGCCGCTCCGCCCAGTTGTACCAATCCACGAGGATCGGGCTCGCGTTGAAGATGGACGAGTAGCCTCCGGTGAGGATGGCCACCACCAGGCCGAACGCGACGCTCCGGATCGTCTCGCCTCCGAAGACGTACACCGCCCCGATCGCGAGCACCGCGGTCATCGCCGTGTTGATCGACCGCACGAGGGCCTCGAGCACGCTGCGGTTGACGAGGGGCTCAAACGGCTCCCGCGTGCGCATGTTCAGGTTCTCTCGAATCCGGTCGAAGATCACGATGGTGTCGTTGATGGAGTAGCCCGCGACCGTGAGCAGGACCGCGAGGAACGAGCTGTCCACCTCGAATTGGGTCAACGCAAACGCGCCGATGACCACGAGGAGGTCGTGGAGCAGCGCCACGTCGGCGGCGATGGCAAACCGCACCGACCGGAATCGAATCGAGATGTAGACGACCTGGAGGACCAGGCCGATCACGACCCCCGTGACCGCCGCGTTGCGCAACTCGGCGCCGATCTCCGGCCCCACGGTGTCCTCGCGCAGCATCTCCGTGCGCGGGAACCGGCCGCGCACGGCGGCGGTGATCTGGTTCATCTGCAGCTGCGTGAGCGGCCGCGTCTTGATGAACACCTCGTTCTGGCCCGATCGCTGGATCACCGCGTCCGCGAGGCCGAACCGGGTCATGATCGCGCGGATGTCGCCGTCGTCGAACGGGTCGTCGATCCGGAGCTGCAACTGGTTGCCGCCGGTGAAGTCGACGCCCCAGTTGAGCGCGTGGTGGTCGCGCGCATGGTGCACGTAGAGCGCGACGAGCCCCGGCACGATCACCGCCAGCGACAAGAGATAGTACCAGCGGCGGTGGCGGATCAGGTTGAAGGTCTTGTCCACGCGGCTATTCCCCCGCGCCGGTCTCGGCGGCGACCGGCCGGCCGCGTCCCAAGGACGCCAGGCTCTGGATCGCGCCGGCGAGCGCCGGGGCGTCGAGCGCCACGTCCACGAACACGCGCGTCACCACGATCGCGGTGAAGATGCTCGTCAGGATGCCCAGGATGAGCGTCACCGCGAACCCGCGCACCGGCCCGGTGCCGAGCCACAGCAGGACCGTGGCGCCGATCAAGGTCGTCGCGTTGGAGTCGAGGATCGTGACGATCGCGCGGGCCCACCCCGCCGCGACCGACGCGCGGAGGGTCTTGCGGGACCGCAGCTCTTCCTTGACCTTTTCGAAGATGATGACGTTCGCGTCCACGGCCACGCCGAGCGACAGGATGAACCCCGCGATCCCCGGCAGGCTCAGCGTCGCGCCGATCCCGGCCATGAGCGCGAACAGGATCAGCGTGTACACCCCGAGCGCGAGATCGGCCAGCAACCCCGCGAACCGGTAGTACAGGAACATGAACAGGCCGACCAGGACGATCGCGATCTCGCCCGCGCGCACGCTGCGGTCGATCGAGTCGCGGCCCAGCACGGGCCCCACCGTCCGGTTCTCGACGACCGTGACCGGCAGCGGCAGGGCGCCGGCCCGCAGCAGCACCGCCAGGTCGCGCGCGGAGTCCAGCGTGAAGCCGCCCTCGATCACGCCCTTGCCGCCCGGGATCGGGCTGTTGATCACGGGCGAGCTGATGACCCGGTCGTCGAGCACGATCGTCAGGTACTTGCCGATGTTTTTGGTCGTGAAATCGAGGAACGTCTTCGCGGCCGTGCTCTTGAACGTAAACCCGACCTGCGGCCGGCCGAACTGATCGAACGTGACCTGCGCGTCGCTCAGGTCCGCGCCCGTTAGCAGCACGGTCTTGTGCAGCTTGATCGTGGACTTGTCGGGGAGCACGACCGTGTCCGTGCCGTGCCACTCCGCCCCGGCGGGGAGCGACTGCGTCCCGGTGTCGACGACTCGAGCAGGGCCGTCTTGCCGATGATCTCGATCGCGCGTTCCGGGTTCTGGATCCCGGGCAGCTGGACCTGGATGCGATTCGGTCCCTGCCGCGCGATGTCGGGTTCGGCGACCCCGAGCTGGTCCACGCGGTTCCGAATCACCCGGAGCACGCCGTCCATGGCGTCGTTGCTCAGCGGCGTCTGGGCGGTTGGTTTCGCCTGAAGCACGATGTTGCTCCCGCCCTGCAAATCGAGGCCGAGGTTGAGGTGCGGCCGCGGCCGCTCAAGGACCGGCGTCGCACCCTCGAACCGGACCGGCTGAAACGCGACACCGAACGCCGCGAGCGCGATGACCAGGACCCCGATCACCCGGACCGGGTGGCTCAGCTTCACGCGCGTGTTCCCTCCCGCCCAAAACAAAAAAAGCCTTTCGGACCGCGTTCATTATATCGGCCTACCGGACGCGGTGTCAAACGCACGATCGGGTGCGCCCGCGAACGGCCGCGTCGCGGCGGCACGCGCCTCCCGGGGGGCGCGCCGCACGTTCGCCGTCTGCCTTCGCCCTCTATGGGGGAGGCGCCGGCGCAACGGCGCCGGTCGGGCGAAACGGATCCCGGCGCGCCGCGCGGCGACCCTCGGCCAACTCCCCCTCGTGGCCCGGCGCCGGGCGATAGTGCGCCTCGAAGAACCTGAGGGCGGCCTCGGAGAGCAGATGATAGTACGCGGAGAACACGACCCGCGCCTCGGTGCCGCTCCACCGCTGCGGCAGCAGGTCGCGCGGGAGGCCCGGGTCGACAAACAGGAACTTCCGGAACTCGTGGACCAGCCGGGTCTTCTCCCCAAACGCCGCGGCGTCGGCGAGCGGCACGCCGGCCGGCGCGTCGCGCCGCGCCTGCCACCGCGGCCGCCAGACATCGAGAAACTCCCGGTAGGCGCGGCCAATCGCCTCCACGTCCCAGTACCGCGCCGCGACCTCCGAGTCGGACCCCGCCCCGACGCGCCGGGCCGCAAACGCCTCGAGGCGCCCGGTGACGCCGTACCGGTCCGCCACGGCCGTCATGAACGGCCAGAGGTCGTTGGGCGTAAGGTAGACGCCGCGGGCGAGGGGCGCAAACCCCATCCACGTGAGCTCGCGGCGCAGGCCGGCACGCCGCGCGCGATCGGCGGGCGCGGGCACGATCAACAACCGCCACGTGCCGTCCCACGGTTCGGGGTGCAGCTTGAAGATCCGCCGCGCGGCCTCCTCGACGCGGCTCTGGCCGCGGTCCGTGAGCGCGTAGTAGCTCGCCCGCCCCTCGCGGATTGGGCGAAGCCATCCCTGTCGCGCCATGCGGGAGACGGCCGCGCGCACGGCGGGCGCGGTGAAACCGAGCTCGGCCATCAGCGCGATCAGGCTGCCGACCCACACGGTGCCGCCGTAGTGGCGCACGTAGTCGCCGAACAGCGTAAACAGCATGGAGCGAGCCCGCACCGCGCGCGCCCCCGGTGCCGTCGCGGCGGTCACGCGTCGGGCGAGCGCTCGAGGAGCGTGGCGATGCCCTGCCCCACGCCGATGCACATCGTCGCGAGCCCCCTCCGGGCGTTCCGGCGGACCATTTCGTGCACCAGCGTGACGAGGATGCGGGCGCCGCTCGCGCCCACCGGATGCCCGAGCGCGATCGCCCCGCCGTTGGGGTTGAGCCGGTCGCGATCGATCCCGAGATCGGAGACGCACGCGAGGACTTGGGCCGCAAACGCCTCGTTGAGCTCCACCAGGTCCACGTCCCCGATCGTCCATCCTGCACGGGCGAGCGCCTTTTGCGTCGCCGGCACCGGCCCGATGCCCATGTACGACGGATCCACCGCGGCGACGGCGCCGCCCGCGATGCGGGCGAGGGGGCGCTTCCCCTGCCGCTCCGCCCACGCCGCCGAGGCCACCAGCAGCGCCGCCGCGCCGTCGTTGATGCCCGACGAATTGCCGGCCGTCACCGTCCCGCCCGCGCGGAACGCCGGGGGGAGCGCGGCCAGACGGTCGAGCGTGGAGTCCGGCCGCGGGTGCTCGTCCGTCGCCACGACCGTCGACTCCCCGCGCGCGCCCGGGACGGTCACCGGCGTGATCTCCTCGGCAAACCGGCCGTCCCGCGCCGCGGCCGCCGCGCGGGTCTGACTCTCGAGCGCAAACGCGTCCTGCGCCTCGCGGGCGATCCCGTAGCGCTCGGCGACGTTCTCGGCGGTTTCGCCCATGCTGTACAGCGGAAA
>JAJPJL010000134.1 GCA_021324255.1 Bacillota bacterium
CCGGAAGTGTGGGACGTGCTGGAAGAGGTGGTGCACGAGCACCCCGTGATGCTGAACCGCGCCCCGACGCTGCACCGGCTCGGGATCCAGGCGTTCGAGCCGGTGCTCATCGAGGGCAAGGCGATCCAGGTCCACCCGCTCGTGTGCACCGCGTACAACGCGGACTTCGACGGCGACCAGATGGCCGCGCACGTGCCGCTGAGCGCCGCGGCGCAGGCCGAGGCGCGCATCCTCATGCTCTCGGCGTACAACATCCTCTCGCCGGCGTACGGGCGCGCGATCACGTCGCCGACGCGCGACATCGTGTTCGGCGCGTACTACCTGACGCTCGAGGCCGACGGCGCGCGGGGCGAGGGCAAGATCTTCAGCCGGCCGGACGAGGTGGTCCTGGCCTACGAGAGCGGCGTGGTCGACCTGCACGCCAAGATCAAGGTGCGGTTCAGCGGGGAGATGATCGACACGACCGTGGGCCGCGTGATCTTCAACGAGGCGATCCCCGAGGAGCTGCGGTTCGTCAATGAGGTCTGCGACCGCAAGATCCTCTCGCAGATCGTGTCCGAGGCGTACAACCGGCTCGGCTCCACAAAGACCGTGCAGTTGCTGGACAGCATCAAGGATCTCGGGTTCCGCTACGCCACCGTGAGCGGCAGCGGCATCGCGCTGTCCGACATCGTGATCCCCAAGGAGAAGGACGAGATCCTGAGCCAGGCGGAGAAACAGGTGGACTTGATCGACCACCAGTTCGGGCGCGGCCTGATCACCCCCACGGAGAAGTACGAGCGGACCGTGAACGTCTGGACCGAGGCCTCCGCGAAGATGAAGCGGCTGATGCACAGCGCCTTCGACCCGTTCAACCCGCTGTACATGATGTCCCGATCCGGCGCCCGGGGCAACCCCGAGCAGATCGTGCAGCTGGCCGGCATGCGGGGGCTCATGTCGGATCCGTCCGGCCGCATCATCGAGCTGCCGATCAAGGCCAACTTCCGCGAGGGCCTGACGGTGCTGGAGTACTTCATCAGCACCCACGGGCAGCGCAAGGGCCTCGCGGACACGGCGATTCGCACGTCGGAGTCGGGGTACCTGACGCGCCGGCTGGTGGACGTGGCGCAGGACGTCATCGTCCGCGAGGAGGACTGCAAGACCACCTCCGGCGTGGAAATGACCCCGATCAAGACCCCGATCAGGGACGGCAAGGAGGAGGTCGTGGTGGTGCCGCTCGCCGACCGGATCGTCGGGCGCGTCGCCGCCGAGGATATCGTGGCGCCGCGGAGCAAGCGCGTGATCGCGGAGGCCGGCCAGGAGATCGATGAGGCGATGACCGAGGAGATCGAGGAGGCGGGGATCGAGTCGGTCACGGTGCGGTCGGTGCTGGCCTGTAAGACGCGCTACGGCATCTGCGCGAAGTGTTACGGCCGCAACCTCGCCACCGGCAAGCTCGTGGAGATCGGCGAAGCCGTCGGGATCATCGCGGCGCAGTCCATCGGGGAGCCGGGCACGCAGCTGACGATGCGCACGTTCCACCTGGGCGGCGTCGCCGGGCAGGACATCACGGCCGGCCTGCCGCGCGTGGAGGAGCTGTTCGAGGCGCGCCGGCCGAAGGGCCAGGCGCCGATCGCCGAGATCGACGGCAAGGTGCACGTGTCGGAGAACAAGGGCAACCGCGTCATCACCGTGAGCGGCCGCGACGACGAGCGGGAGTATCCCGTGCCGTACGGGGTGAAGGTGCGCTACGCCGACGGCGACAAGGTCTATGCGGGCGACCAGTTGAGCGACGGGTCCGTCAACCCGCACGACGTCCTGCGGATCAAGGGGTTGGCGGCGGTGCAGGCCTGCCTCGTCAAGGAGATCCAGGCGGTGTATCGGGGCCAAGGCGTGGACATCAACGACAAGCACATCGAGATCATCGTCCGCCAGATGCTGCGGCGCGTGAAGATCGAGGAGCCCGGGGACACGGAGTTCCTGCCCGGCGAGCTGGTCGATGTGTTCGCGCTGGAGGCGGAAAACGCGCGCGTCATGGCGGCGCGCAAGGAGCCCGCGACGGCGCGTCCGGTGCTCCTCGGGATCACCAAGGCGTCGCTCGCGACGGAGAGCTTCCTCTCCGCGGCGAGCTTCCAGGAAACGGCGCGGGTGCTCACGGACGCCGCGACCAAGGGCAAGGTGGACCCGCTGCTCGGCCTCAAGGAGAACGTCATCATCGGCAAGCTGATCCCGGCCGGCACCGGCATGACCCGGTACCGGTCGACGAAGGTGGCCGTGGAGGGGTTGACGTAGCGCGATGATCGCGCGATCAGATCCGTTGACACCCCTTCCGGCCGTTGCTATACTGTCCGGGTCGGCGCTCGGCCCCGGGAGAGCGTCGGGCGCCGGCGCGTGCGATGGAGTCGGCGGTTGTGGACGCTGGATGATCTGAAGACGGCGACGCAGCGGGCAATCGGCACCAACCAGACGACCAAAGCCATCAATCGCGGACACGCCCGGGTGGTCTATGTCGCCCAGGACGCCGATCGGCGCGTGATCGAGCCGGTGCTTCGAGCCGCGAAGGAGCGGGGCGCCGACGTCATCGAGGTCGCGTCGATGACCGCGCTTGGGCGGGCGTGCGGGATCGCGGTCGGCGCCGCGGTGGCGGCGATCACCGGGTAAGGCGCACGCGACGGTCCGGGTGATTCGGGGACACCCCTAGGAATGCGCCGCAGGGTGCCGGCTCCGGCACCGCGTATGGCGCATGATCAATCGTAGACACACGGACGCGCGATAACCCGGCCGGGCATCCCGGCCGCCGGCATCGCACAGAGCCTCGGCGCGGGGGCAAGGGGCAACCCGCCCCGGGGAACTCTGCGCGTGGCGGCGGCCCCGCCGCCGGGCGCGGCGCCGCGACAGGACGGTCAGGCGAACGGAACGGCGGAACCGGGGGACGCCGCGGCGCCCCGTGGAGGTGGAGCGTGCCGACGATTACCCAGCTCGTGCGGTTGGGCCGGAACATCGAGCCGGTGAAGAGCAAGTCGCCGGCGCTGCAAAACAGCCCGCAGCGGCGCGGGGTATGCATTCAGGTCAAGACGACGACGCCCAAGAAGCCGAACTCCGCGCTGCGCAAGATCGCCCGCGTGCGGTTGACCAACGGCCAGGAAGTCACCGCGTACACCCCGGGGATCGGGCACAACCTCCAGGAGCACTCCGTGGTCCTCATCCGCGGCGGCCGTGTCAAGGATCTCCCCGGCATTCGCTACCACATCGTCCGGGGCACGCTGGATACGGCGGGGGTCCAGGACCGGAAGCGCGGCCGCTCCAAGTACGGCGCCAAGCGGCCGAAGAAGGCCGGGGCGGCGTGAGGCCGGCCGATGCTGATGGACGGGAGGCACGCTGATGCCGCGTAAGGGGTCGGTGTCGCGCCGGCTCGTGGTGCCGGATGCGACCTACGGCAGTCCGATGGTCACCCGGCTCATCAACAAGGTGATGACCCGGGGCAAGAAGAGTCTCGCGGAGCGGATCGTCTACGCGGCGCTGGCCACGGTCCAGGAGAAGGGCGCGAAGGAGCCCGCGAAGGCGCTGGACCAGGCGCTCCACAACATCATGCCGGTGCTGGAGGTCAAGCCGCGCCGGGTCGGCGGGGCCACTTACCAGGTGCCCGTGGAGGTGCGGCCCGAGCGGCGGCTGTCGCTCGGGGTGCGCTGGCTCGTGCAGTACGCGCGGCAGCGGCCCGGCCGGACGATGCGGGAGAAGCTCGCGGCGGAGATCCTGGACGCCAGCAACAACGCGGGGGCCGCGGTGAAGCGGCGCGAGGACACGCACAAGATGGCGGAGGCGAACAAGGCCTTCGCCCACTATCGCTGGTAGGAACCGGGGGCATATGCCGACGCAGCTGGAGACGAAGCAGGGAGCAGCCATGACGGCGGAGCGGTCGCTGGACAAGATTCGCAACATCGGGATCGTCGCCCACATCGACGCGGGCAAGACGACCACGACGGAGCGCATCCTTTTCTATACCGGGCGCACGCACCGGATCGGCGAGGTCGACGAGGGCTCCGCCACCATGGACTGGATGGTCCAGGAGCGGGAGCGCGGGATCACGATTACCTCGGCGGCGACCACCGCGCAGTGGCGGGGGCACAGCATCAACATCATCGACACGCCGGGGCACGTCGATTTTACGGCCGAGGTGGAGCGGTCCCTGCGCGTGCTGGACGGGGCCATCGTCGTGCTGAGCGCGGTGGAGGGCGTGCAGCCGCAATCCGAAACGGTGTGGCGGCAGGCCGACCGGTACGGCGTGCCGCGGATCGTCTTCATTAATAAGATGGACCGCACGGGGGCGGACTTCTTTCGCACGGTCGGCATGATCAAGGACCGTCTCGAGGCGCGCGCCGTGCCGGTGCAGTTGCCCGTCGGCGCCGAGGACGGCTTCGAAGGCGTCATCGACCTGATCAGGATGACCTCGATCATCTACACGGACGACCTCGGCACGCGGAGCGACCAGGCCGACATTCCCGCGGCGCTGCGGCCGCTGGCGGAGAAGCACCGCGAGGTGCTCGTCGAGGCGGCCGCGGAGATGGACGACCGCTTGACGGAGAAGTACCTCGAGGGCACCCCGCTCACGGAGGACGAGATCATCGGGGCGCTGCGCAAGGGCACGCTCTCGACGAAGCTCATTCCCGTGCTGTGCGGCACCGCGTTTCGGAACAAGGGCGTGCAGCCGCTCCTCGACGCCGTCGTGAGCTACCTGCCGTCCCCGCTCGACATCCCGCCCGTGGAGGGCGTGAACCCCGACACGGATCAGCCCGACACCCGCGCCGCCGACCCGGCCGCGCCGTTCTCAGGCCTCGCGTTCAAGATCGTGAGCGATCCCTACGTCGGCAAGCTCACGTACTTCCGTGTCTACTCGGGGACCCTGCAGTCGGGCTCGTACGTGTACAACGCCACCCGGGGCACGAAGGAGCGCGTCAGCCGGATCCTGCAGATGCACGCGAACCACCGGGAGGACATCGAGGCGGTCACCGCGGGCAACGTCGCCGCGGCGGTCGGGCTCAAGGTGACGAGCACCGGCGATACCCTGTGCGACGAGGCCCACCCGATTGTGCTGGAGTCGATCAAGTTCCCCGAGCCGGTGATCTCCGTCGCGGTGGAGCCCAAGACACGCGCGGACGAGGAAAAGCTCGGCGCCTCGCTGGCCAAGCTGGCCGAGGAGGACCCGACGTTCAAGGTCCGGTTCGACTCGGAGACGGCGCAGACGATCATCTCCGGGATGGGCGAGCTGCACCTGGAGATCATCGTCGACCGGCTGCTGCGGGAGTTCAAGGTGGAAGCCAACGTGGGGCGGCCGCAGGTCGCGTACCGCGAGACGATCCGCAA
>JAJPJL010000072.1 GCA_021324255.1 Bacillota bacterium
CCCAACCTCCGGTGGCGGCCCGCGCGCCCCAGCGTGTCGTCGCGCGCCTGAGCAGGGTCGCCGGACTTCGATGAACGCCGGGAATCTCGCGGCCGCGGCCTTCGGCCTGGCATCCGCGGCGTCGTGGGGCGGCGGGGATTTCAGCGGCGGGTTCTCCGCGCGGCGCGAGAGCGTCCTTCGCGTGGGGCCCATCTCCCGCCTGAGCGGCGTCGCCGCGCAGGTCGCGCTCGCGCTCGTGTTTCGCGAGCGCGCGCCGTCCGCGGCGTCGGCCCTCTGGGCCGTCGCGGCGGGCGTGTCGGGATCGGTCGGACTCATGGCGCTCTACCAATCGCTGGCCGTCGGCAAGATGGGCGTGAACTCCCCGTTGACGGCCGTGCTCGCCGCGTCGTTTCCCGTCGTCCTTGCCGGCGTCCTCCAGGGGGTGCCTTCGGGCGCGCGCCTCGCCGGATTTGCGCTGGCGCTCGCGGGGATCTGGTGCCTCGCCCGACCCACGAGCGGCGCCGGCCGGCCCGAGGGCCTCGGGTTCGCGGCCATCGCCGGGCTGGCGTTCGGGGGATTTTACCTCATGATCTCGCAGGTGCGCGGGCCATCGGTGTTCTGGCCGCTCGCCGTGTCGACGGGCACATCGTTCGTCGTGATGGCCGGTCTCGCCGCGGCGAGCGGCGAGACCCTCCGGCTTCCGACGAGCGTCCTCGGCATCGCGCTCTTGGCCGGCATCCTCGACGCCGGCGGCAACGCGTGCTTCGTCCTCGCGGCGCACGCCGGCCGGGTCGACGTCGCCGCGGTGCTCGGGTCGCTCTATCCCGCGTTCACCGTCCTGCTGGCGCGCGTGGTGCTTCGTGAACGTCTCACGCGCGCGCAGACGGCCGGACTCGTCGCCGCGATCGCCGCGCTACCGTTGATCGCCGCGTAGGCCGGGCGCCCCGGCCGGGCGGCGCGATCCGCCCGGCCGCGCGGGGGAGCGTCCGAACGCGTCTATTCCGCGTCCGGCAGCGATGCCTTGGGGTACGAGCCGAGGACGCGCAGGAACGTCGTATGGTGCCGCAGGTCCGCGAGCGCCCCGCGGAGCGGCTCCGCGTCGGCGTGGCCGTCGACGTCCACGTAGAAGGTGTACTCCCACGGCCGGCGGCGGGACGGACGCGACTCGATCTTGATGAGGTTGACCCGCCGCGTCGCGAGCGCGCCCAGGGCCGCGTACAGCGTCCCGATCTCGTTGTTCACGACGAACACGATCGAGGTCTTGCTGGGCTCCTGCCGCTCGGCGGGCACGGTGCTGAGGTCGAGAAACCGGGTGTAGTTGCTGGGCGTGGTCTCGATCGCTTCCGCCAGCACGGCGAGCCGGTACAGCACGGCGGCGCGGCGGCTCGCCACCGCGGCGCATCCGCGCAACTCCTGTTCCCGAATCATCTTGGCGCTGCCCGCCGTGTTGTAGTAGGGGACGAGCTCCGCCCGAAGCTGCGCCAGAAACGTACTGCACTGCGCCAGTGCCTGCGGGTGCGAGTAGACCTTGGTGATCCGATCGAGCGATTCCCCCGGCAGCGCCAGCAGACAATGGCTGACGCGCAGGTCCAGCTCCCCGGCGATCACCAGATCGTGCGCCAGGAGCAGGTCGTAGGTCTCGTTGATGCTGCCGGCGAGCGAGTTCTCCACGGGCACCACGCCGTGGTCGGCGGCGCCGCCGCGGACCGCGTCGAAGACGGCGGCAAACGAACCGCACTGGACCGTGCGCACCGCTCCAAACATGCGGAGGACGGCCTCCTCGCCGTACGCCCCGGGCTCTCCTTGATACGCTACGCGCATGGTCAGCCCCCGGCGTGAAAGGCCCGGGCCATCCGCGCCCAATCGGCCTGCTCGGCGGGCGCAAACGGCCAGTAGGACGCCACACGATCCGCGAGCCCCGCGTATCTCGCGCGCAACTGGTGGCCGATGTCGTCGTACGATCCCCGGATGACGATCGCGTCCACCACGGCATCCGGCACCTGCGCCGCGAGCTCCTGGGTCTGCCGCGCCGCCATCAGGCGGCGCAGCCGGTCCGCGACATCCGCGTACCCGAGCACCTCCAAGAGCGGCCGGTACGTTGGGGTCGATCCGTAGAAGGCGATGCGCGACCGGGCCCGCGCGACGGCCGCCGCGAGCGCGCCCGGAGTGTCCCCGGCGGCGAGCATGACCGGTGCGTGGATCTCGAGATCGGTACGTGTGCGCCCGGCTTTGGCCAGGCCCTCGGCGATGCGCGGCAGCACAAACTCGCGCAGGTACGGCACCGAATGCATCGGGTGCAGGATGAACCCGTCGGCCAGCTCTCCCGCCAACCGGCACAAGCCTTCGTTCACGCCCGCGATGAAGATCGGAATGTGTGGCTTCGGGTTCGGACCCGGGTTGAAAAACGGCCCCATCAGATTGAGGGTGTAGTACGCGCCCTGCACGCGGAGCGGCGCGCCATCTTGCCAGGTGCGCCAGATCGCGCGGACGGCATGGATGTACTCGCGCAGCTTCGGCACCGGAGGATCCCACGGCATCCCGAACCGGCGCTCCACGTGGGCTTTGACCTGCGTCCCCAGGCCGAGCAACAATCGGCCGCCGGAGATCCGGCTGAGGTCCCACGCCGTCTGCGCCGTCACCATGGGGCTGCGCGAGAACGCGACGGCGACGCCGGTGCCGAGCTCCAGCCGGGTCGTCGCCTGCGCCGCAAGCGCCAGGGCGACGAACGGGTTGTGCTTCGTATCGTTGGCCCACAGCGCGCGAAATCCCACGGCCTCGGCGGCACGGGCCACGCCCGGCGCGTCCTCGAGCGCCTCCATGGCCAGCGCGCAGTCGAGCTTCATCGTTGGCCGTCCCCGGCCGCCGCCGGCGCCCGCCCGGGGTCTATTTCCACGCCATCACCCACACCTCGGGTTCCCGCGGAACGGAGCGTGCCTCGATGGTCGCCGCGTGGCCGGCCTGCTTGGATACCTTCGCGCCGGCGGCAAACTGATCCACGCCCGCCAGGGGGAGACCGGGAGTGACCTCGGTCTTGTAATGCATGGGGATGACAATGCCTGGGCGAAGTTGGGCGACGATTGCGTGCGCCTGCTCCGCATCGATCGTGTAGTACCCGCCGACGGGGATCATCAGCACGTCGGGCCGGCCGATCTGAGCGGCCGACTCCGGGGTGAGCGCATGCCCGAGGTCCGCCAAGTGTACGACGCGTAGCCCCTCTCCCTCGATCACGAACACTGTGTTTCTCCCCCGCTTCGCCCCTTGCGCATCGTCGTGATAGGTGGGCACGGAGGTGATGGTGATCCCGTCGACCTGTTCGTGCACCGTCCGCCAGTTCCCGTCCGCGAGTCCTCGGATCACCCGGGGTTGTCCCTTGGCCATCGACACGTTGGTGTGGTCGGCGTGGTCGTGGCTGATCAGCACCGCATCGACGCGGAGCGTGGGGACCGGATATCCCACCTTCTCATCGTAGGGATCGACGAGAATGCTCGTCGCACCGCTCTCCAGTAGGAACGTCGCGTGGCCCAGGTAGGTCAACTTCACGATCACCACTCCTTCTTCTGCCGCGGGGGAGTCTCCGCGGTACGTGATGCCCCCGCCCTGCATCACCAATATTCCGCCGCGACGTCGAATTTCCCGGCGGTCTCGGCTGCCGCACTCCGGCCCTGGATGTCGTGCAGGGGTCAAGGGCCGCCGGGGATCGGCGGGAGCCCTCGGCCTCGAGAATGTGCGTGGCCAGGCGCATACGCTCGAAAATCGAAGCTCTATCGAGCCAATCCTAGTTCCAGGCCAAATCGTTCAATCAGCGTACAAACGTTCGCACTATGGCTTCTTGTACACCGTACATAAGTTCGGTATTATGCCGATGACGGCGGAGATTGGTGCGCACGCATAACGCGCTCCAGCAGACCGGACGACCGAAACACCAGGAGGAGGCCGCATTGCCGCGATCACCCGAGAGGGGTCTGACGGCTCGGCAGAGGCAGATCCTGGACTATCTGATCCGGCGGGTCCAGGACCAAGGCTACGCTCCGAGCATTCGCGAGATCGGGCAGGCGCTCGGCTTGAAGTCGCCCTCGACGGTTCATCAGCATTTGGTCGTGCTCGAGCAGAAAGGGTGTGTCAAGCGTCACGGCGATCGGATGCGCGCCTTGGAACTGGTGGACAAGGCGCCCATTCACGCGGGCGACAGTGTCGACCTCCCGCTCGTCGGCCGCGTGGCCGCCGGCACGCCGATCCTGGCCGACGGCCACGTCGAGGAGCACGTCGCGGTGCCGCGTCGCCTCTGCGGCGACGCACGCGAGTGTTTCGTCCTGGAGGTCCGCGGGGACAGTATGATCGGCGCCGGGATCGTGCCCGGAGACCTCGTGATCGTCAGGAAACAGCCCACGGCGACTCCGGGCGACATCGTGGTGGCGCTCCTCGGCGACGAAGCCACGGTCAAGACGCTGGCCATCGAGGAGGGACGGCCCGCGCTCGTGCCGGCCAATCCGGAGTACCGGCCAATCCGCGGGGACTTTGAAATCGCCGGCCGCGTGGTCGGCCTGATCCGTGCGTATCAGGCGGTGCGCGGATGATCGTCCGTCCCGTGTCGTGGGTAGACTCGCCGCGGCCAGCGCGCGTGCGCAGGCGCCCCGGCGCCGTGCTCCGTCGGATGGCGCCGCGAGTCCGGCCGAGGTCGGTTGGACGGACGGGCGCGATGTGGGTGCCGTCGGAAACTCCCCACCGCGCGCAATGCGAGGACATGTGCGCGCGGTTCATGGACGATCGCCGGCTGATCCGGCCGAAGCTTCTGCTGCTGGCCGTGCTCGTTCTCGTGACCGCGGTCCTCGAACAGGTGCGATGGCCGTGACGGCGGACGCGTCCAGGACGGCGAAGGCGATCCACGCCTACGTCTCCGCGGCGGCGCCCGTCCAGGGCCGGGCGGGTATGGGCGTGGTCTTTGTGGACGCTCACGGACGCGTTCTCCGGCGCATCGGCCGGACGCTCGTGGGGGTCCACAGCCGGGACGCGGCGATGTTTCGAGGCATCCTGTACGCGCTGTGGAATTCCCGGCGGCTCGGTTCGCGATGGGTCGTCGTGCACGCGGATACGCCGCGCGTCGTAGAGCAGATCAACGGCCTGCGCGACGTCGATCCGGAGTTCGTCGGTCCGTATCTCGAGATCCGCGCGCTACTACACGCGTATCGCGCCGCCCGCGTCGTGGTGGACGGGACCGCGTGGGGCCCTGATGCCGCCGGGTTGGCGGACGTCGCGCGCGAGCACGATACGGACGAGACGATCGAAGACCTGCCGCTGTGGACCGCGCAGGCGGCCGCGCGCCCGAGCGCTTAGCTACCCGGGCTGCGCGCCATGCCGGAGGAGGCGTGGCGGCCGCCTGCGAAGACCTTGCGCAGTAGCCGCGGCGGGCCTGACCACGCTGCGAGACCCGCTCCGATCGGCATTCGCGTTGGAGAAGATGAGCACGCTGGATCCGTCTCCTTACCTGGCCGATGGCGAAGAACGGCTGGCCCTCGAGGACTGGGACGGCGCGATCGCGGCCTTTCAAAAGGCGACCGCCGCCGCGCCCTCGTCGGCGCACGCGCAGAGCAAGCTCGGCGTCGCGTACGTGCACAAGAAGCAATGGGATGAGGCGCAGGCGTGCTTCCTGCGGGCCATTCAGCTGGACCCACGCTACGCCCCGGCGCACAGCAATCTCGGCAATGTCTACCGTGAACGCGGGCGGCTCGACGAGGCGGTGGCATGCTACCAAAAGGCCATCGCGATGGATCCCGACTATTGGATCGCCCACCAGAATTTAGGGATCGTCTACAAGCAGCAAAACCGGATCGCGGAGGCCGTGCGCGAGTTCAAGACCGCGACCAAGCTCTCCCTCCGTGTCGGGACGAGAGGCTATGGATCGGACGCCCCACGCAAGGGGGGCGAGCGGGCCGGCCGCGTGGGATGCCTAGGCTCCGCGGGCATCAGCGCGCTGCTCCTCGCGGCCGCGGCCGTTTGGGGATGGCGGTGACCGGTCCGCGGGAATAAACAAGGACGCTGACAGGTTCCCACGATCGGGAGACCTTGGGGGGCGGAAGGGAGTGCGATCATGGCGGTGAAGCCGGCAAGCGTGACGGAACAGTCGTTCGACGCCGATGTCCTGAAGTCGACCACCCCGGTGCTCGTGGACTTCTGGGCGACGTGGTGCGGTCCGTGCAAGATGATCGCGCCGATCGTCGAGGAACTGGCGGGCGAGTACGAGGGGAGGCTGCGTGTCATGAAGCTCGACGTCGACGAGAACAGCGGGATCGCGGCGCGCTATAGCATCATGAGCATCCCGACGCTCGGCATCTTCCGGTCGGGTGAGCTCGTGGAGCGCATCGTCGGGTACATGCCGAAGGAAGCGCTCAAGAAGCGGATCGACGCCGCGTTGTCGTAGCACGCGCACGACGCAGAAGAGGCGGCCCCGCGGGGCGGGGCCGCTTCGCTTTTCGCGGCGTCGAGGTCTGCCGCCGGCACGATCCGGTGCATTGGAAGTCACTTAACATAACTATTGTCAAATCTATTGACACATCCTCCGCAATTTGTTAGTATCCGGACTGGAGCACCAGTCGGGGGAGACACGTGAAAGACAGGTCACCGGACACGCCGGTCTATGTCATCAGCATCGCGGCAGACCTCACGGGCTGTCATCCAAGGACGCTGCGGATCTACGAGGAGCGCGGGCTCTTGACGCCCGTCCGGCGGCACCGGATTCGCCTCTACTCAGAACGCGATATCGAGCGGGTGAGGCTGATCAGGTTCCTGACCGAGGAGCGGGGCCTCAATCTCGCGGGGGTGCGTCTGGTGCTGGAGATCCAGGAGCGCTATCACGAGGAGTTCACGTGGGTGTTCGAGGCGGCGGATGCCCAGCCGGACGCGGATTCGCGGCGCTCCGATGCGGTTCAGGCGGTGCGTAATGCGGAGACGAGAGCACGGAGGCAAGGAGGTCGAGGACGATGAGCATCATGCGGTGGGATCCCTTCGAGGAAGTGACCACGCTCCGGCGGTCGATGGAGCGCATGTTCGACGAGTTTCTTACGCCGCGGCGGATGCCCAGGGAAAGGCGCGATTGGGCTCTGTGGGAGCCGGCGGTTGAGATGTTTGAAACGAAGAACGACGTGGTGGTGCGCGCGGAGCTGCCGAACGTCGACCCGGACAAGGTGGAGGTCACGGTGAGCGCCGACGCCATTACGCTCAAGGGTGAGACCAAGCACGAAGAGGAGCACAAGGAGCGCAACTACTACCGGCGCGAGCTGCGCTATGGCGGCTTTACCCGGACGCTGCCGCTTGCCACCGAGGTAAAGAGCAGCGAGGCCAAGGCCACGTACAAGGACGGCGTGCTCGAGGTCACGATTCCGAAGTCGGAGCGGGTCCGGTCGACGCCCGTGAAGATCGAGGTGCGCAAGTAGGCCAGCGGAGGCGCCGGGGCCGGGTGTCTCAGTAGGCGCCGGCCGACACTCTAGAAGCGGCGCTCGGCGCCGCCGGGAGGAGTACACGTATGGCGAAAGTTGTGGGCATTGATTTGGGCACGACGAACTCGGTGATCGCGGCGATGATCGGCGGCGAGCCGACGGTCATCCCCAACGCCGAGGGGAGCCGGCTGACGCCCTCCGTCGTCGGGTTCAC
>JAJPJL010000125.1 GCA_021324255.1 Bacillota bacterium
CGGCGGCTGGCGGAGGCCAAGAGCAACCTGCGGCAGTGGGGCGACGGCGCGGGCGTGTACCGCCGCGCGGTCAAGCGCTCCATCGTGACGCTGCCGCGCGTCGTGGCCCACTACGGCATCAGCTCGCTATTCGAGCCGTACGAAACGCCGGACACATCCCTCTTCAGCTACACGGTGCACCATCGCGATGGACGCCGCGAGGCGGCCGGCGGCCACGTGCTCGGCGCCGAGCTCGTCACCGTCACCTCCCGCGTCACGGGGGAGACCGCGGACGCGGCCTACGCCGCGCTCCATCTCGGCGGCCACGACCTGCAGTGCGGCGTCCGGCTCGGGGCCACCGAGGCATGGTTCGAGGAGACGAAGCAGGCGCTGGTCGAGGCGTTTCAGGGGCAGGGTGCGAGCGCCGCGCTTCGCACGCTGGACGCCCGGTTCGGCCGCGGCCTGTTCGGCCTTCCCGATCTCTTTGTGGAAGAGCGCCGGAAGATCCTGAGCCTGCTCACCGAGGACCGGCTCGGCCGCTTCGAGGGTGTATACCGCGAGCTCTACGAAGAGTCTCGCCCGCTCATCGCCTTCATGCGCGACTCCGAGATCCCGATCCCGCCGGCCGTTCTCATGGCCGCGCAGTACACGCTCACGCGCGCGCTGGCCCAGGAGATTCGACGCGCCGCGGACGAGCCGCTGGGAGACCGGGCGTTCGAGCTGGCCGGTGACCTCGACGCGCTCGGGCTCGTGGCGGAGTGGCGCGAGGCGGAGGCGCTGCTGCGGCAGGCCCTGGAGGCGCGCGCGGAGGGTCTGGCGCACGATCCGCTGGGACCGCCGCTGGCGCAGACGCACCGGCTCCTCGATCTTGCCGACGCCCTCGGCGTGGCCGTGAACCTCTGGCAGGTGCAAAACTTCTACAACGTCGCGGCCACGCGCCATCGGGACCTGCTCGCGGAGTCCCCGGCCGCGACCGAGGCCGAGGACCGTGCCGCCCTGGCGGCGGAGTTCCGGCGGCTCGGGAGCCGGCTCAACTTCAACCTCCACGCGGTCCTGGCGAGCGCGCAGACGCCGCCGTAATCGAGACACCGGCCACGCCCCCGGGGGCGCCCCGCCGATTACCCTCGTCAACCATCGCGGACGCGGCGTTAGAGGCGTGCGGCCACGACGACGCCGGTCACGCGGCGGCGTTCCGCGCCCGTGTCCACGACGAACGTGATGCCGCGGGCCTTGTACTCCACGAGATCGTAGCCCGGCAGGTGCAGCACGCCCGAAGGGCGCCCGAACGCCTCTTGGACGGTGTGGTCGGTGTCGCCGGGGCCGACGCCCTCGCGGGTACGGTAGCGTTCGTCGTGCGCGACGCTGATCAAGATGACCAGGTCGTCCACGGCCTCGACGGCGATCGACCGCGGCGAGCCCGATGCGTCGCGCCACGTGTACCAGACGGTCCGGGGATCCCGGTCGACCCTCGCGGGGGCTCCGAGGATCGCTTCCACGTCGCGGACGTTCATGCCAAGGCGGATGGGCCCCATGCCAATGCCGGGAACGACGAGGTACCGTGCCTGCGGCGGAGCAGCGGATGCGGGGAACACGATCAAGGCCACTGCGAAAAGCGCGACGACAGACGAGCGCATGTGTGCGACCTCCGTTGCTGCGATGTGTGCTGCGGCGTACGCGACGGCGGCTTCGCGACGGACGACCCACGGCGTTGCGGCCCGTGTGTTCGGCAGCCGGGCCCGGCCGGCCTCCTGCGGCCCTTTCTATGATCAGGGCCGGCGGCCGCGGAGTGGCAGGCGCGGCTCGCGCGTGAGCCCGCGGGTCAGCCCCCCGCGACCGGAAAGCGCCGCGCGAAGAATGCGCTGCCCGCCGTTCGCCCGGCCTCGCGCCGGTCAGCCCCCGCCGCGTGCGCGGCGCGACGCCGAGGCGTTTGGCCGCGCCGGCGGACCGGTGCCCGTCAGGCGGCGCAGCAGGAAGATCGCCGCGCTCTTGTCGAGCGGCGTGTTGAGGTTGCCGCACTTCGGTGATTGAATGCAGGACGGGCACCCCGCCTCACAGGGACAGGCCGCGATCGCCTCCAGCGTCCGTCCCAGGAGGACCTCCAGCTGCCTGAACCCTTGCTCGGCGATGCCGACGCCGCCGGGGTATCCATCATAAATGAAGATCGTTGCACGGCCGGTCTGCGGGTGGACCGGGTAGCTTACGCCCCCGATATCCCACCGGTCGCACATGGCCAAGAGGGGCAGCAGTCCGATCGCGGCGTGCTCCACCGCATGGATGCCACCGGCGAGATCGAGGCCGGCGCGCTCCACCGCCGAGACGAGCGCGTCCGGGAGCACGACCCACAGGGCCGCGGTGCGCAGCTCCTGCTCCGGCATGTCGAGCGGCTCGACGCCGAGCACGGTGTCCGTGACGAGCTGCTTTCGCCGGTATTCGACGGCCTGCTGAGACACGCGCACGTCGCCAAACTGCGCCTGGGCCGGGCCGATCGGCGCGGCCGCCGACGTCCTTTCGACCGCGAGCTCCGTGAGCACGCGCGTTTCGGTGTAGTATCCGCGGGCGTCCGGCTCCACGAGGGCCGCGCGCGCGTCGACGTCGAGCCGGGTCACGCGGTACGACTCTCCCTGATGCAGGTAGATGGCTCCCTCGTGCAGCTGCTCGAACGCGCGCATGGCATCCACCGTGCCCAGGACGCTCCGGGTCCCGGCGCGCACGATCCGGTAGCTGTCGCCCGAGGCCGCGCGGATGTCCACGGCCCCCGCGGGGTACTCGCGCCGCGGCGCGTACCAGCGGTCGCCCCGGCGGACGAGCGCGCCGAGCCCCTCGAGCGCCCGGGCCACGTCGCGCATGCCCGGCCCAAACGCCGGCTCGTCGCCGGGCCGCAGCGCGATCTCGGAAGCGGCGCACCGCAGATGGCCCGCGAGCACGTACGGGTTGTCCGGATTGACCGCGGCGCGCTCCACCGGACGGCCGAAGAAGTACGCCGGCTGCCGTATGAGATACTGGTCCAGCGCATCCCCCAGCGCAACGAGGACGGCGACGGACTCGCCGGCGCCGCGGCCCGCCCGGCCGGCGCGCTGCCAGACGCTCGCCATCGTCCCCGGATAGCCCACCAGGATCGCTGCGTCCAAGCCGCCGACATCGATCCCGAGCTCGAGCGCGCTCGTGCTGACGACGCCGGCCAGCTCGCCGTCGAACAACCGCCGCTCGATCTCGCGACGTTCGTGCGGTAGATAGCCGGCACGGTACGGGCGGACCCGTCCGGCCAGCTCGGGCGCATCCGCCAGCCCCTCGACCGCGTAGCGGTAGATGAGCTCGGTAATCTTGCGGGCCTTCGTGAACACGATCGTCCGCAACCCGTGTCGGAGGAACGCGGTAAACAGGCGGCTGGCCTCCAGGTAGGGGCTGCGCCGCGTCATGTTGGCCCGGTCGATGACCGGCGGGTTCCAGAGGACAAACTGCTTCGGTCCACGCGGCGCACCATCCGACGACACGGGGCGGAGCGGCACGCCCGCGAGGCGGCTTCCGAACTCCTCGGGATTGGCGATGGTCGCCGACGTGCAGATGAACTGCGGGTCGGCGCCGCGAAGCCGGGCGAGCCGCCGGAGGCGCCGCAGGATGAGCGCGACGTGGCTGCCAAAGACGCCGCGGTAGACGTGCATGTCATCGAGGACGACGTACCGGAGTGAGCGCAGGAAACCCGCCCATCGAGCGTGTTGCGGCAGAATGCCGACGTGCAGCATGTCGGGATTGGTGAGGAGGATCCGCGCGTCCCCGCGCAGGCGCCGCCGCGTCTCCGGGGGCGTGTCCCCGTCATACGTCCCGAGGGGCACGGGGAGGCCGAAGCCGGCCAGCGCGTCCATCTGATCTTGGGCGAGCGCTTTGGTGGGATAGATAAACAGCGCGCGCGCCGCGGGATCGGCCAGCAGCGTTTCGAGCACGGGCAGCGCGTAGCACAGCGTCTTGCCGCTCGCCGTCCCCGTGGTCACGATGACGGAGGCGCCGCGGCGGACCGCCTCCAGCACCTCGGCCTGGTGCGTGTACAGCCGGCGCACGCCGAGACGATCGAGCGCCGATGCGAGGTCCGCCGGCAGCGCCGGATCCTGCGTCCCGAAGCGTGCCGTCCGCGCCGGAAATTGTTCCCGGTGGACGATCTGGCCGCGATACTGCGGATCGGACGCGATGGCGTCGAGGACGCGGGCAATTTCCATGTGGCGCAGTTCGGTATGCTCCTAACCGGCGCCTGCGGCACGGCGTGCCGGTGCGCCGCGCCGCTTCGGCGGAGCCCGCGACGCGAGAGCGCGGGGCGGCGTCAGCGCCCGCGCTTGGAGGGAACCCTCCGTCTCGCCGGCCGGACGCGCCCGTCCAAGGCGGCCTCCCCCTTGTGCGTGTCCGTCGTGGCGGCCCCCGCGCCCTTGTGCTCTTGGATGATGTTTCCGCCGTCCACGACGATCGATTGGCCCGTCACGTAGCTCGCCGCGTCCGACGCAAGAAACGCGATCACCGCCGCGACCTCGTCGGGCCGTCCCGGGCGTCCCACGGGTGTGTGGAAGCCCCCGGTCTCCACCGCCGTCTGCGCGCCCCCCGGCCGCGTCAGGATCCAGCCCGGCGCGACGGAATTTACCGTCACGCCGTCCCGGGCCAGCTCCAGCGCCAGCGAGCGGGTCAGGCCGTCCATCCCGGCTTTCGCCGCGGCATACGCGCTCCCGCCGTCGTATGCCACAAACGGCCCGGTCACCGAGGAGACGTTGATGATCCTGCCGTAGCCGCGCTCGACCATGAGCGGCGCCACCGCTCGCGTCATGTGGAACGCCGTCGTGAGGTTGCGATCCAGCGTACGCCGCCATTCAGCCGGATCGAGCCGCACGAACCTGCGCACCCTCGCCGGCTTGCCGACTTGGGCCAACCCGGCGTTGTTTACCAGGATGTCGATCCGCCCATAGCGCGCCCGCACCGCCCGCACGAGCGACGCGACCTGGTCCGTCTGCGTAAGATCGGCGACAAAGGCGGTCACCGTGCCGCCGGCGCCGGAAAGTTCATGCGCACGTTCGTGGATCCGCGCCGTCGTCGACGTAATCGCCACCGCCGCGCCGCCGCGCGCCAGAGCGCGGGCCGTGGCAAAGCCGATGCCGGTCGGGTTGCCGCAGCCGGTGACGAGCGCAACCCGTCCTGCGAGCGGTTGTCCCGGATCGCGGACTGCTGTCATAGGCTCCCCCCGCTCTGCGTCTTCATGGATCCCCATCGCAACGTCCCCGTGACGTTCGTGCCGTGGATGACCAGATTGTAGATGACAAAGAACACGCCGGTGTGGTTCGAGTCACAGAATCGGCCGTGCTACCTCCGGAACAAGTTGCGCACGAAGAAGAGCACGTTGGCGGGACGCTCGGCGAGCCGGCGCATGAAGTAGGGATACCAGTCCTCGCCGTACGGCGTCGCGACCAGCACCCGGTAGCCCCGCCGCACCAGGTCGCGCTGGAGGCCCGGGCGCACCCCATACAACATCTGGAACTCGAAGCGGTCGCCGGCGATGCGCCGCTCGTCAATGAACGCGATCGAGCGCTCGATGATGCGGTCGTCGTGCGTGGCGATCGCCGTGTACCGCCCCTCGGTCAGCGACAGCGCGATCAGTTTGAAGAAATTCCGGTCGACGTCCGCTTTCTTCGGGAACGCGACGTCCGGCGGCTCGAGGTACGCGCCCTTGACGAGGCGCAGATTCGAGCCGATGGGCAGCAGTTCCCGCAGGTCGCGCTCGCTGCGGTACAGGTACGCCTGCAGTACCGTGCCGACGTTCTCGTGGCCGGCCTCCCGCAGCCGCCGGTAGATCCGCAGCGTGGCATCGACCCGCGCCGATTCTTCCATGTCCATGCGCACGAACTGCCCGTGCGTTGCGGCCCGGGAGACGAGCCGCTCGACGTTCGCAAAGGCGACGTCTTCCCCGAGGTCCAACCCCAAGTGTATCATAGCCGTCCCGGCGCACCGGCGTGACATCGCGATGGTGTTCCAACATTATGCGCTGTTCCCGCACATAGGGTCCCTGGTTCGTCACGGAGCGCGGGCTGCGCATCCGGCATGGCGGGGCACGCGGAGATGCGACGCTTGTCGGGATCCGTCCCAATCGGATCGTGCTCAACCCTCCGGCGGGCGCCGCGTACCCCAACCGGTTCGATGCGGTCGTGGAGTTCGCGTGGGATGGCACGCCGAGGACGTGCTGCTGCTGGAGGATTCACCCATGCCGCAGGACGTACAATAGTCCGTCCGTGAGCGCCGATCTCCCGAGCGTGCCGCGTTCGCCCGCCCCGACGGAAGGGCGCGAGCCGGTTTCGTGCAGGCCCGCGCACCGGGTCCGCCTCGCCGCCGCCCGGAGCGCGCCAACGGGACGGCAAGCAATTCGAGGCGCCGGCGGCCGCACCAAACGCCGGGGCGGGCCGGCGTGGTGCGCGCAAACGCCCCGGTCCGTACACGGAGTCCCCCAATGACGCTCCTTGAGGTCCGCAACCTCCGGCGCAGTTTCTACGGCGTCGCCGCGCTCCGCGGCGCCGACCTCGAGGTCGAGGCGGGCACGATCACCGGGCTGATCGGCCCGAACGGCGCGGGCAAAACGACGCTGTTCAACTGCGTCTCCGGCCTCGTGCCGCCCGACGGCGGCAGCGTCCGGTTCGACGGCGAGGACATCACGCGCCGGCGGCCCGACGAGATCAGCCGGCGCGGCCTCGTGCGGACGTTCCAGATCGCGCGCGGGTGCCCGCGGCTAACGGTCATGGAGAATCTGCTGCTCTACGGACCGCGCCAGCCCGGGGAGGCCCTCGGCCCCGCGCTCCTCGCCGCCCGTGGCATCCGGCGCCGGGAAGGCGAACTCGTGGACCGCGCGCTGCGGATCGCCGGCCGGCTGAACCTCGGCCCGGTGCTCGACCGCCCCGCGGCCGCGCTCTCCGGCGGCCAAAAAAAGCTGCTCGAACTGGGGCGCGCGCTCATGGCCGAGCCCAGGTTGATCCTGCTGGACGAGCCGATCGCCGGGATCAACCCCGCCCTCGCCGGCGAGATCGCCGGACACCTGCAGCGGCTGTGCGCGGACGGCATGACGCTGCTCGTGATCGAGCACCACATGGACACGATCGCACGGCTGTGCGACCCGGTCATCGTGATGGCCGAGGGCCGCCGGCTCGCCCGGGGCACGTTCGCCGAGGTCGCCGCCAACCCGGAGGTGCAGGAAGCGTACATGGGGCGGCGAGCATGGGCGTCCTGAGCGCGGCGGGCGTGGTCGCGGGTTACCACGCCGCCGACGAGGTCCTGAAGGGCGTCGGGTTCGAGGTGGCCTCGGGCGAGATCGCATGCATCATCGGCCCGAACGGCGCCGGCAAGTCCACGTTGCTCAAGGTCGTGGCGGGCCTGCTGCGGCCGCGAACCGGCGGGGTCGCCCTCGACGGCGTGCCCATCCAAGGGCGGCGCCCGCGCGAGATCAGCGCCCTCGGGATCGCGTTCGTGCCGCAGGAGCAGAACATCTTCGCCGCGCTGAGCGTTCAGGAGAACCTGGAGATGGGCGGGTTCGTTGATCCGCGAGGAGCGCGGGCGCGGGCGGCGCGGATCCTGGACCGCTTTCCCGTGCTCGCCGGGAAGCGGCGGCACGCCGCGCGCACCCTGTCGGGCGGGCAGCGGCAGATCCTGGCGATGGCGATGGCGCTGATGGTGGAGCCGGTCGTGCTCCTGCTCGACGAGCCGTCGGCGGGGCTCGCGCCGCGCGCGGCGGAGCAGCTGTTCGAGATCGTGATCGCGATCAAGCGGGAGGGCGTGGCGATCGCGATGGTCGAGCAGAACGCGCGCGAGGCGCTCGAGATCGCCGACCGCGCGTACATCCTCGTGGACGGGCGGAACAGCCGCAGCGGCCCGGCCCCGGAACTCGCCGCCGACCCGGAGGTGCGGCGGCTGTTTTTAGGGGCGTGACGCAGCCAAGAGCGCGCGACGGGGCAAGACACTCGGCGCGAGCGATATATTGAAGCCCGACGCCGGGGGGCGACTGGGACGCGCGGCGCGTTTCTGGAAACACGCCAGACCGGAGAGCGCGCCGGCAGGCCCGCCGCGGTCCCCCGGCCGACGAGAACAAGCCGGATCGCGGGCGTGCCGAACTCACGACGAAGGTACACGCGGTGCCGCGAAACGTCGCCGCGAAGAACACGATACACGGGGAGGGCAACCGATGACGAACGGCAACCGAATCGGAAGACGCACGGTGCTGCGGGGTGCGGCGGCGGCGGCGCTGGCCGCGGCCCTACCGCTGCCTCGCCGCGCCTGGGCCGCCGGCGAGCCTATCACGCTCGGCGTGTTGACGCCACTCACGGGCGCCGGCGGTAACGACGGCCCGCGGATGGCCGCGGCGATCAAGGCGGTGACCGCCGAGGTCAACGCGGCTGGCGGCGTCCTCGGCCGCGACGTCCGACTGATCGTCGAAGACGGCCAAACCAACCCGGACGCCGCCGTCCGCGCCGCGCACAAACTGATCGACGTGGACAAGGTCCCGGTGATCATGGGCACGTGGGCGTCCGCGGTGACGACCGCCGTGGCGCCGGTGTGCTGGGAGTCCAAGGTGTTCCTGACCACGGTGTCGGGCGCGGACTCGATCACGCTGCTGCCCCACCAGGGCTACCTGATCCGGACCCAGCCGAACAACAAACTCCAGGCGTCAAGCCACGCGGTCTTCATCGCGGGCATCGGCATGAAGCGCGTCTACGTGATGTCCATCCAGGCGCCGTTCGCGGTGCCGACGCAGACGCGGCTGGCCACCGTACTCCGCGAGCACGGCTCGCAGGAGGTCGGCGCGCTGATCTACGATGGCAGCAAGACCACGTACCGCTCCGAGGTCGACGAGGCGATGCGCGCCAAGCCGGACCTCGTCTACCTCAACGGCTACGCGCCGGACGTCTCGGTCATCCTCAAGAATCTGTACGAGGCGGGGTACGCGGGCGCGAAGTTCACCCAATCGTACGTGATGACCCCCAAGGTCCTGGCCTCCCTCCCGCACGAGGTCACCCAGGGCACGTACGTTGTGCAGCCGTCGCCGGCCGTGGACTCGAAGGCGTACGCGCTGACGGCCGAGCGGCTGCACCTGGAGCACCCCGACACGTACGTCTGCCAGGCGACCGACTGGATCAGCCTGGTGACCTTGGCGATGCAGAAGGCGGGCGCCACGACCGGGACCGCCGTCCGGGACCACGTCCGCGACATCTCGAACGACGTGTCGGCCACGCACGTGCACAGCGCGGTCGAGGGGCTCGCCCTCCTCAAGCAGGGCAAGGCGATCAAGTACGACGGCGCGAGCGGCCCCTGCGTGTTCGACCCCAGGGGCGACATCGTCTCGTGCCAGTTCCGGTACGACCGGATCGAGGACGGCGCCTATCGTTTCATCAAGATCATGTGAGCGCCGGCCGGACGCCCGGGACACCCGCCGCCGCGAGAGCCGGACCGGCGCATGGCTCAGCAGGTCTTCCAGTTGCTGCTCAACGGGCTGATCGCCGGCACCATCCTTGCGGTGCCGGCGATCAGCGTCAACACCATTTACGCGGTGCTGCGCTTCCCCAACTTTGCCGTCGCGTCGCTGGCGACGGTCGGCGCGTTCGCCGGCTATGCGGCCAACACGTGGCTCGGGCTGCCGGCGCCCGCGGCGACCGTCGTGGCGTTCCTGGTCGCAGCCTTGGTCGGAATCGCCGGCGACGAGATTGCCGTCCGCCCGATCCGCCCCGGCGGGCTGATGGCCGCCACGATCGCGTCCGTGGCGCTCACGATCGCGCTCGAAAACGTCCTGCGTTTCTTTTTCGGAAACGAGGCGCGCGGCTACAACCTGCCCGTCCTGCGCGACTGGCATGTCTTCGGGCTGCTGCTCGGTCCGCAGGAGGCCAAGGACTTTCTGATCGCGGTCGTGGCCATGACCGCGGTGTTCCTGTTCCTCCGGTTCACGCGCACGGGCAAGGCGATGCGGGCCGTCGCCGACAACCCCGTCCTCGCCGACATCAAGGGGATCGACCCGGTGTTCGTCGGCCGGCTCGCCACCGGCATCGGGATGGGCTTGGCCGGGGTCGGCGGGATGCTGCTCGCGCTCGACACGACCGTCGACCCCCTGACCGGCTTCCGGGCGATCCTCTCGATCTTCGCCGCGGCGGTTGTCGGCGGGTTGGGAAGCATCCCCGGCGCGGTCGTCGGCGCCCTCCTGATTGGGGTGGCGGAGGAACTGTCGCTGCTCGTCGTGGCGCCGGACTACCGCACCGCCGTCGGGTTCGTCGCGATCCTGCTCGTGCTCACCCTGCGGCCGCGCGGCATCCTCGGAGACCGGGCGTACTGAGGCGCCGCGGCGGGAGCGCGCATGCTGGACTACGCGGTCACGGTCCTCACATTCGCCGGCCTGTACGGCTTGATGGCGCTCGGCCTCAACATCGCGTGGGGTATGGCCGGCATGGTCAACCTCGGGCTCGTCGGCTTCTTCGCCGTGGGCGCGTACACGTCGGCGATCCTCACCGTCAAAGTTGGGGCCCCCCTGATTGCGGGCGCCCTGGCGGCCCTCGCCGTCGGCGCCGCGTCGGGGGTCGTGGTCGCCCTGATCACGGGGCGGCTGCGCGACGACTATCTCGCGATCGTCACGCTCGGCCTGGCGGAGGTCATCCGCATCGCGGCCAGCAACGAGATCTGGCTGACCAACGGCACCGACGGCATCTCCGGCCTACCGGGACCGTGGCGGGGCCAGGTCAGCCCGCAGACGTTCAACCTCATCTATCTGGCGCTGACCCTCGCGGTCATCGCCGTCGTGCTGTCGCTGCTTCAGAACGTGTCCCGTTCCCCCTACGGACGCGTGCTCCGCGCCATCCGGGACGACCCGCAGGTGGCCGCGGTAGCGGGCAAGCGGGTGATGCGGTTCAAGGTCGAGGCGTTCGCGGTCAGCGCGGGCATCCTCGGTCTCGCGGGCGCCCTGTACGGGCACTACACCTCGTACGTGGCGCCGGACGTGTTCGTCCCGCTGCTCACGCTCAACGTCGTCCTCGCCCTCGTGCTCGGCGGCCTGGGCAGCAACTACGGCGCCCTGCTCGGGGCGCTCGTCATCGTGGCGTTCCAGGAGTCGGCGCGTTTCATCGGCATCGCCGGCCTCAGCGCCGTGCAGGTCGCGGCGGTGCGCGAGTTTGCGATCGCCGTCGGCCTCATCGCCGTCCTCCGGTACCGCCCGCAGGGGCTCGTCCCCGAGCGCCCGCCTCGCCTCGCGGCCGCGCCGGCCGCGGGCAGGGAGACGCGCCTGGACGTCGCGGCGTCCGGGCCGGGGCGGTAAGTACCCTCCCGCGGCTCCCGGTCCTCAGGTGCGACTTCGACTTCAATTCTCGAATCCCGACCGTCCCTGTCCCGATCATCATCGTGACCTCATTGTAATATCAGGTGACCACATGTGCCAGTCGGGCCGGGCACGGATGCCGCAGGCGGCCGTTCCGTCCGCATCACACGCCGCCGCGAGCCGGTCGCGGACGGCCGGGGCGAGCGCCTCCAGCGCGCGGCGTTCCAGCACCAGGGCCGGCCGGACGCGACGTACCCACCGAAGCTCCGACCAACGCCGCGCAAGCGCATACATCGCTTCCGCACCGCCGCACAGGCGGGCCGCTGTTTCCGCGTCCACCCGCAGTTCGACCAGACGGTCCCCGCGCCGCAGGCCGCGCGGGGCGCGTCCGTCCGAACCGCGCGCCAACAGGGCGTCGGCGAAGCGCTCGAGAGCACCGATGTCCTCGGGGGCCGGCACCGGGGAAGCCGGCGCCGTCGGACTGTTTGGTGACGGCGCACCGCGCCGCGCCGCCGGCGCATGAGCGAAAAACGCGCTGGCGGCAGGCGCCGCGGGACCTGCCTCGCCGCCCGGCACGACGGGTGGGATTGCCTTCGGAGCCGGCGCGGCCGGAAGCGGCGAGATCCGCTCGGTGTTGCGGCCGGACGGACGGTCCCGATCGACCTCATCCAAGGTGACGGTGCGATCGGCGGCGTCCACGGCGGACGCTCCGGCGCTCTGCCCGGTAGGGGCAGCCGGAGTCGGGGTCGCGCTCGGGGCCTCGCCGGGCACCGGGGCATGACGCGGCGACGCGGCCGGCCGGCCGGCCGAGCCCGAGGTGATCCGGGTTCGAAGATCGTGGTACACCGTGATCTCGGCGGTGGTTGGCGGCCGGGTGGGAACGAGGCCGAGATACTCCGGCCGCCGATAATACGGAGGGCACCACAAGCGCGCCGGAGGCACGCCCGCGCCGCGAACGAGGATCTCGTGCGAGCCCGCGTCGATCCCTTGGAGTTCCTGCGGCGAGCAGAGCGGCACCCCGACGACGCGCCGGTACGGAGCGCTGCCGGAGGTGCGCGGGCCGGTGCTGTGCGCCGCGTCGGGCACGCCGGCCAATCCGAGCGCCCGGCTCAGCCGCTCCGCGTCCCCGTCGGCCAGCGGCGCGAGGTAGACTTTGGTGACGAGGTTGGCCGACACCGCGGCCCACCCCGCGCGGCCGTAGACGTGTTCGCCCTGCGCCTCACTCTGAATCGTCGCCATGACCGACACCCCGCGGCTGCGCAGCGTCGCCAGGTGCTCGGCAAATGCCGGCAGTGCGCCCCACGCGGGCAGTTCCTCCAACAGCGCCAGCACCGGGACCCGTTCGCCCGACGCCCGCGGCCGGAGCAGACGCGAGGTGAGATCACGAAGAAACAGGCGCCACAGCCAGTGGCACCGCTCCAGGGCGGACTGCGGAATCCCGACGATGAGCAAGATCGGTTCACGGCGGAGACGATCCAGCGGGACGCGGCGGTGCGGGGGCGCCGCCCGCGTCGCGGCGCACACCGCGGGATCACTCCACGCGTCCAGCCGCGAGGCGATGCCCTGCAGGATGCCCGCTTGGTCCTTCGGCAGCATCGTGCGATAGGCGCCGAGGTGCCGCTCCAGCAGCTCGGCGGCGGCGTGACCGTGCACGTACGCGCGCACGGCGTCCGGGCCCGCTGCGGAGAGCGCGCGGACGCGATCCAGCCCGGCGGCGCCGCCGTCGGCCGCCACCGCGCAGATGAGCGCGGCGCAGACGTGCCGTTCGACGCCCGCCCAGTATCCGAGATCGGGGCTTCCGTCCCGAGGCTCCTCGAACAGCATCGTCGCGATCCGCTGGGCCGCCGCCATCGTCCCGCATCCGTCGAGCGGATTCCAGCACAGCGACGCCGCGTCCAACGGGGCGAACACGCAGACATCCCGATCCGCGCGCTGCCAGGCCATCGCCGCGGACGCCAGGGTGTCGTCTTCGCCGTACTTGAGGTCGAAGACGACCGCGGAGACGCCGTGACGCGCGGCCTCGAGCAAGACCGGCATGGTGACGGTACTCGTCTTCCCCGCGCCGGTGAGCCCTACGACCAACACGTGGCGGGCCACGGCCTCGTTCGGCAGCCGGAGCAGCGGCCCCCACAGCAACCGCCACAGCCGCGTGGGGCGCCTCCCCGCGAGCCAGCGCGGGATTCCCCGCGGGCGAACGTAGCCGAGCGGGAACCACGCGTCGCGCGCCCGCCGCAAGCGCCGCAGGTCGCCGCGTCCCGCGAACCGTGCGCCACGCCGGGCGGTCACGCCGGGCGGATCGTCGCGCAGGAGCCGCCACGCCGCCGCCGCCGCGACGAGCGCCAGCGCACCCCACCACGCCGCCGCCATGAGGCGCTCAGCGTACAAATGGAATGCCGTAGCCCTCGGGGACCGCCTGCACCCTCACGGAACACCATGCGCCGGCCCACCGGATGAACAGAAACACCGCGTAGCCGTCGCGCTCGTACTCGGCCAGGTCGCTGACCCACGGCGCGGCCGTCTTCAGAGCCTCCGCGTCCGCGGACCCGGGCGTCCGCAGGGACGCGATGACCGCCGCGAGTGCGCCGGGCACGGGGACCTCGTGAGAAGCGGCTTCGAGCGCGGCAGCGGCTTTGGCCGCCGGGTTGGCCGCCGGCGGCCCCGTGATCAACATCATGATCGCGCCCGGACCGGGACAGCCATCCCAGAAGTATGGAACATAGGGCGCGACCGCGACGTCCGCCGGCGCACCCGGCCAGTGGCGGGTCACCTCGACGACACCGGATGCCGCGTCCACGAGTGACAGCACCGCGGCGGTGCTCCCGGCCGGCAGCGCCGCCGCGCCGCCGGCACACGGGCCGATGCCTCCGCAAGGACCGGCGCCGGGGGGCGCGCCGAGCGCAAGCGCGGCCGCGAGGATACCGGCGGCGGTCGCGGCGGCCCGCTGGGCGTCCACGATCACGCCCCGGTCACGACGCGCGGCCCGCCGGCGGCATCACCGTCGCCTCCTGCGCGCCGCCGGCAACGCTCCAGGTACCGCCCGGTCCCGAGTAGCCCGTGGCCACGTTGGGCTCGAGGGAGCCGGCGGCCGACCGCTCGATCCACGCGGCGGCGTGACGCTGGAGCCACAGCGACCCGCCGAGAACACCCTGGCCGAACGCAACCCCTTCGACGAACTGGCCGATCAGGTGCTCGGCGCGAAGCATCGCGTAGACGCCGATGCCGGTCCCGATCAGCATGAGGAACAGATAGCCGGCGAGGTCGAAGACGAGCAGCCCGACGGCCTGCGCCGGGTTTGCACCGGGTTGCGGGAATCCTTGCCGGACGCCGGACGCGACCTGCTGCACCGGCACGATCACCGCGAGGTACAACACCGCGGCGTGCAGGACGCGGACACAAAACACCACCAGCGCCGTGCGCGCGACCACCACGGCCCAGCGGGCCGTCCACCGCTGCGTCGCCGGCGCCGCGAGGAGGGCCATCGCCAGCGGCGCCAGAAAGACGGCGAGCAGCAACGTCAGCTGCGCGAAGAACAGGATCGCAAGGTAGACCATGATGCCGGCGGCCAGCAGGAGGATCCCGAGCAGCAGCCCGACGAGCATCGCGCCGAGCGCCCACGGATAGGTGAACCAGGGACCGGCGGCGTCGAAGAAGGCGCCCATCTGCGGCACGAGCCAGGTGCGGGTGAACTGCTCCCAGCTCTGCCCGATCAGGCTGTTGAGCACGGCGGTCCCGGCGTCGCGAAAGGTATCGAACCCGAGCACAATCGCCTGCGTCACGGGCCCCACCGCCGTGAGGAGGCCGCCGGCGACGACCAACCGCCCGAAGGCTTCGATCAGATCAAATTGGCGGCCCGGCCGGCTGGCCGCGGCGACGTGTCCGAGCCACAGCACCGTGAGGACGGCCCACGCGAGCCGTGACATCGACGCCGTCGCGCCGGTCGAGACCAACCACGTCTCGAGGCTGGTGAAGACGTCCGCGATCGCCTGCTCGATCCCCGCCGTCATGGACGCACGCGCCGCTCAGTACAGCGCGGCCAGCGGTAGCTCGACGCCGGGCTGTTCGTCGGCGCCCGCCAGCATCTCGGTCAGGGCCTGGGCGCCGGCACGAGCGGCGTCCATGAGCCCGAGCCGCGCGTCGAGCCCCCGGCGGTCCTGTTCGGCGTCGCGCGCGGTCTCAACGGCGGCCGTCTCGCCGAGCGCCGCCAGCTGCGTGCTTACCGATGCCAGTTGTTGCGCGAGGACGGCGAGACGATCCGCCACCGCGGTGCTGAAATCCGCCTGCGCCTGCATACCGGCACCCATGCCGGCGACGAGCATCTCGATTCCGGCGCGCGCGCTCGGGATTTGCGGCGCGCCTTGGAGCAGGGTGGCCGCGGCCTGCCGCGCGGCCAGCGCGGCCGCGGGCACGGCGGGGTCTGCCGTCACCGACGCCGCGGCTTGCGCGGCGGCAGCCGACGCCGCGTCCTGGCGGACGTTCGCGGCCTCGACCGCGGCGGACGTAACGGCCACGTCGATCGCGTCGTGCGCCAGCTGGGGGCTTGCCGTGACGTACTGCTGATGAACGGCCGCGGGCGTGCCGGGCTGCACCGTCCCTTGCCACGGCGCGATGGCGGCGGCGAGCGCCTGGCGCAGCGCGTCCGGCAATCCGGCGACGGTCCCCATCAGACTGGAGAGGTCGACGCCGTTCGGCAGATATCCCGGCGCCGCCCAGATCATCTGCCCGATCGCCTGACGAAGAGCGTCTTCCGCGCTGCGGATCCAGGCGTCCAATGCCTGCAGCATCTGTTGCACGCTCGTGATGTCGGCGGCGAGATCGCCGGCAATCACCGGCAGGCGCGGCGGCGCCGCGACCGCGACGGCATCCCGGCGGGGCGCGGACGCGCCGGGTGCGGCGCTCGCGGGCGCCCCCGTCACCACCAGGACGGCCGTTGCCGCGGCCGCAACGAGCCCTGCCACTGCCGCCGTGCGCGCCGCGGGCGCGGCGCGAGTCCCGCCCCGGGCGGCCGTACGGACGGCTGGAGACACGTGCATCGGCGTCATCCTCCCGTTCTGGTTCCGGCGTTTGGGTGTGGCCTCGTGCCGGGAGCGGACGCTGCCATCATCCGCGTCACAGGCGCTCGGCGGCGACCACCGCCCGGCCCCCGTTCCGGCTCACGCTGACAACGACGCGCAGCGGCCGGCGCGGATCCGGGGCTCGCGTCGACGCCGGCGCGCGACGGCGCGCGTCACCCCGTAGACGAGGCTCGCCGGCGCGCGGCCAGCTGCTGCACCGCCGGCCAGATGCCGATTTGGCCGGCGAGCCGCTCCCGTTCCAAGCGCTCCTCCGCCGTGGTGGTCGCGATGACATAGTCCTCGGGGATGTCCCGAACCACGGCGACGCCGCCCTCGCGTCCTTCCAGCAGATCCAACACGATCAACACCTCATTGAAAGCGCCTCTACGCTGCCCGAGGGTCTTCCACAGGGCGCGGTACTGATCGCCGAGGTGCAGGGCGGCCGCGACGCGGTCCACGTTCGCCGTGCGGGCCAAGACTTTCATCGGCGCGTTGTCCAAGATGCCGCGTGCGTGCTCGCTTTCGAAGTCTTCGAGCCGCTGGCTGATCGCCATGACGCCGGCGCCGAATTTCCGAAAGCGGCGGAACATCCCCACCAGCGACTCGGCGGCCACCGGGTTGAGGAGAGCGGTCCAGGTCTCGTCGCTGACCACGTACTTCGGCCGCGCCGCTTCGCTGCGAATGCGGCGGTAGACGAGGTGGTTGGCGAGCAGCGCGGCGATCGGTGCAAGTTCCGGGTAGTCCGCGTCGAGCCCCTCGGTGTCGAGGCAGACAATCGGCGCGTGCAGATCCACCGTGGACGGCCGGTCGAGAAGACGCGCGTACACGCCGCGATCGCTCCAGCGTTCCAGCCGCCGCGCGATGCCACGGGCGGCGGCCCAGTCTTCGGGCGCCGCCTCGTGCCGGCCCACCTGCTCGAACGTGCGAAGCGTGCGCACGAGATCACGCAGCATGACCTCTGCGCCCGCGGCGCGCTCGTAGGTCTGCCGGATCGCCGCTTCGAGCACCGCGACTTCCTGCCGGTTCAAGCCGGCGCCGGGGTCGACCACCATGAGCGCGACCAGGCTGCGGAGCAGCAGGAGCTGCGCGGGATCCGGCTCCGTCTCGCCGGGAAGCAACTCGAACGGGTTCACCGCCGTGCCGGCGGCCGGATCGAGACGCACGTGCTGCCCACCGTACAGCTCGCAGAACGGGCGGTACGCGCCGCCTTTGTCGACGATGACGACGACCGGGTCGAGGGCAAGCAGGTGGGAGAGCCACGCGATCGCAAAATGCGTCTTCCCGCCGCCGGACTCCCCGACGACCACCGCGTTCCACGACGGCAGCCGCGGGTCGAAGGGGTCGAGGGCGACGACGCTGTCGCCGCGGGTGAGCAACGGGCACACGGGGCGTTCGGCACCGCGCCACGGCGCGTACGAGGGGATGAAATCCGCGGCATTGCTGCTCAGCATGCGGAGCAGTCGCTCGTTCGGGAGCCCACTGAACGGCGCCAGCTGGAAAAACTGCCGCCGCAGCGCGACCGATTCGATGCGCGCGTCCGCGCCGGGAATCTGGCGAAAGGCGTCGAGCGCCCGGCGGGCCGCCTCCCGCGCGGCCTCGGGTGTGCGCTCCTGCAGCACCACGGCGACGCCCACGCGCATGACGCGTTCGCCGGAGACCTGCATGAGGTCCAGCGCGCTGGCCACCTGCCGCTCGACCGCGCGGGCGTTCGAGTCTCCGCCGTCCTGGGCCCGCACCGCCTGACGGCTCAGGCGGCTCTTGAGTTCGAGCCGCTTCAGTTGGTCGGAGCGCGGATCGTTCCACGCCTCCATGAGGATCCATCGGGGACCCCGCAGGGCGAGCAAAGGGGCAAGGATGTTGGGCGACGTCGGGCGGTCCGGCAGGACGTCGAGCGCGACCACGGCATGCGCAAACCCATCCATCCAGAGGAAATCCCAGCGCCGATACAGGTCGGACCGCGCCACCACCGTCCGCACCGACGCTCGCCCGAGGCCCGGCCAGGACGCCAGGAGGCGGCGCGGCAACTCGACCTCCTGGGTCGTCGCCGGGACGGGCGGCGGTCCACCCAGGCGCTTGCGGCCGGGGTTGAAGTACCGCCAGATGGTCGCCACAAGCGCCTCGTCCGTCATCGGCGACGCCCGGAACCCGGCGCGGCCGGCATGCACCACCAGCGCGTCGCGCAGGAAGCGCAGTTCTTCCAGGTGGCGGGCATACATCGCGCCGTCCACCGGCGTCCACCAGCGCCGGGTACGACGCGGCGGATGATACGAGAGATCGAAGAAGCAGCGATAATTCGTCAGTTGCTCGCGTGCGTGCGCGCCGCTCCACGCGGCCACGCGCCGGCGGTGCAGCTCGCGGACGAGCGGATGCGGGGACCGGCAGCCGTCGGCGAACGCGCGCAGCAGCCCGGTATAGTCGGCATGGACCTCGACGATCACGCGGAGACACTCGCCCTCGGGGATCGCGGCGCCGAGCATCGTGCGGAGGTGATCGTTGCTCCTGGCGAGTTGCGCGGCGTCCCACGCCTCGGTGCCGGGGAGCGTGGCCTCGAAGCCCAGCCGGTAGCTCCCGTCGCGCAGGACGACGACACCGTCGCGCACCGTCCAGTATGGGAGCTCTCGCGTTAGGTTCCCCGCCGGATCCGGCCGCATCCCGAGGGCTTCACCGCACGTAGGGGTTCGCGTCAACATCGGGCCCAACGATGTAGGCGTGCGGTTCACCGAGGTACTCCAGCAGGTGGCGCAGGTAGTGACGCGGGGTGCGCTCGCGCACGCGGCGCCACACGGCGAACAGCACGCCGGTCATGAGCAGCGATGCCCCGGCTTCCGCACGAGGCCAGCCGAACAACCCGCCTACGACGAGGTCGCTCACGCGCGACAATACCACGAAGGCCACGCCCAACCCGAACCAGTCTTCGAGCTCCACGCTGAGCAGCGTCACCGGGGCGTCGAGCTTCCGGTACACGGGATGCTGCGGCAGCATCCCGCTCACCCGTGAATCATGCGGATGATCTGACCGCCGAAGAACAGGACCACGGAACCGATGATGACCCAGAGCGCGTTGCGCACGCCGTTCCGGTGGTCGGCGACGATCACCGCGCCGGCGACCAGCAGGGCCGCGGTGGCGTAGGCAAGCCCGAACGCGCCCGACAGGCTCGAGGCGGCTTCGTTGAACAGGTTCGTCAACGGCGCGAAGAGATCGCCGCCGGACGTTGTCTGGGCCCCGGCGGCGGACGGATACGCCGCGAGCCCGGCCGCCGCGCCGGCGCTCGCCGCCAGCACGGCGGCCGCACGCCGCATCACCCGGCGTGACATGTCACGACGCCTCCGTCACGAGGATGACGAGCGGTGTCCCCGCGGGGAGCTCACTCGTCGCGATCGGCCCCGAAACGCCGCTCCGCGGCGCCACGGTCCCCGCCAGCGACGAGGCCAGATACGCCCACGGCGGCGCTGTCTGGCCCACGGTCGCCTGTCCCCAACTGCCGCTGAGCGTCAGGCCCTGCTGGGCAAGCGCCTGTCCGTACGCGGCCGTGGCCTGGGCCGCGGCGATCAACGCTGCCGCGGCGGCCTGCGGCTGCCGCAACGTGGTCCGGCCGGCAAGCCCGGGAACCAGATGATCGGGATCCAGCGCGACGCCGTGCGCCGTGCCACGGCCCTGGGTCACCGTGAAGCGAATCTCGATGCGCCCGTCCGGGCTCAACGTGGCCTCTCCGAGCCACGCCGCGGCCGGATGGTCGGTCTCCGCGATCGCGGGCGACGGCGTCCCGCTCGACGCCACGAGCACGCCCGTCGCCAACCGGGCGGTCAGGCGCGCGCCGACGGTCCAGCGTGCGTTCTCGCCGGGGCCGGCCGCGCCGTCCGCAAGCTCGGCGCCGCCGCCCCGCCCGGCCTGCTCCGGGGCGGCGGCATCGCGGTCATAGACCAGCGGCGAGCCGGGCGGGGTCGCCTCGGAGGGAGCGGCCCCGCGCGGCGCCGCCGTCGCCGAGACCGCGTCCGGCCCCTGTTCGCGATTGAACACCAGCGGGCTGCCCGACAGCGCGGGGTCCGGCGCGGACGCGGCAGACGTCACCGTCCACGCCTGGGGCACAGGTGGCAGCGCCGGCAGGCCGGCAACCGGTCCCGCGACCGATGCCGGCCGCTCGGGGATCGTGGGCGCAACGAACCGCGGGCGCGCGTGCTCGGCCACGAACGAACGCAGCATCAGCGCGTGTGACGCCGGCGGCGGGGTGTGGCGAGCGCTCGGCTCGGGCGCGTGGCGGCGGAAGAACGAAGACGCAGCCAGTGAGAGCAGGATGAGACCGGCCAGTCCCAGCGGGATCGCGGCCGCGACATGGCGTTTGGCGATCAGCCGGTCTCCCGCATCGCTCTCATACTCGCCCCACCAGAACAATCGCGCGCGCAGCGCGCGCCACCATCGCGAGCGTGCCAGCGCGCGCTCGCTGTCGAGCCGGATCTGCGTCCCCGACAACTCCGCCAGGACGTGTGAGTACACGTCCGGGGCTTCCACGGCGAGCCGCGCGAGGATAGACGGCACGGCGCTCGGCGCGAGATCCACGTCGTCGCCAAGCACCTCACGGATCCGCTGCGTCGCGCCTGGTGTGAGGGTGATCTCCATGTGGGTGCGCTGCTCCGTCGCCGCCTTGCCGCGGCCCATCGACGTCGTGATGTTTCATAGTTCTGATGTCCAGACATCACTATACTTCTGGAGGCGCGCGCGTCAAGAGGCGAACTGTTGCTCTCCACCGAAGTGCATCCGCACCATGACTGCCTCTCCCCACGATGCCCGGCAACTCCCCGCCGACGCGCTCGCGTGGCGCTGCGATCCGCAGCAGCTCGCATTTCGATCCACGGAAGAGGTATCGCCCGACGTCCAGATCATCGGCCAGACGCGCGCCGTCCGGGCCCTCGGGTTTGGGCTCGGCGTCGAGCACAGCGGCTACAACATCTTCGTGAGCGGGGCGCCGGGCACGGGGCGCAGCACGTACACGCGGGCCGAGGTGGAACGCGTGGCGCGCACGCGGCCGGCGCCGCCCGACTGGTGCTACGTCCGCAACTTTGCGAACGCCAGCCAGCCCACGGCCATCTCGCTGCCGCCGGGGCGCGGGGCGGCGTTCCAGCACGACGTCGCGGAGATGGTCGCCGAGGTGCGAGAAGGGCTCCGGCGCGCGTTTGCCAGCGACGTGTACGAGCGCCGGAGAACGGAGGTCATCAAGCAGTACGAGCAGGCGGTCGGCGCGATCTGGCAACGCCTCGAGGAGCAGGCGCGGCAGCAAGGGCTGCTGGTGCAGCGCACCCCCGCCGGCGTCGTGACGGTGCCGGTCGATCTGCAGGGGCGCGCGATTTCCGAGGAAGTGTTTCAGCAACTCCCCGAGGCGGACCGGGAGCGGATCCGGCAGCGCACCCAGGCGCTCCAGGACGCGGTCGCCGAGATGCTGCGGCAGGTTCGGGCCAAGGAACGCGAAGGGCGCGAAGCGCTCCGGGCGCTGGAGCAGGAGACGGCGCGGTACATGATCGACGCGCCGGTGTCACGCCTCAAGGACGAGTACGCGGACCACCCGGCGGTCACGGCGTTTCTCGACGCCACGCGCCGCGATATGCTGGAGCACCTCTCGGAGATCCGGGGCGACGGCGAGGAGGACGGCGGGCCTCGACCGGAGCTCCCGATCCCGCGGCGGGACCCGTTCGCGCGATACCAGGTCAACCTCTTCGTCTCCCACGCGCAGGAGTCGGGGGCGCCGGTCGTCGTCGAGCCCAACCCCACGTACTACAACCTCGTCGGCAAGAGCGAGTATCGCGCCGAGTTCGGCGCCATGGTGACCGATTTCACGATGATCAAGCCCGGCGCGCTGCACCTGGCAAACGGCGGCTACTTGATCCTGAACGCACGGGACGTGCTGCTCAACCCCATGGCGTACGACGGCCTCAAGCGCGCGCTGCGGAGCGGGCAGGTCCGCATCGAGTCGCTCGCCGAGACCCTCGGCATGATCCCGACCGCGACCTTGAGGCCGGACCCGATTCCGCTCGACGTGAAGGTCGTGATGATCGGCACGCCCGAGCTCTACCACCTGCTGTACGCGCTCGACGAGGAGTTCGACAAACTGTTCAAAGTGCGCGCGGATTTCGACGTCGTCATGGATCGCACGCCCGAGACGATCCAGGAGTACGCGCGTGCGATCGCCGCGATCTGCCACCGGCACCAGCTCTGCCACCTCGATCCGACGGCGATGGCGAGCATTCTGGAGTACAGCGCCCGTCTCGCGGCGCGTCAGGACAAGCTCAGCACGCGCTTCAACGAGGTCGTCGAGATTGTGTTCGAAGCCACGGCGTGGGCGCGGCAAGCCGGCAGTTCGCTGGTGACGCGCGAGCACGTGATGCGCGCGATCGAGGAAAAGGCCTCTCGCTCGAACATGGTGGAGGAGAAGATCCGCGAGATGATCACGCAGGGCCAGATCCTCGTGGACACCGCGGGCACCGTCATCGGGCAGATCAACGGCCTCTCCGTGCTCCAGCTCGGCGACTACACGTTCGGGCAACCGAGCCGCATCACCGCCCGGGCCTACGTCGGCGGCCGGGGGGTCGTGAACATCGAGCGTGAAACGCAGATGTCCGGGCGGATCCACAGCAAGGGCGTGTTCGTCCTCTCCTCCTTTCTGGCCAGCCGGTTCGCACAGCAGCAGCCGCTCAGCCTCTCCGCCTCCCTGACGTTCGAGCAGCTCTACTCGGATGTGGACGGCGACAGCGCGAGCTCCACCGAGCTGTACGCGCTCCTCAGCGAGCTCTCCGGCCTGCCGATCGACCAGGGAATCGCGACCACCGGGTCCGTGAACCAGATGGGCGATCTGCAGCCGATCGGCGGCGTCAACGAGAAGATCGAAGGCTTTTACTACGTGTGCAAGGCGAAGGGGCTCACGGGACGGCAAGGCGTCATCATCCCGCATCAAAACGTGTCGCATCTCATGCTGCGGGACGAGGTGGTCACGGCCGTGCGCGAGGGTCGCTTCCGGGTGTGGGCCGTGCGCGATGTGGACGAAGGCATAGAGATCCTCACCGGCGCGCCCGCGGGCACGCCCGACGAGTCCGGCCGCTACCCCGCGGGGTCGGTCAACGCGCGGGTCGCCGCGCGCCTCGCCGAGCTGGCGAGCCGTTATCGAAAGTTCGGGGAACGCGACGGGCGGCCAGACGATCGGCCGCCTCAGGGCACGCCGCCTGCGCCCGGCGGCTAGCGACGTGCCCCGCTCCGCCGCGGCCGGCGCGTGCGGCGCGGCGGGGGTGTATCCCGTCGTCCGGCGACCATCGGACCACGCCGCCACCGCACCGTGCGGCCGTGCGGCCACGGTGCTCTACCGGTGGCGAAGCGCGGCGGCGCGCCTCTGGTCCCGCCTCCCACTGTGGGCTCGATACACGCTCGTGTGGTGGCTCAACGCGCATTTTGTCATCGGCGCGGTCGCGGTGGTGCGCGACGACGCCGGACGCGTGCTCGTCGCCCGCCACACGTACCGGCGCCGGCGGCCGTGGGGCCTGCCCGGCGGCTGGGTGCGCCGCGGCGAGGATCCGGCCGACACGGTCGTGCGCGAGGTCCTGGAGGAATCGGGACTGCGCATCCGGGCGATTCGACCGATGACGGTTCAGCGGGAAGCGCCGCACCACCTGACCGTGGTGTACGCGGCCCGTCCCGACGGCGGCGCGTTCCGCCCGAGCGACGAAGTGGCAGAGGTTCGGTACATCGTCCCTGGCGAGTGGCCGGAGGGATTACGGGAGGACCACCGGTCGCTGATCCTCGCGTCGGTCGGGCATCCGTCCTTCGCCGAAGGGCCCGCGGCCGCGAGCCGCCCGTGATCGCCGCGACAGACGGCGCGCCGCGCCCGGACCCGTATCCGATCGCCTCGTGTGGGGCCGCGCCGTTATCGAGCGCGCCGACGGTGTGGGCGCGTGCTCGCGTGGCTGCGCCCCCTGGGCCGTGGCGTGCGTGCGTGCGTGTTGGCGGGCGCGCCGGCGATGTGCTAAGGTGATCGAGAAGTTGCCCCCATCGTCTAGGCCGGCCTAGGACATCGGCCCTTCAAGCCGGTAACGCGGGTTCGAATCCCGCTGGGGGCACCAACCTCGAAGCCCCCGGGAATGATCTCGTGCGCATGATGACAGCGCAGCCCTGTTGCCGCGCGGGGTCTGAGCATATCTTGACGATATATCCGTTGGAGATATACTTCGAGGGTAAAGAGAGGTGTTGACCGTGGCCAAGACGCTCCTGGATATTGAAGAGAAACTCCTCGACGACGCCCGCCGGCTGGCCAAAGTGCGCACAAAGCGTGAGGCCGTCGAAGTCGCCCTGCGGGAGTTCGTGAAACGCCACCGTACCCGAAGCCTCATATCGGCTGCCGGGACAAGCTCGATCCGATGGACCCCCGCGGACGTCCGGGCCATGCGTGAGGGCAGCTAGTTGCTGCGGCTCATCGACGCTTCCGTGTGGATCACGTACCTCCGTCCGGCGCCAGATCCGCGTATCGTCAAGGAGGTCCGCCGGGCCCTGGCCACCGGAGAGGCTGCCGTCGCCACCCCCATTCTCGTCGAGGTGCTCAGTGGGATTCGTGACCCGCACGAGTACAGTGTCCGCGAAGCGGACTTTCGATCCCTCCCCCATGTGGAAGTTGACGGCGAGGCCAGTTACATTGCGGCAACCATCGGCAAAGGGCTTGCTGAGGCCGGCAAGACGGGCAAGACCGTTGATCTCCTGTTGGCGGGTTCCGCCATTCGTGCGGGTGCGGAACTCTGGTCGCTACCGGACGACCACTACAGGGACGTCCAAGCGCTGCTCAAGCGCGGCGAGGTCAAGGTAGCGCGGTCCTTCCGAATTCGTTGGCTGCCGTAGCGTCCGAGACCGTGGTGCGGGGCTGCAGATCCCAGCGGTCATCGGCGCCCTCCCAGGCCTGCTTGTCAAACACGACTTCCGCCGCAAACGAACCACGCTGGGTGAATACGACGAATCGTTCGCAGGCAGATAGCGTGGCGAATTTTCCGATCCCGAACTGGCCGATCCGCGGACGCCCGAACCGCGGAGACTTGGGATGAAGGCGTTTGTCCGACGTGCCAATGGTGAAATACTCGCGTAAGCCGTCGAGATCCATCCCGAGGCCGTCGTCCTCGACTCGTATCTCCGCATCGCTGATGGACACGTGGACTTGGGTGGCGTCGGCGTCATAGGCGTTATTGACCAGCTCGCGAATCAACTCGACGCTTTCGGCGTAGAGACGCTCGCCGATCGTGACCAGGTGGCTCTTGTCCACACGGATTGGCAACGTCGCCGAGTCCATCACGGACACTATACTCCGACGAATCCGGGACTCCTGGAGGCGCTTCGATTATGGCTCCCGGCGATGCCCGGCAGCCGCGCGAAACGTTCAAATGTGAGGTCGTCGCCTGTGGCAGGAGCGGTGGCGGGCCACAAGAGAAAACAGCGGGCGCGGCGAGGACGGGAGCTGGGCGTGCGGCGCGGGGGGGCCGTACTCCGAGGCCGAGTGAGCATCACCGGCCGCCATCTCGTGCAGCAGGCCGCGCGGTCCGCGCATTGGACCAGCCCCTCGGTGTACCGAGTCAAAATCCGCGGGAGGTGTGCGGCATGAGGAGCAAGCGGTGGGCGTGGTTTGGAAGCGCAACGCTGCTCGTGATGGCGGCGATGGCGGGCGTCGGCCCGCTACCCGGCGACTCGCAAGCGGCCATGACCGTGAACGTCGCAAACGCGACGGTAGGGGGGCAATCGCGACAGATCCTCGTCGACGGCAAGGGGCTAGCGCTGTATTACCTCACCTCGGACACGGCCACGACGAGTGCGTGCACCGGCGGCTGCGCGGGCTTCTGGCCCCCGCTCACCAGCACGGGTACACCGACCGGGCCTTCTTCCCTGCCGGGTAAGCTCGCGGTCGTGAAAACGGCCAACGGCTCGCAGGTCACCTACAACGGTCACCCGCTGTACCGGTACGCACCCGACACGAAACCGGGAGACGTCGGCGGCGACGGAAAGCCCGGGCCGCAAAACGGCACGTGGCATGTCGCCACGCCGGCGATGCCGGCCATGTAGGCGGGAACTCCGCCCACGTCGCTTCCCCGTGCTGCATCAGGTACAGTCTCACGACGAGATTCACCGGGGAGTCGGGAGGGGCGGCCAGGGCGCCGCCCCTCCGTCGCGACGTGTCTAGAGCTTCATCTTGCCGAGACCCGCCTTCAGGTCATCGGCGTTCATCACGGGCGTAAATTCCACGGTCGCATTGAGCCCCATGAAGAAGGGCTCCGCGATCCGCGGCAGGTCGCTGGAGTCTTTGAGGTCGAAGACCACGAATCCGCCGCGCTGTCCTCCTCCGAGCGTCGTAAAGTAAGCCGCTTCGGGCTCCAGATCCTGAAGCGCCGATTGAACGACGCCAATCCCTACGCCGGGCGCGCCGCGGGCAGGCCCCGCGCGTTCCGCGGGTGAACATAGGGACCGCTGCACGCCGGTTGGGGGGAGCGGCTTCGACGTGTTCATCGAGATCCTCGCCTTGTCCGTGGTAGCGGGCGTGCTCGGCGCCCTGCTCGGCCTGGGCGGGGGCATCATCATCGTCCCGGGACTGACGCTGCTTCTCGGGTTGCCGATCCGCTACGCCGTCGGCGCCAGCATTGTCTCCGTGATCGCGACGAGCAGCGGGGCGGCGGCGGCCTACGTGCGCGGCGGCATCGCAAACCTCCGCATCGCGATCGCGCTCGAGGTCGCGACCACCGTGGGGGCGCTTTCGGGCGCATTTCTCGCCGGTCATGTCCCAGCGCGCTGGCTGTACATCGTGTTCGGCATCCTGCTCGCCTACTCGGCCGTCGCGCTGCTGGGCCGGTTGACGGTCGAAGTCCCGGGCGAGGTCCCTCCGGATCCGCTGGCCGAACGTCTCGGGTTGTCGGGTGAGTACTTCGATCGCGCGCTCGGACAGCGTGTGCCGTACACCGCGACGGGCGTGCTTCCAGGCGGTGCGATGATGTACGTGGCCGGCGTCCTCTCCGGACTCCTCGGCATCGGCAGCGGCTCGTTCAAGGTGCTTGCGATGGACATCGTCATGCGCCTGCCGATGAAAGTGTCGACGGCGACGAGCAACTTCATGATCGGCGTGACGGCCGCGGCCAGCGCGGGGGTCTACTTTGCCCGGGGCGACATCCACCCGTTGATCGCGGCACCCGTCGCGCTCGGCGTACTGGCCGGCGCGTGGAGCGGCACGCGCGTGATGCAGCGCCTGCGCAACGTGACCATCCGCAAGCTGTTCATCCCGGTGCTCGCGGTCACGGCGGTCGAGATGGTCCTTCGAGGATTCCATGTGTAGCGTCGCCGTCGATCGCAGCGCCGACCCGCAGACGGCGGCCGGCGCTGCCGGCGCCGACGCCGCGATCAGCCGCGTCTTGCGCTGGGGGGTCGTGACGGCCGGGGCCATCATCCTGATCGGCGTCGCCTTGTTCGTGGCCCACGCCGGCATGCGCGCCGTGCTGCTGTCCCCGGAGCACCTCTCTGGAAGCTCGGAGCAGGATCCGCACGCGCTCCGGGTGGTCCTGCACGAACTCCTGCCGCCCCAGGCCGCCGCCGTGACGGACGTCGGACTGCTCCTCCTCATGGCGACCCCGGTCGTGAGCGTTGCCGTCGCGGCCGTGACGTTCGCGGCGCGGCGGGATTGGCTGTACCTCGTGCTGGCGGGCTTCGTCTTCACGATGCTGATGGTTGGGTTTGCCGTCGGCCGAACCTGACCCCCGGCACACATCGGCGGCCGAGCCGGCGCACAATGCGAACCGGGCCAGCACGGGCCGGCGACGGGGTCAGCGCGAATGAGCGGCCGAGCCGGCTCGACGTCGCGACCGCCCATCAGCGACCGACCCAGCGGGCCGCGCGCCGCTCGCGAAACGCGGCGATGCCTTCGCGGCAATCCTCGGTCTCGTACAGTTGCCGCTGCAGCCGGCCTTCGAGCTCGAGCCCCTCCTCGAGGCCACGGGCAATTCCGGCGCGGATCGCCTGCTTCGCGGCGCGGATCGCGAGCGGCGCGTTGGCCGCAATGACCCCCGCCACCTCCAAGACCGCGGGCATGAGCCGGCCCCCGGGGACCACCGCGTCCACGAGTCCGATGCGGTAGGCTTCCGTCGCGGTGACGTGCGCGCCGGTATACACGAGCGCCATGGCGCGCGAGGAGCCGATCAGTCGCGGGAGCCGCTGCGTCGCGCCCGCTGCCGGCATGATGCCGCGCGTCACCTCGGGGCACCCGAGCACGGCGGTCTCGGCGGCCCACCGCAGGTCGCATCCCAGGGCCAGCTCGCATCCCCCGCCGAGCGCCGGCCCGTTGATGGCCGCGATCGCCGGCACCGGCAGCCGCTCGAGCGCGTCCGGGATCGCCGCGATGCTGCGGTTGTGTGCCCACAGCGCCTCCAGGGTCGCGCCCTCGCGCTCGCGCAGGTCGGCGCCCGCGCAAAACGCCCGTCCCTCGCCGGTGAGCACCAGGACGCGCGCCCCGGGATCCGCCGCGACGCGAGCGAGCGCGGCCGCCACCTCCCGGCACAACGCGACGTTGAGCGCGTTCAGCACCGCCGGCCTGCGCAGCGTCAGGGTAAAGATCCCGTCCCGGCCGTCCAGCGTCGCTCCCGTAGGTTGCATGCGCTATGCCCTCCCCTCACTCGCGCGTGCCGCGGCGCCGCGCCGCGAGTCCCCGCACCGACGCGCCCACGGCCTCCACCAGCCGTGTGAGCTCGTCGTCGGACACGACGAGCGGGGGCGCCACGATCACGGGATTGTCGACGAAGCACAGGACCCCGCGGCTGCGGAGGTCCACCTCGAGACGGCGCAGCCCCCGCGCGGACAACCGGGCCGGGGCGCGCGTGCGGACGTCCTCGACGAGCTCGACGGCCGCCATCAGCCCGATGCCGCGCACGTCGCCGACGATCGGACATCCGGCAAGCTCCGCACGGAGACCGTCGAGAAGGCGGCGGCCCAGGTGGGCGGCGCGAGCCACGAGATGCTCGTCTTCGAGAATCCGCAGGACCGCAAGCGCGGCCGCGCATGCGGCCGGGTGCCCGCTGTACGTAAAGCCGTGCGGGACGGCGCGGCCCGCCAGCCGCTCCGCAATGCGGCGGCGCGTCACCACGGCGCCGAGGGTCTGATAGCCGGCGGTCATCCCCTTGCCCAGCACCAACAGGTCGGGCACCACGTCCCAGTGGTCGCACGCAAACCATCGCCCACTGCGGCCCCAGCCGGTGACGACCTCGTCGGCGACGAGCAGCACCCCGTGCCGGTCGCACAGCGCCCGCACCGCCGGCCAGTACGGATCCGGGGGCACGATCACGCCGCCGGGTCCCGGCACCGGTTCCGCGAACACGGCCGCAACGCGATCGGGACCCGCGCGAACGAGCACGTCTTCGAGCGCGCCGACGCACGCCAGCGTGCACGCGGGCTGTTCCGCGCAATAGCGGCACCGGTACCGGTACGGGATGGGAGCGAAGCGGACGCCCCGCAGGCCCGGTCCGACGCCGCGCAGGAGTCCCCGGTCGGGATCGCTGAGCGACAGCCCGGCGTAGGTGCCGCCGTGCGCCGAGTATTCGCGGCTGACGATCATCCGGCGCCGACGATCGCCGCCGGCGTAGTGGAAGAGCCGCGCGAACTTGAGGGCGGTGTCCACCGCCTCGGAGCCGGTCGGCACGAGCGCGACGCTGGCGAGGTCCCCGGGCGCGAGCGCGCCGATGCGGGCGGCGAGTTCCTCCGCGACCGGGGCCGCGGCATCGGTGAGCGGCGCAAACGACAGCGCCCGGAGCTGCGCGGTCACCTCGGCCACGATCTCGTCGCGACCGTATCCGAGCAGGACCGCCCACAAGCCGGATCGCGCATCCAGATAGGCGTGCCCGCGCGAGTCCCAGACGCGGCTGCCCCGACCGCGCACGAGCCAGAGCGGACCCCCCGCACGGGCCAGCGCGGTCTGCACCTGTCCCTGGTACCACAGCGACGGGGAACCTACATCGAATGCGCGCGGAGGCATCGCCGCCCCAGTGTTCTCCCCGAGCGCCGGCCGGTCCCGTCTGCGCGCGCGCGCCGGCAGGAGCACCCACGCCTCCGCCGAAGCAACGTTCCCGCATGCCGGGTCCTCAAGAAATCGAGATCGTCTGCGATATCCTCGTCGTCGGTGCGGGACTCGGAGGATGCGCCGCGGCGCTCCGGGCGGCGCGGCTCGGGCAGCGCGTCTGCCTGGTGGAGGAAACAGGATGGCCCGGCGGGCAGATCAGCACGCAGGGCGTGTCCTCGCTCGACGAACACCGCTACATCGAGACGTTTGGCGGCACGGGCTCCTACTACGCGCTCCGCAACGCCATCCGCGACTACTATCGCACGCAGTACACGCTGAGCCCGGCGGCGGCCGCCGCGCCGCAGCTGAACCCAGGCAACGCGTGGGTGAGCCGCCTGTCGTTCGAACCGCGCGCGGGCGCGGCGGTGCTGGAAGCGATGATGGCCGGACCGCACGAGCGCGGCGCGCTGCAGGTGTTTTACCACACGCGGGCCGTCGCGGCCGAAGTCTACGATGCGCGCGCGGCGTCGGTGCTGACCCGGCACCGGGAGAACGGGACATTCATCCGCTTCCGGGCCGACTACGTCCTCGACGCCACCGATCTCGGCGACGTCCTCGTCTACACGGCGACGGCGTACGCGCTGGGCCAGGAGTCCCGGGCCGAGACCGGTGAGCCGTCGGCGCCGGAGACCCCGAATCTCGCCTGTGTGCAAAACTTCACCTTCCCCGTGGCCGTGGAATACTGTCCGGGCGAGCATCACACGATCCCGAAGCCGGACGGCTACGAACGCAATCGCGAGGCGCAGCCCTACACGCTCGTCTACCGTCCGTGGCTTCCAGGGTCCGCGCCCTACAAGATGTTCGCGACGGCGCCGGGCGCCGGCGGTCCGTTTTGGACGTACCGGCGGGCGCTCGACGCGCACAACTTCAACGACCCGCGCGTGCCGCGGGACGTGAGCATCATCAACTGGACGAGCAACGACTTCCGCGGCGGCACGGTCGTCGATCGGCTGCCCCAGGAGCAGGACGCCCGGTACCGCGAGGCGCGGTTGCTGAGCCTCGGCTTTTTGTACTGGCTGCAAACCGAAGCGCCGCGCGACGACGGCGGCACCGGCTATCCCGAGCTTCGCCCGCGGCCGGACGTGATGGGGAGCGCCGACGGCCTCTCGCAGATGCCGTACGTGCGCGAGGGCCGGCGCCTCAGGGCGCTCTACACGATCGTCGAGCAAAACATCGCCGCGCACGCGCATCCGGAATCCCGGGCCGCGCGTTTTGCGGACGCCGTCGGCATCGGATTTTACCCGATCGACCTGCACGGCTGCGGCGAGCGGACGACCGACATCGACACCAAGCCGTTCCAGATTCCGCTCCGCGCCATGATCCCGGTGCGCACGCTCAACGTGCTGCCCGCGGCGAAGAACATCGGAACGACCCACCTCACCAACGGAGCGTACCGGCTCCACCCTACCGAGTGGGCCGTCGGAGACGCCGCCGCCGCGGTGGCCGTGTTCTGCCGGCGGGAGGGGATCGCCCCGCAGGTCCTCGCCGCCCGGCCCGATCTGCAGCGCCGCCTGCAGCTGCTGCTGCTCGACGAGCAGATCCCGATCTACTGGTACGATGACGTGCCGCTCGGCCACCCGGCGTTTGCGGCCACGCAACTGCTGGCGGTCGAGGGCGTGTGGGAAGGCGGCGACGCCGACCTCCACTTCGGGCCCGACCTGCCGGTGCGCACGGACGCGGGCAAGCGCTGGATCGCGGCCGCCGCGGCGAGCATCGCACGGTGGGGCGGCGCGGCGGATCCCGAATCCCCGGCGCTAGCGCCGGCGCCGGAGGACGACGTGCTCCCGCTCCGCCGCGACGCGGCGGCGACGCTCGTCGCGCTGAGCATCACCGGAGCGCCGCCCACGGGTCAGGAGGACGCGGCGATCGTCACGCGGGCCGAACTGGCGCGCACCCTCGGGGCGCTCCTGCGCGCCGCGATCGAGCGCTACACGCCGGCCTCGTAGCCGCGCGCGCCGCGCGCCGGACCCGGACCCCGGCCCGCACCCGGCTCCCGCCCCGGGCGTGGCGGCTACAGGTCGAGGTATTCCTTCCGCAGCGGATAGAAGACGTCGAGGACGCGCGCAGGTCCGCGGACCGCCCAGGCCGCATGCCGCGTGCCCCCCGGGATCACGTACGCATCGCCCGCCCCGAGCGCGCGGCGTTCGTCCCCGATCTGCATCTCGATCTCGCCGGACAGCACCACGCCCAGTTGCTCGTGCGGATGCTCATGGAGCCGCACGGTCGACTCCGGCGCCAGGTCGACACAGGTCAGCATGACGTGCTCGCCGGCGAGGGGGCGCATCATGACGCCCTGCGCGATGTGCTTGCCTGGGAGCGCGTCGAGCGACGCAAAGACATGCCCCTTGCCCATGAGTGTCCTCCCCGGCCGCGGCCGTGGACGGGTCGCCCGGCCATGTGACCTTCGGCTTCGCGAACCGCACCGGCGTCCCTGCCCAGCTCACCCGTGTCGGCCGGGTTCGCGGCCGGCGCCCCGGACGCCTAAGCGGGCGCGCGCGAGCGGCGGAGAAGGAATTGCTCCGCGCCCCGCGAACCCGCGGGTGATATCTCGTCGCGAAGGAGGTGAACGCGGTGGCACTCGTCGCATTTCTCGCGCTCGTCGGCATCACACTGTGGGCAACCGGCCACCTCATCGTCCGCTGACCGCGACCGCAGCGGGAGATCAGTACGTGCGCATCTCGATGAGGGGGGCTCGATCATCCCCCTCATCGGCGTTCTCGAGGGCGCCGCGCCGGCGCCGCCGGTGGATCGCGCGGACAACCCCCGCGGGAACGATGTTTGTGCCTCGGCCGTCCGGGGGATAGACCTGGGTGGATGGAACGAGGGGGGATGGTCAGGTGATCGTCTTTGTCCTGCTGGCGCTTCTCATACTCGCCGCCACGGGCCACATGATTCTCCGCTAGGCAGTGGAGGGACCATGAAGATCCGGTGGAGCACGGGCATCCTCGTGGCCGGGGCGGTGCTTATGCTCCAGGCGCGCACACCGGCGATCGTCGCGGCTCAGTCCTCGCCGGGCGCAGCGCCCGGCCAGACGCCCAACCAGATCGAATCCGTGACCCTGGCCAAGGGCATCAAGTCGGCGTCGCTGTTCGGGAGCGGCACGCTCACCGCGGTCGACCCCGCGACGACGTTCGTGAATTCAGATCTGCCGTACGCGATCGTACGAATCAAGGGGCTGGCGCCGGACACGACGGTCGCCTTGCGCCTGAGCGATCCAATGGGCGAAGCCTATATGGTCCAGGCCAAGATCCCCCCGCACAAGGGCAACCCCAAGACGTTCGACTTCGCGGCGCCGCTCTATATCCTGGGCACGGACCTCGAGTCGCACACCGGAACCTGGCACCTCCAGGTCCTGATCAATAACACACCCCAGAACGAGACGGCGTTTCAGTGGCAAGCCGCGACGCCCGCGGACGTGGACAAGATCAAGGCCGCGGTGGATGCATCCCCGCTCAGCGCGGACCTGCACTGGCGCTACGGCGCGGCGCTCGCGCTGGTGGGACGCCTCTCCGACGCGGTCACCGAGCTCCAGAACGCGATCCGGCTGGATCCGCAGTACGCGCTGTACTACATCACCCTGGGCCGCGTGTACGAGGCGCAGCACCGCGTCCCCGATGCCACGGCGCAGTTTCAAAAGGCGCTCACCGTCCACGGGAGCGCCTACTACGACTCGGTGTTTCAAGGGTGGGCGCGCGCGGATCTGTCCCGGCTCCAGGGACATTAACCTAGCCGGCGCGCCCGTGCCGCACGCTGCGCATGGCGCGTCCGTACCGGCCGCGACCGGGCGTAGGTCGGCGGACCGGTTCGGTCCCGCCGGCGGGCCCGGCCGTCGCCTGATCGCGGGAGCGCGGAACGGTCGGCCCAGATGACGGGCGAGCAACGGCCCGCCGCGCCGACCCACCTGCGCACGCTGTGCTTCATCCGCTACGGCGACCGGGTGTTGCTCCTCCGACGGCGACACCCGCCGAACCAGGGCCTCTACAATGCGCCGGGCGGCAAGATCGAGCGGGACGAGGATCCCTACGAAGCGTGTCTGCGCGAGGTCCACGAAGAGACGGGCATCCGGCTCCGTAAGGCCCGGCTGCGGGCCATCCTCACGGTGATCAGCCGCTCCACGGGCGCGCGCTGGCTGCTCTTTGTCTTCATCGGCGAGCGGCCGTCCGGGAGCGCCGACCCGGTGACCACCGATGAAGGCACGCTCAGCTGGGTGCCGTTGTCCGAGGTACCGTCGTTGCCGGTGCCGGCGGATATCCCGCTGATCCTACCGCACCTGTTCACGCCCGACCCCGGCATCTTGATCGGCAAGATCCACGCGGACGACGACGTCCTCGTGGATTACGAGTTCCGCATGGCGTGACGCGCAGGAGTTGCCGGCGGCAAGGGACAACTTGAACGGCATGCCCGAGCAGGTTCTCGTGGTGCCGCGGGAGCGGCTGTTTCCGCACGGCGGGTTTCACGGCTTCACGCGCGACGGGCTCGCGGCCTACCTCGACGCCATCGAGGCCCACGCGTTCTTCACCCTGCGCGATCGCGTCGAGAACGACCCGGGTCTCAAGCAGGTCATCCCCTACGTGATCCTCCGTCACGGCGGGCAAATTTTTCTCGTGGAGCGCACGCGGGGCGGGTCCGAGGCCAGGCTTCGCGACAAGCTCTCCATCGGGCTGGGCGGCCACATCAACCCCGGGGACGGCGACCACGCGGCCGACCGTGTCGCCGCCGGGATGGAGCGCGAGCTCACCGAGGAAGTCGACCTGCCGCCGGGCTGGCGGGCCAGGCCGGTCGGGCTGCTCAACGACGACGTCGAGGCCGTGGGCCGCGTGCACTTCGGCCTCGTCTACGTCGCCGATCTCCCGTCGCCGCGCGTCCGGATCCGTGAGACGGCCAAGCTCGCCGGCGAGTTTGCGACCCCCGAGGCAATCCGGGCGGCGTACCCGCGCCTGGAGTCCTGGTCGCAGTTCGTGGTGGATGGGGTGGATCTGCTCGAGATCTAGGCCCGTGTGGACGCTCGAGCCCGCGGGCCTCGATCTCCGGCGTACGCTGGACTCCGGCCAAGCGTTCCGGTGGCGGTGGGAGGACGGCCACGACGGCGGTCCGATCGCCACGGGGATCGTCGGCCGCCATCGCGTCCGGATAACGCAGGACCAGGGCGGCATCCATCTGTTCGGGCCGGTGACGGGCGGGGCGCGCGCTGCGATCGCGCGGTACCTCGGCCTCGGGCCGGGCTCAGGCTCCTACGCGCGGCGCGCCGGTACGCCCGCGACGGCGGACGGCGGAGCGCCCGGCGGGGTGCGCGACCGGCCGCGGTCCCGCCCGCACGCGGCGGCGGGGGCCGGCCTCGCGCGGATCGAGGCCGCGCTCGCGGCAGACCGGGTGCTCGCACGCGTCATCCCGCACACGCGCGGCACCGGGCTGCTGATCCAGGATCCGTGGGAAGTCTTGATCTCGTTCATCGTCTCGCAGAACAACAACATCCCCAAGATCAGCCGGTCGATCGACGCCCTCGCGCGGGCGCTCGGCGACCCCGTCGACGAGACCGGCTACGCGTTCCCGCCGGCGGAGCGGCTCGCCGCCGCGCCGGCCGGAGTCCTCCGGGCGTGCCACCTCGGCTACCGAGCGCCGTACGTCCGCGCGGCCGCGCGCCTGGTGGCGTCCGGGCGGCTGGATCTCGCGGCGCTCGGGCGGATGCCCGAGGAGGAAGCGCGGGAGACGCTACGCGCCGTGCCGGGCATCGGCGACAAGGTCGCGGATTGCATCCTGCTGTTCGGCCTCGGGCACACGACGGCGTTTCCGGTGGACGTGTGGGTCTGGCGGGCCATGGAGCGCTTGTACTTCGAGGGCCGGCCGCGGCCGCTGCGCGACATTCGCGCCTTCGCGCGGGCCCGCTTCGGCCCGCTCGCCGGGTATGCGCAGCAGCACCTGTTCACTTACGCCCGCGAGCACCTCCGGCCCCGCGGCGCCCACGTCAGCGCGCGACCACGGTGATCTCGCCCTCCCCGCGGCCGCTCACCTGACCGATCACGGCGGCCGCCGGCGTCCCCCGCTCCCGGAGCGCTCCCACCAGCCGATCGACGCGGCTCTCCGGGACCGCGATCAGGAGCCCCCCGGACGTCTGCGCGTCGCACAGCAGCACCTGCGCCTCGTCCGCCACCCCGTCCCAGCGCACCGCGCGCTCCAACGCCGCGCGGTTGCGCTGCGTCCCGCCGGGGACGGCCCCGCGCCGCGCCAGGCTCCACGCCTCCTCGAGGATTGGAACCGCCGCGAGGTGGACGCGCGCCTGGACGCCGGCCGCGCGGGTCATCTCGTGCAGGTGACCGAGCAGGCCGAACCCGGTAATATCCGTGGCGGCGGACACGCCCGTCTCGATCATCGCCTCCGCCGCGGTGCGGTTGAGCGCGGCCATGATGCGGATCGCCTCGTCCACCGTCTCGCGCGACGTGTGCCCCTGCTTGATCCCGGTCGTGATCACACCCATGCCGAGCGGTTTGGTCAGGACGAGCGCGTCGCCGGCCTCGGCGGCGGCGTTGGTGACGACACGGTCGGGGTGCACGAACCCGGTGATGGCGAGCCCGTACTTGGGCTCGGGGTCGTCGATCGTGTGGCCGCCGATGATGGTCACGCTCGCCTCGGCGCACTTGTCGCTGCCGCCGCGGAGGATCTCGCCGAGGATGTCGAGCGACAACCGGCTGCGGGGGAACGTCGCGATGTTGAGCCCGAGCTTCGGCACGCCGCCCATCGCGTAGACGTCGCTCAGCGCGTTCGCGGCGGCGATCGCGCCGAACCAGTAGGGCTCGTCCACGATCGGCGTAAAGACGTCGACGGTCTGGACGAGCGCCAGATCCGGCGTGAGCCGGTAGACGCCCGCGTCGTCCGCGGTGTTCGTGCCGACGAGGACGGCGGGATCGGTGATCGGTGGCAGGTGGCGCAACACGTGCGCCAGGTCCGTGGGACTCAGCTTGGAGGCTCAGCCCGCGCAGGCCACCATGGTGGTCAGCCGGATCCGGTCACGCTCCGTCATGGCCTCACCTCGGCGGCCGGCACCGCCTGCGACGCGGCCGCGCCGGTCCATGGGTTGCCTCCATTCTAACATCCGGCCGGCGCCCCTCCTCACAGCGAGGCGGCCCTGTTATAGTAGGACCCGGGGACGGCTCGATGGCCATCAACCTGCACCAATTGAAGATCTTTCATACCGTCGCGAAGTCGGGGAGCTTCTCGCGCGCGGCCGCGGAACTCAAGATCAGCCAGCCGTCGGTGAGCATCCAAGTCGGAGAGCTCGAGCGGCAGTTTGGGGTCGAGCTGTTCGAGCAAGCCGGGAAATCGGTCCGGGTGACCGAGGCGGGCCGGATTCTCGACGATTACGCGGGCCGGATTCTCGCCCTGATCGACGAGACCCGGCGCGCGATCGACGACGTCAAGGGGCTCGGGCGCGGGCGGCTCGCGATCGGCGCGACCCCGACGCCGGCCGCCTATTGGCTGCCGGGCCTGCTACGGCGGTTTCGCGAGGCGCACGCCCGCGTCGAGCTGGCGCTGCGCGTGGCGGGAACGCGGCGCATCCAGGAGTGGCTCCTCGGGCGCGAGGTCGACCTCGGTGTCGTGGGATGGCGGGTGACGTTTCCGGACCTCGAGACGGTGCCGATCGCCACGGACGAGCTGGTGCTCGTGGCCGCGCCGGAGCACCGGTTCGCCTCGATGCCCTCGGTGCGAATCCCGGACCTGGCTCACGAGCCGTTCATCCTGCGCGAGCGGGGATCCGGCACCCGCGACGTCGTGGACGACGCCCTGCACCGGGCCGGCATCCACATCGCCCCCGCCATGGAGCTCGAGGGCGGCGAGATGGTCAAACAAGCCGTGGCCGCGAACCTCGGCGTGTCGATCCTCTCCCAACAGGCGGTGCGCGCGGACGCCGCGGCGGGCCGCCTGCGCGTGATCCCCATCGAGGGGCTGCGAATCGAACGGGACATTCTCCTTGTCTACCACCGTGACCGGCGCCTGCCGCGCATTGCCCGGGCCTTCTTGGACATGGTGACGCCGCCCGCCGTGCTCGACGCCGAACACCGACCGTAACGCCGGCTTTGGCGCGGATACCGCCCATCGGCGGCGTCGGTGCTCCGGACGCACGAGCAGCGGCGGCGGAAGCGCGTTCCAGTCGCGCTCGCGGCCATGAAGATGCTCGGCATCCGCGGGCCGAAGGCGATCGCGCCGGTCCGCCGCCGCCGGCCCGGCGCGCTTGGGAACGCCGTCATTACGGCCTACCTCGAGGCGCTGCCCCCGCCGTCCGGGACCGCCGTGTGAGCGCCTACCGTTCCGTCAACCACGTCGTCCGCAGCCCGATGTACGACGTGTTGAGCCAGTGGCGGTAGCCGTGGACGTTCCGGCGCACCGCTTCGTACTGCGTGGAGTGGAACAAGAACACCATCGGCACCGTCTCTTGTAGCCGCAGCTGGGCCTGCTCGTACAGCGCGCGCCGCTTCGCTTCGGCGGTCACGAGGCGCGCCTGCTCCACGAGCTTGTCGAACTGCGGGTCGGAGTACCCCACGAAGTTGTTGCCGGCGCCGGTGTGGAAGTTGTTGTACAGGTAGTCGTCGGGATCGGTCTGCCCCGAGGTCCCCAGGATCGTCAGCGTGAAGTGCTTTTGAAACACGGTCGGCAGGTACACGCTCCAGTCGGCGGCGACGATCTTGGTCCGGATGCCGATCCGCGCGAGCTGCGCCTGGATCAGCTCCGCCGGCGCCCGGAGAAAGTCGTACGTGCTCGTCACGTAGAGCTCCGCGTCGATGCCGTTGGAGAACCCGGCCTCGGCGAGGAGGCGCTTCGCCCGGTCGACGTCGACCCTGTCATACACGTTCTTGGTGAGCGCGTAGTAGCCGCCCGGCGGGATCGCCGTGCCCGTCGCCACCACCCCGCCGACGCCGAACAGCGCGGTGTCGACGATCTCCTTGCGGTTGATGGCCCAGGCCATCGCCTGGCGCACCTTGACGTTGCTGAACGGCGCCACGGCGTTGTTGATGTACAGGGCGCGGAAGTTCGCGGAGAGCCCGCCGACAACCGTCACGTTTGGGTCGCTCCGCAGGCTCTGCACGTCGGAGGACGGCACGTACTCGATCCAGTCCACGTTGCCGGTGCGCAGCGCGGTCGACCGCGCGACCGCGTCGGGGTAGAAGACAAACTCGATGCGGTCGATATACGGCAACCGCCGCCCCGTGGCGTCGCTGCCCCAGAAGTCGCCGCTGCGGACGAGGGTCAGGCGCTGCTGCGGCGTGTAGCCGACGAACCGGAAGGGGCCGGTCCCCACGGGTTCCTTGTTGAGGTCCCCGTCCCGCTCCACGACCTCCCGGGGCACGATGACGTTGGTGGACAGCGCCAGTTTGGCGAGCAGCGGCGAGAACGGCTGCTTGAGCCGGATCGTCACCGCGAGCGGGTCCGCGGCCGAGACGTTGTCGACGACCGCGAAGTCGGACGCCCGGGGCGACTTGGTCTTGGGATCGCGGATGCGGTTGAGCGAATACACCACGTCGTCCGCGGTCATCGTGCGGCCGTTGTGGAACTTCACGTTCGGCCGGAGCCGGAACGTCCAGGTCAGCCCGTCCGTAGATGTGGTCCAGGAGGCCGCGAGGCTGGGCTGCACCCGCAGCATCGGGTCGACGGTCACGAGCGTGTCGTAGACGTTTTCCATCATGTTCCGCGTCGCGGTCGCCGTCGTGGTGTGCGGGTC
>JAJPJL010000073.1 GCA_021324255.1 Bacillota bacterium
CCACCTCGGCCGACAACTCGGGCGACCTGGCCGGCGCCTCGCCGAGCCAGAACGGCACGGACGGCGGGGCGCCGCGCGCGTCCACGACGCGCACGCGCCCGGCCTCGACGCGCCGGATCCGCCATGACGTGTTGCCGAGCAGGAACGTGTCGCCGGCCATGCTCTCGACGGCAAAATCCTCGTTCACGGTGCCGACCACGGTCTCGTCCGGTTCCAGGATCACGTCGTAGTCGGCCGTGTCGGGGATGGCGCCGCCGCAGGTGATCGCCGCCAGGCGGGCGCCGCGTCGCGGGCGCAGGACCCGGTGAACGCCGTCGCGGTGGACGAGCGCCGTCGTGCGTCCCAGCCGGCGCGCGACGCCCTCGCTGAGCGCCTCGACGACCTGATCGAACTCCCGCCGCGGGAGCGCGCGAAACGGATACGCACGGCGCACGAGATCCCACAGGGCGTCCTCGCCGGTCTCCTCGGCGGCGACGGCGGCGACGATCTGCTGCGCCAGAATGTCGAGCGGCTGGTGCGGCACGACGACGCCGTCGAGTTCGCCCGCCCGCGCGGCGCGGATCGCGGCCGCGGCCTGGAGCAGGTCGTCCCTGGTGAGGGGAAACAGGATGCCCTTCGAGGTCTCCGCGACCCGGTGCCCCGAACGGCCCACACGCTGCAGCAGGGTCGCGATGGCGCGGGGCGCGCCGAGGTGGCACACGAGGTCCACGTGCCCGATGTCGATGCCGAGCTCCAACGACGCCGTGGCCACGACGGCGGCGACCCGGCCGGTGCGCAGCCGCTCCTCCGCGTCGAGCCTCGTTCTGCGGGAGAGGCTGCCGTGATGCGCCGCCACCTGTCCCTCGCCCAGCCGCAGCGTGAGATGATGCGCCACCCGCTCCACGAGGCGGCGGGTGTTGACGAAGACGAGGGTCGTGCGGTGCGCGCGGGCCGCGGCGGCGAGCCGGTCGTAGATCGCTTCCCACATCTCGTGCGTGGCGATGGGCCCGCGCGGCGGCCCCGGCACCTCCACCGAGAGCTGCCACGGGCGGCGGTGGCCCGTGTCGACGATCGTGCACGGGCGGGCGCGGCCGGCGGGGTCGACGCCGACGAGCAACCGCGCGATCTCCTCGATCGGACGCTGGGTCGCGGACAGGCCGATGCGCTGGCAACGCCGTCCGGTGAGCGCATCCAGGCGTTCCAGGGACAGCGCGAGGTGCGCGCCGCGCTTGTCGCCGGCGATGGCGTGGATCTCGTCGACGATGACCGTGCGGGCGGACCTCAGGAAGGCCCGGCTGCCCTGCGCCGTCAGCAGGATATACAGCGACTCCGGCGTGGTGATTAGGATGTGAGGCGGGCGCCGCACCATCCGCGCGCGGTCCGCGGCCGGCGTGTCGCCGGAGCGTACGGCAACGCGAACGGCAGGCACCGCGCCGCCGTGCGCCGCCGCGCGATCCCTGAGCTCCCCGAGCGGCGTCACCAAGTTGCGCTGGATGTCGTTGCCGAGCGCCTTGAGCGGCGACACGTACACCGCGTATGTTTCGTCCCGGGGCCCGCCGGCCGCGCCCTCGCGGATGAGCGTATCGAGGGACCAGAGGAACGCGGCAAGCGTCTTGCCGGACCCTGTCGGCGCCGCGATCAACGTATCGTGCCCCTGCGCGATCGCGTCCCACCCCGCCGCCTGGGCGGGGGTCGGCGCGTCAAACTGTGCGGCAAACCAGCCGGCGACGAGGGGATGGAATCGGGCGAGGCTCACGTCTTCGAGTGTAGCATGCCGTAGCATGCCGAGCATGTCGCGCCGGCGCGTTGACGCTCCCGGCGGGCCACGGTACAATAACACCCAATCGCAGTGCGACGCGATGAAGGGGAGGAGTAGGTCGGGGCGGGCCAGGAGCGAGGGGAGGGCAGGGTGCGAGCTCCCCGGGACGCCGGACCGAACGTCACCCCCGAGCGAGCGGGCCGCGGCGCGTGAGTGCGCGGCGGCCTCCGGATCGCGCCCGTGATCGCGCGATAGAGCCGGTGCGGCGGACGTGTCCGCCGGGAGGGCGGGGACGGACCCGTGCCGGAACGAAGGTGGTACCGCGGAGCGCCGCTTCGCCCTTAGGCGAAGCGGCGTTTGTTATGGGTATCGGTATGCGGCGAGGAGGGACCAGACGATGCAGGAATTGCCGACGACCTACGATCCGGCCGAGACGGAGCGGCGCTGGTACGCGACCTGGCTCGCGCGAGGCGACTTTCACGCCGTCCCCGATTCCCGGCGCCGGCCGTACGCGATCATGATGCCGCTCCCGAACGTCACGGGCGAGCTGCACATGGGGCACGCCCTCAACAACGGCCTGCAGGACTGCCTTGCCCGCTGGAGCCGGATGCGCGGGTACGACACCCTCTGGCAACCCGGCATGGACCATGCGAGCATCGCGGTCCACGTCGTGATGGAACGGCGCCTGGCCCGAGAGGGCAAGACGCGCTTCGATCTGGGGCGGGAGCGCTTCCTGGAGGAGACGTGGAAGTGGAAGGAACAGATCGGCACCGCCATCCTCGGCCAGATGCAGCGGCTGGGATTCTCCTGCGACTGGGACCGCGCCATCTTCACGATGGACCCCGCATACTACGCCGCGGTGGAAGAGTGCTTCATCCGCCTGTACCGCAACGGCCTCATCTACAAGGGCAAGCGGATGATCAACTGGTGCGTCAAGGACCAGACGAGCATCTCGGACCTCGAAGTGGAGTACGTGCAGGAGGAGCGCACCCTCTACTACCTTCGGTACCGGGGCGAGCACGGCGGCCCGGGCCTCGTCATCGCCACGCAGCGTCCGGAGACCATCCTGGCCGACGTGGCCGTGGCGGTCCACCCCGGCGACGAGCGGTACCGCGCGCTGGTGGGTACGCGGGTGATCGTGCCGATCGTGGAGCGGGCGGTGCCGGTGATCGCCGACCGGCGGGTGGAGCGCAGCTTCGGCACCGGCGCGGTGAAGATCACGCCCGGCCATGACCCGTTGGACTACGAGATCGGTACCGAGCACGGGCTTCCGGTGCTGACGTGCCTCGACCAGCACGGCCGCGTGACGGACCTCGGCGGGGCAAAGTACCGGGGCACGGATCGGACCGCCGCACGGACGGAGATCGCGGACGACCTACGTGCGGCCGGCGTGGTGGAACGGGAGGAGCCGTACACGACGAACATCGGCCGGTGCGATCGCTGCCAGACGGTCATCGAGCCCTATATCTCGGATCAGTGGTTCTGCCGGATGAAGTCGCTCGCCGCGCCGGCGATTCAGGCGGTGCGCGATGGCCGCGTGCGCTTTCACCCGGAGCGCTGGGCGAAGGTCTACCTGGACTGGATGGAGGGGATCCGGGACTGGAACATCAGCCGGCAGCTGTGGTGGGGACACCGCATCCCGATCTGGTATTGCGCGTGCGGCGAGGTCGTCGCGAGCGTGGCCGCGCCGGCGCGGTGTCCGGCCTGCGGCGGCGACGTGTTCACGCAGGATCCGGACATCCTCGACACCTGGTTCAGTTCGGCGCTGTGGCCGTTTGCGACGCTCGGCTGGCCGCGTGAGACGCCCGACCTGCGCTACTTCTACCCCACGAGCGTGCTCGTCACGGCGCGGGACATCATCTTCCTGTGGGTGGCGCGGATGATCATGTTCGGGCTCGAGTTCATGGGCGAGGTCCCGTTTCGCGACGTGTACATCAATCCGACGGTCCTGAACATCGAGGGCCGCCGGATGAGCAAGAGCCTGGGGACGGGGACGGATCCGCTGGAGCTCGTCGAGCGGTACGGCGCGGATTCCCTGCGGTTCGCCCTGATCAACCGCTGTACGGGCGAGCAGGATCTCCGGTTCTCCGAGAAGATGGTCGAGGACACGCGCAACTTCGCGAACAAGATCTGGAACGCCGCGCGCTTCGTGCGGCTCGCGCTCGGCGACGCGGCGCCCGCCGGGAACGGCGCGGGGGCGCCGGACGGCGCCGTCGCGGGCCCGTCCGGGAGGGGCGGGGACGCCTCCGGGAACGGCGACACCCTCCCCGATCGCTGGATCGTCGGCCGGTTCGCCCGCACGGCCGCGGACGTCACCGCGGCGCTCGAGGCGTACGAGTTCCGGGACGCCTGCGCGGCGCTGTACGCGTTCATCTGGAGCGAGTTTTGCGACTGGTACGTGGAGATGGCGAAGGCGAACCTGCGCCACGGCGGCCGGGCGGCGGAGGGCACGCGCCGCGTGCTGGCGCGCGTGCTCGCCGATACCATGGTGCTGTTGCACCCGATCATGCCGTCGCTGACGGAGGAGGTCTGGCAGGCGCTGCCGCACCGGGGCGAGACGATCATGCACGCCGCATGGCCGGTGCCGGAGGATCCGGCGGACCGCGCGGCGTGGGTGGCCCGGCAGGTGGACCAGGACGCCGACGCCGCGATGGCCGAGGTCGCCGGTCTGGTGCACGCCGTTCGCGGCATGCGGGCGGATCTCGGCATCGCGCCGCACGAGCTGCTGCCGGTGGTCGTGTTCGCGCCGGCGGCGCGCCGCGCGGCGCTCGAGGACGCCAGCCGCTACGTGGCGCCGCTCATCCGGGCGTCGGCGCTGACCGTGGCGGCGGCCGGCGAGGATGCGGCGCGCCCGGCCGGCGCGGTCTCCATGGTGTGGGGCGAGATCGAGATCGCCGTGCCGGTCGGATCCGATGCCGCGCGCGCGGCCGCGGGCCGGCGTCTCGCGAAGCAGATGGAGGAGGTGGAACGCGATCTCGCCCGGCTGGAGCAACGTCTCCGCAGCCCGTCGTTCTTGGAAAAGGCGCCCGCCGAAATCGTGGCGGCGGACCGTGAGCGCGCCCGCGACCTCGCGGGCAGGCGCGAGCGACTCGCGCGGTACCGTGCGGGGCTCGGCGTCTAGGGCTCCGACGGACCCGGCGGGACGCCACCGGTGGGCGTGAGCGCCCCGTGAGCGGCCCCGCCGTCGTGCCGGCGCCGGCGGCCGCGCCGGTCCGGTGGGTGGGGTACGCGCTTGCCGCGTGCGGCGTCGCCATCCTGGCGGTGTTCGCCGCGACGATCAACCCCTCTCAGCTCGGGATCGCGCTCCGCGGCGTTCGCCCCGATCTCTTGGGGCTCGCGGTGCTGTGGACGGCGCTGCAGATCGTGGTCAAGGCGCTGCGCTGGCGGTACATGGTGGCGCGGCTGACGGGGACCGTGATCTCGCTCCGGTTCGCCGTCATCTCGATTCTCGCCGGCGTCGCCGCGGGCAGCGTCACGCCCGCGCGGAGCTTTGAGGTGGCCAAGATCATGATGCTCAAGGGATCCTACGGCACGGGTCTCGGCCAGTCCACCTCGGCGATGCTCGTGGAGCGGCTCTTGGACATCGTGCTGATGATGGCGGCGTTTTTCGTCGCCGGGGTGTTGTTGCCGCATCGCATGATCGCGGCGACCGGGTTTTTGGTGGCGCTCATCGCCGCGCTCGCCGTGGGCGCCGGGCTGCTCGCCGCCGTTCCGCTCCGAGTGCGCGGGTGGATGCGCGGCGGGATCGGACGGCTGCCGCTCCCCGCGCATCTCCGCGCGCGCGCGCGGCGCCTGACCGACGCGCTGTGCGACAGCATTCTTGTCTGGCGGGAGGGCCGCACGCTCGGGACGCTCGGCCTCATCACGGCGCTCGTCGCGGGGCTCGATCTCGCCCGCGTCTGCACGGTGTTTTGGGCGATGGGCACCGGGCTCTCGCCCACGTTCGTGGCGTTTACGTACGTCGCCGCGGCCATGCTGGGCATGGCGCTGCTCGTGCCGGGCGGCGTCGGCGTCACCGAGGTCTCCCAAGTGGGGATGATCGCGCTGCTTGCGCCGCACGTCGTGCCGCCGGTCCTGGCCCGAAGCGGGGTGCTGTTGGACCGGACGTTGTCGTACTATCTTCCGACCCTGGTCGGGGCCACGTTGCTTGTGGCCTACCATCGGTATCGCCGCGTGTTTCATTGAGGGGCACGCACCGCGGGAAACGCCCGGCAGGTTCGTAGGAAGGAGCGGCGGCGCCAAGCCCGCGAACAGTGTGACGGGCGTAGGTCCCGGCGCAGTCCATGGAACGGTGAACGCGTTGGTCAAGTCGGGCCGTCTCGCGATCGTAGCGCTGGTCGTCGCCGTCCTGTTCGCGGCTTCCTTGGGGGCGGGGTATCTCCTCGGGCAGAGCGCGTTCCGCTCGGCGCCGCCGCCGGCGAGATCTGCCGGGGCTCCGCCGGCGCCCGTGCCTTCGGAACCCGCGCCTGCGGCGGCGGGCGGCACCGTCCCCGGCGGGACCTCCGGCGGCAGCCTGGGCGGGACGCCGGCGCCGAGCGCCGCCAATCCACCCGGCGCGCCGGCGGCGCCGCCGTCCGATGCGACCGGCAATACTCCGTCGTCCCCGCCGGCGCCCCAGGCGGCCGCGCCCGTACCGGTCACCCCGGCGTCTCCCGATGCGGCAACCGCGGCGCCGGGCGCCTCCGGCGCGCCCCCGGCACCACAGCAGGCGCCCGGATCCGCAGCATCCGGCGCGGCCACCCCGGCGGCGGGCGGTACTGGCGCGGCATCGGCCGGAGGCTCGGGCGTACCGGCCGAAGTGAGCAGGTTTCACGTCCAGGTCGGCGCGTTCGATACGAGGCAGAACGCGGCGGCGCTCGCCCTGCGGCTCCGATCGCTGGGCTACGCGGTCACCTTGGTCGAGGGTCCGCCGTACCGTGTGTGGGTCGGCGGGTACGTGGACGGCACGACCGCGCAGGCGCTGGCGGACAATCTTGACAAGGCCGGGTTCCCCGCCATCTTGACGCCGCGGTAGGCGCCGATCTCGAGGACGAAGGGAGCCGAGGATGGCGTACGAGCATCTCACGGTCAGCATCGAAGAGCCCATCGCGGTCGTCACCCTCGACCGCCCGCAGGTCCTCAACTCATTGAACCAGGCGCTCATGGAGGAGCTCGCCGCCGCCCTCGAGGGGTTCGATCACGATGCGCGGGTGCGGTGCGCCGTGCTGTGGGGCGGGTCGCGCGTCTTTGCGGCCGGCGCGGACGTGCGGGAGATGGCGGGCGCGGGCACCGGCGATATGGTGCGCGGGTACCGCTTCCAGCAGTGGGAGCGGATCCGGCGAGTGGCGACCCCGCTGGTTGCGGCCGTCAGCGGCTACGCGTTGGGCGGCGGGTGCGAGCTGGCGATGCTCTGCGACATCATCATCGCATCGGAAACCGCGCAGTTCGGCCAGCCCGAGATTCGTCTTGGGGTGATGCCCGGGGCCGGCGGCACGCAGCGGCTCACGCGGGCGGTCGGGAAGTCCCGCGCGATGGAGATGATCCTCACGGGGCAGCCCATCACGGCCGAGGAGGCGCGCCGCGCGGGGTTGGTGTCGAGGGTGGTCCCGGTGGAGATCTGCCTGGACGAGGCCAAGGCGCTCGCGCGCGAGATCGCGGCGCAGCCGCCGATCGCCGTCCGCATGGCCAAGGAGGCGGTGTTGCAGGCGTTCGAGACGCCGCTCGCGGACGGTGTGCTCTTCGAGCGCCGGTGTTTCCACCTGTTGTTCGGCACCGAGGACGCCCGCGAGGGCATCCGGGCGTTCCTGGACAAACGGCGCGCGGCGTGGAGCGGCCGATGACCGCGCCGGGCCACGCGCGGGCGGACTCCCTCGCGCGGCTCAGGCGGGACATCGTCGCGTGCGGCGCCTGCCGCCGACTGCGCCGCCACTGCGAAGCGGTCGCCGCTCGGGGCAAGCCCGAGTTCCGCGGGTGGACGTACTGGGGCAGGCCCGTCCCGGGGTTCGGCGACCCGGAGGCGGCGCTGCTCGTGGTCGGCCTCGCTCCGGCCGCCCATGGCGGCAATCGCACCGGGCGGATGTTTACCGGAGACGGCTCCGCCGCCTGGCTCGTCCGCGCGATGTACCGCGCGGGCTTTGCCAATCAGCCAACCTCCGAGCGGCGGGACGACGGGCTGCGTCTCCTCGGCGCGTACATGACCGCGCCGGTGCGCTGCGCGCCGCCCGGCAACAAGCCGACGCGCGCCGAGTTCGCGCGGTGCCGGCCGTTTCTGCGGCGCGAGATCGCCCTGCTCCCGCGCGTGCGCGTTTACCTGGCGCTCGGCCGCGTCGCATTCGACGTGTGCCGCGAGCTCCTCGGCGCGCGCGGCGCGGACGTGCGAGGTCTCCGCTTCGCCCACGGCGCGGCGTATGAGCTTGGGCCGGCGTGGCCGGCGTTGATCGCGAGCTATCACCCGAGCCGGCAGAACACCAACACGGGCAAGCTCACGGAAGCCATGCTCGACAGCGTATTCGCGACCGCGCGCCGCCTGGTGGACCGGACGCACCCCGGTGAGGATCGACCCGCGGCGGCGCGGCGCGGCACCGGGGTCGCGGTGGCCCGCGTCGCGGCCGGGCTGGGAGGACAGGCTCATGCCTGAGGCGCTCCGGGTGGAGATACAGGACGGCGTCCAGACCATTACGCTCGACCGCCCCGACGCGCTCAACGCGATGACCGCCACGATGGGGAAGGAGCTCGACGAGGCGCTGCGCGACGCCGAGCGCTCGGACGAGGTGCGCTGCGTCGTGCTGACGGGCGCCGGACGAGGGTTCTGCTCGGGCCAGGACCTGCGCGAGATCCCCGAGGGCGGGGGGACGTTTCGCGACCTGCTGCGCAGCCGCTACAATCGCATCATCCACCGCATGCACGCGATGGAGAAGCCCGTGGTGGCCGCCGTCAACGGCGTCGCCGCGGGGGCCGGCTGCAACCTGGCGCTGGCCGCGGATCTCCGCGTGGCGTCCGACCGTGCCACGTTCATCGAGGTGTTCGCGCGCATCGGCCTGATCCCAGACTCGGGCGGCACGTGGTTCCTGCCCCGCCTGGTCGGCGTCGGGCGCGCGCTGGAGATGATGATGCTGGCCGACCCCGTGGACGCGGCGACGGCCGAGCGGATCGGGCTCGTCAATCGCGTCGTGCCGCACGGCGAGTTGATGCCCCGCACCATGGAATGGGCCGTCCGGCTGGCGCAAGGGCCGACGCGCGCCTACGGGCTGATCAAGCGGGGGGTGACGCGCAACCTCTCCGCCGACCTGCGGGGCGCGCTGGAGTACGAAGCGTGCCTGCAGGAGATCGCGGGCCGCACCGACGACCACCGCGAGGGGCTCGCGGCGTTTCGCGAGAAGCGTTCGCCCGCCTACCGCGGGCGGTAGGATGCCGGCCCGGCGGCAATTCGATGGGATCGGCGCGCACGCGACAGCGGCGGCGGGGGTAGGGAGTGACGCGATGCGAGAGGTCGTGATCGTGGACGCGGTGCGGACGCCGATCGGCCGGTACGGCGGCGCGCTCCGCGACGTTCGCCCCGACGACCTCGCGGCGCACGTCATCCAGGCCGTCGTGCAGCGCAACGGGGTCGATCCCGATGAGCTCGAGGACGTCGTCCTCGGCTGCACGAACCAAGCGGGCGAGGACAATCGCAATGTGGCGCGCATGGCCGTGCTGATCGCCGGCCTGCCGGACCGCGTGCCGGGGCAAACGGTCAACCGCCTCTGCGGTTCCGGCATGCAGGCCGTGCACGCCGCCGCGCACGCGATCGCATGCGGGTACGGCGACGTCTACATCGCGGGCGGCGTGGAGAGCATGACCCGTGCGCCGTTCGTGATGGGCAAGCCCTCCGCGGCGTACCCGCGCGGCCCGGTGCTGCTGCAGGACACCACGTTGGGGTGGCGGTTTCCGAACCCCCGTCTGGAGGCGCGGTTTCCGCTGTACAGCATGGGCGAAACCGCCGAGAACGTCGCCGAGCGCTACGGGATCGCCCGCGAGGCGCAGGACGCGTTTGCGCTCGAGAGTCAGACCCGCGC
>JAJPJL010000074.1 GCA_021324255.1 Bacillota bacterium
CCGGCCGGAGAAGGTCGCCTTCCGGTCGCTCCACAGCACCCGCAGCGCGGCGACGAACTCGTCCATCATCTGGCCCCGGTTGTAGGTGCCGAGATCGCCCCGCACTCTGCGGAAGTCGTCCAACGAGCCGCCGAGCCCGATGCCGAGGGTGATCCGTCCCCCGGACAGCACGTCCAGGGTCGCCACTTGGCGGTTCAGGAGTATCGGATGGTGATGCGGCAACACGATGGTGCTGGTCACAAACCGGATCCGGCGCGTCAGCGCGGCCAGATAGCCGATCGTCACCAGCGGGTCGTAGTAGTTCGGCGGGTCGTCGAACCGCTCGGCGACGCGGGGCTCCGTTTCCAGAAATTCGTTGAGCCACAGCGAGTGATAACCCAGCGCGTCCGCGGCGGCGGCGACCTCGCGCATCCAGGCGCCGTCGACCGAGCGGATCGGATTGAGCCGGCCTTCCCGGCAGTTGGGCACGCCCGTGCTGAATTTCATCCGATCCGCCGGATCGTGATCGTCTTGTCGCCCTCGTCGTGCATCCGGTCGAGCACCGCCAGCATCGCCGCCTGGTTCCGGACGAGGCGCGCGATGCGCGTGCCGTACTCCACCCCGAGCACGGAGCGGTATTCCGCAGCGCCGTAGGCGACCAGCACTTCGCCCTTATCCGGACGCGCGATGAGGGTGCCCGGGTAGATCGAGCAGACGCGGTGTTCCAGCCCGGTGACCGACCGGAGGCGCTCGACCGTGAACTCCGCCGCCCGTCCCGACCATTTCGTGTGCGTCAGCCGCGCCGTGAGCGGCAGCGCGTCCCAAAACGAGGCCGTGGTCCGCGGCGCCCGGTCCTCCACCAGTTCCGCCTCGGCGACGACGCCGCCCACCTCGATCTCGATCTTCTTCATCGCTCCTCCTCGCGCGCCAGCCGGATCGGCTTCCCGCCTTCGGCGCAGGTGGCTTTGACCTTGGCCAGAAACGCGCCCGCATCGCCCTCCAGCGTGCCGAGGTGGCAGGCCCAGGCGGCCGGGTGCGCGTGGTCGCGCGCCTGCGCCTGCCCGTAGCAGAACGCCATTTCGCCGTGTTCCGGCCGGAACGCCACGCCGGCGGGCGGGTAGAAGCTCACCATGTTCTCGATCGGCTGCGTCTTGTCCGCGAGCTTCGAAATGAGGATGTAGCCGGCCTCGCCGCTCCACCGTACGTGCCGCAGCGTCGCCTCGACCGGGAGCGCCGCCCAGAAGCGCCGGACCGTCTCCGGGGCGCTCTCCTCGTGCAACCGCGCCACCGCCACCACGCCGTCCAGCGTGATTCGCACCAGCTTCGCCATCACCGGCCCTCCGCCGCGCGGAGGCGAATCGTCGTCCGCCCCTTCACCGCGGTGGCCGCGAGCGCATCCAGCAGCGCGCGGGCTCCCGGCTCCAGTTCGCCCACCGGCGTGACCTGCCGCCGGCCGTCCGGCCAGCGGTACTCGGCGTCCCCGTAGGCAATCAGCAGCTCGGCGCCGGGCGCTCCCGGCGTCGGCGGCCGCACCGCCAGCACGCCCGGATAGATCGACACGACCGGCGACTCGAGAGCGCCGAGCGCGGCCATCGCGCCGCCCGAGACGTCCGCGAAGCAGGCGCTGCCCGACCACTTGCAGTGCTGGAGCGGGAGTTCCAGCGGCAGCGACTCGAGGAGCGCGGCCACCGTCTTGGGCGCGAGATCATCCCACAGCGTCACCCGCGCCGATGCCCCTGCCACGGTCACTTCGATCGACTTGGCCATCCTCTCCGTGCCCTCCCGTCCGTGTGTGCGCGGGCTACCCGCCGGTGCAGATCTGCCCGGGGCTCTTGAGCTCCGCGTCGTCCTCCGGCCCCAGGCCGTTGGCCTTGAGCGCCCGGAGCCACTCGCCGTTCTGATGCAGCTTCGTCAATTCGTCGTTCAGGGCCGCGGCCATCGCGCGGTTGTTGCAGTTGACGATGTTGTAGGCGATGTTCGACAGCACCGACTCGGGGAACCCGAAATCGCCCGGGTGCAGGTCGTGCGCGACGAGGCCGGGCGGCTGCTTGCCGCCGCGCCCGTTCACGTATCCCTGGACCTGGCCGTTGAGCAACGCTTGGATCGCCGATACCTCGTCCGGGAACAGCGCGGCGCCGGTGGCCGACCACTGTTGGAGATAGGGCGCCCACACGTATCCGATCACGGTCGCGATGCGCTTGCCCTCCATGCTCGCGGGCCCCGCGTACGGGAAGGACCGCAGCGTGAAGATGACCGCGCGGCTGAGGTAGAACGGGTATGTGTAGTATACGTGCTTCGCCCGCTCCTCCGTGTAGAAGACGCCCTCGCCGGCGTCCACCTTGCCTTGTTCGACCGCCAGGATCATCGACGGGAACGTCGTCTCGAACAGTTTGAGCCGCAGCCCGTGATCCCTGACGAACGCGTTGTAGAGCGCGCCGTCCATGCCCCCCAACGTGTCACCGGGGCCGACGATGATCTCGGGCGGCAGGGTTCCGTGCGTGGCCACGGTGAGATAGCCTGGGTTCACCAGATGCAGGCCCGCCGGCTGGGCCGCCGCACGCGGGCCGACGCCGCCGATCGCGCCCCACACGAGGAACAGGCACGCCAGCGCCCCGCTCGCGGTCCGCACCGGCGTCATCGCGCGGCCGCCTGTTCGCGCGCGGCCGCCGTTCGGAGGCGGGGGAGCACGTCTTCGCTGTACAGCTTGAGGAACCGCTTCTGGTCCGGGCCGGGCGCGTGGAAGATCAGGTGGGTGAACCCGAGCCGCAGGTACGGGCGGATGTGTTCGACCTGCTCGTCGGGATCGCTGGAGACGATCCACCGGCTCGCCGCCCGCTCGAGCGGGAGCGCGTCGGCGCGCCGTTCCATCTCCACCGGGTCCTCGACGCCGACCTTCTCTTCCTGCGACAGGGCGAGTTGGGCCCAGTGGCGCGTGTCTTCGAACGCGCGCTTGCGGTCGTGATCGTACGAGACCTTCATCTCGATCGTCAGCTCGATGTCGGACAGGCTTCGTCCGGCCTTTTGCGCGCTTTCCTTCACCGCGGGCAGCAGCGTGTCGGCGTACAGCGCCATGCCCTTGCCGCTGGTGCAGATGAACCCCTCGGCGATCCGGCCCGCCAGCTTCGCCGCGGCCGGCCCCGAGGCGGCGACGTAGAGGGGCACCGGCTTGTCGGGCCGATCGTAGACCGTGGCGTTGGCCGTCCGGTAATAGGTGCCGTCGAACGTGACCCGCTCCTGGGTCCAGAGGCGGCGGATCACCTCGATCGCCTCCCGGAACCGGGCGAACCGCTCCTTCTGCTCCGGCCACGTGATGCCGAGCGGCACCTCGTTCATGGACTCGCCCGTGCCGATCCCCAGCCAGACGCGACCGGGAAATAGGCAGGCGAGCGTTGCGGCGGCCTGCGCGACGATCGCAGGATGATAGCGAAAGGTTGGGGTCACCACGCTCGTGCCCAGTGTGATGCGGCTCGTCCTCGCGCCGACCGCGCCGAGCCAGCTGAAGGAAAATGGCGCGTGTCCGCCAGTGTGACGCCACGGCTGGTAGTGATCGCTGATCGCGACGCTGTCAAAGCCGTACTCCTCCGCCGTGACGGCAAACTCCAGCAGATCTTGCGGGCCGAACTGTTCCGCCGACGCCTTGTATCCGAACTTGATCATCGCGCGTCACCCCCTACAGGTTACCGCTTGACTCCGACCCGCAAGATGTCCCGTGTTCGCTGCGAGCGGGCCGCGGAGAACATCGTTTCCGCGGGGCCCTCTTCCACCACGGCTCCGCGCTCCATGACGACGATGCGATCGGCGACGTCCCGCGCGAAGCCGAGTTCGTGGGTCACGATGACCATGGTCATTCCTTCGTTGGCCAGCCGGCGCATCAATTCCAGGACTTCGTCCACCATCTCGGAGTCGAGCGCGGACGTCGGCTCGTCGAACAGGATCAGGTCGGGCTGCATGGCGAGCGCGCGGGCGATGGCGACGCGCTGCTTCTGGCCGCCGGAGAGCGTGCGCGGGTGCGCGTTGGCGAACGCCTCGAGGCCGACGTGCCGCAGCAGCTGCAGCGCGCGGGCCTCGGCGGCGCTCCGGCCCTCATGCCGCACGTGCCGCGGCCCCAGCGTCAGGTTTTGCAGCGCCGTGAGATGCGGAAACAGTTCGAAGTGCTGGAACACCATGCCGATCCGGCTGCGGTATCCGCTTAACCCGACGCGCGCCCCGCCCGGCCAGCTGCCGATCTGTTCGCCCTTGTAGTACAGCTGCCCGCGCGTAGGCTCCACGAGCAGATTCAAGCACCGGAGCAGCGTGGTCTTGCCCGAACCGCTCGGCCCGACGATGCATACTTTCTCGCCGCGCGCGACGCGGAAGTCGACGCCGTGCAACACTTCGCTGCGGCCGAAGCTCTTGTGGAGGTCGCGAAACTCCAGCAGCGAGCCGGCCGTCGCGGAGCCCTCCCGCATCAGTGGCAGAGCTGCGGCGGCGCCTGCAGCGGCACGTCGCTGGCGGAGGTGAGTTTGTTCGCCGCGAGCACTTTGGCCCACTGGCCGGTCGTGTGCAGCTTCGTCATCTCGTCGTTGAGCGCCGCGGCCAACGGTTTGTTGTCGCATTTTACGAAATTGTACGCGGGCGTCGCGATCACCGACTCCGGGAAGCCGTAGTCCCCGGCCTTCAACAGGTGGGCCGCGACCCGCCCGTCGGCCTTGCTGAACACGGGGCCGTTGATGCTGTCGTCGCTGTTCACGTAGCCCTCGAGCTGTCCGTTGAGGAGCGCGGTCTCCGCGGCCGCGCTGTCGGGAAACAGCACAGCGGAGGAGCCGAAGGCCTGCTGCAGGTACGTCGCCCACACATAGCCGATCACCGTGCCCACGCGCCTGCCCTTCAGGCTGTCGGGACCGGTGTAGGGAAACGTGCGCAGCGTGAACAGCGTAGCGCGTTCTTGGTAGAAGGGATAAGTGTAGTACACGTGCTGCGCGCGCTCGGGCTTGTAGTAGTAGTACGTGCCGACGTCGACCTTGCCTTGCTCCACGGCCAGGATCACGGAGGCGAAGGTCGTCTGATACAGTTTCAGCTTCAGCCCCTGATCCCTGGCGAACGCGGTCAGGAGCGCGCCGTCGAGCGCGCCCAGCTGGTCGTTCGGGAGCACGACGAGTGCCGGCGGCGCCGACCCGTAGGTGGCCACGAGCAGAACGCCGGGTTGGACCAGCAGGTACGCGGGGGCGGGGCTTGCCGGGCCGCCCGCGGCCAGGATCAGGGGCGCACACAGCAGGAAGCACGCGAGCATCCTCGGAGCGCGTGTCATCGTCCCCTCCTGTCGTGATGGCATGCGATCGCCCTCACGAGTGCGCGTAGCTGCGCAGGCGGCGCTCCATCACCGCCACCGCCCGCGTCAGCGGCATCGTCACGACGACGTACAGGCCCATGATGATCGTCACGACGAGCACGATCTCGCCGGTCCGGCTCATGGCGTTCTGACCGCGATACAGGATCTCCGGCGCCCCCACCGCCGCGGCGAGGGTCGCCGTCTTCAGCAGTCCCACGAACGAGTTCAGCAGCGGCGGCACCACGAAGGGAATCGTCTGCGGGACGACGACGCGCATCAACACCCCCATGCGGGACAGGCCGAGGCTGAATCCCGCCTCGCGCTGCGTCCACGGCACGGTCATGAAGCCTGCGCGGTAGTACTCTGCGGTAAACGCCGCGTCGGCGACGCCGAGCGCGAGGATCGCGGCCAGGATCGAATTGATCTGGATGCCCACGGCGCCGAGGCCGAAGTACAACAGGTAGAGGATGACGAGCTGCGGCACCGACCGCAGCGTGATCGTGAGCGACGCCTGGAAAATTTTCACGGGCGCCAGGCCGAGATCCTGGAGGACGGCCAGGGCGAGTCCGAGCACGGCGCTCACCACCCACGCGCCGGATGCGATCTTGAGCGTCACGACGCCGCCCCGAAGCAGATCGGCAACCGTCGCGCTCATCGGCGACACCTCAGGCGCCCGCCTGGGGGGCCAGGCGGGGTTCGGCCGCCCCCTGGGTTTCCTCGCCCATCCCCGCGCCGATCCCGAAGCGTCGCTCGAGCCAGCGAGCCAGCAGGCTGATCGGAAGGATCAGGATCAGGTAGAGCGCCGCCAGCACGAGGTACACCTGCATCGGCTCAAACGTCTGGGACACCAGGATCGTCGCCGTCAGCGTCACCTCGTTGACCGCGATCAGCGACGCGAGGGAGCTGTTCTTGATGACGCCGATCAGCATGTTGAGGGTGCTCGGCACGCCCGGCGCGAGGACCTGGGGCAGGATCACGAGTCGAACGGTCGACGCCCAGCCGAGCCCGAGACTCGCCGCCGCCTCCCACTGCGTCTGCGGGATCGCCAGCAACGTGCCCCGGTACACCTCGGCCAGGTAGGCGGATTCGTTGATCGTCAGCGCGGCCACCGCCAGCCAGAACGCCGAGACGCCGAGCCCGGCCATGATGCGGCCCAGGCCGTAGTAGAAGAAGATGAGCAGGGCCAAGAGCGGGATGCTGCGCAGCAGGTCGTTGTAGAGGGCGGCCGCGACGCGCAGCGGCCGCCATTGGCTGATCGCGCAGAGCGAGAGCAGCGTGGACCACACGATCGTAAACAGCGTGGTGAACGCGGAGAGCTTGATCGTCACGATGAGGCCGCCTGCGAGGATGGCCAGCCAGGAGGCCAGTTGGCTCATGTCACGCGACCGCCCCAGTCGTGCCCTGGACCCGGGATGCCCGACACATGCGGGCTGCACCTCCGTGGCCGTCGTCGGCGCGGCGGCCCCGCGCCCGGTGGGGTCGACCGGCGCATCCCGCGCGGTCTGGGCCCCTGAGCGGGTCCTGGGCGCGGCGCGCGCCCGTCAGCCGCGGGCACACGGATACTCCGCAGCCACGTTTCGACGCCGGCGAGCGGGCGCACCCGCGCGTATTTTTGCGCCATGTCGAACAAGTTCAGGCGGTGGGGGGTGACGGCGCGGTCGAACACGCACTCCTCGACGACGATCACGCGGAACCGGTAGTCGTGCGCGTCCACCACGGACGCCCGGACGCAGCCGCTCGTGGTGCAGCCGGCCACGAGCAGCGTGTCGGCGCCGAGGCCGATGAGATAGCCGGACAGGGGCGTGCCGAAGAACGCGCTCGCGCCGGACTTCCGGTAGACCTGGTCGCCGCGATGCGGCGCGATCTCCCGCACGATGTCGGTCCCCATGCGCGCCTCGTGCCGCGTCGCCCCGGTCCGCCGCGGGAACCCGTGCGTGTACACGACCGGCACACCGCGCGAGCGCGCGACCCGCAGCAGCCTCGCGATCTTCGGGATGCTGCGCCACGCCGCCTCGCCACAGCTGTTCCGGAACTTGGCGATCGAGGCGAGAATCGGTTCGGGCTTGTCGCCCGTGAAATTGTACTCCATGTCGACGACGAGGACCGCGGGCCGCCGTCCCTCCGCCGGCAGCCGGCCGTAGCCCGCGCGCCGGTACACCTGCAATTCGTCGGCGCCCAGGAGTCCGTCCCACGCGTTCATCGATGCACGAGATCGAGACGCTGCGTCTGGTGGAGTTGCATGCGGACGAGCATCGCCTGGGTCATGTGCTCGCGCGCCAGCCGCTCGGCCTCGTCGGGATCGCGGCGCCGGATGGCGGCGACAAGCGCCTCGTGTTCCTGGAGCGACCTGCGCGCTCGCGCCGGCTCCGCGAGCGAGTCGCGGCAGATCGGCCGCACGGCATCGTACAATCGCAGCACCTGCTCCGTCAGCCGCTTGTTGCGCGCCGTGCCGCACAGGAACTCGTGGAATCGCCCGTTCAGGGCCAGGAACCGTTCGATGTCGTTCTGCTCCGTGGCTTCGGCCATCTGGGCGCAGACGTTCTCTAAGATCACGAGTTCGCTCGGGGAGATCATCTGCGCGGACACGCGCGCGGCCGCGCCTTCCAGCGCGGCGCGCATCATGTAGATTTCCTCGATGTCTTTGAGGCTCAAGTCGGTGACGACGAGCCCCTGCCGGGGGACGTTCGTGAGGAATCCTTCGACCGTGAGCTGCCGGAGGGCCTCCCGCACCGGCGTCCGGCTCACCTGGAGGGTCTCCGCCAGCGCCCGCTCGTTCGTCACTGTCCCCGGGGGCAGCAGATTTCGGATGATCGCTTCGCGCAAGGTGTGATACACGGCTTCGCCGAGCGCCTTCGGTTTGGCGTGCTTGAGCCGCTCGGACGCCAGTTCTTGCAGCGCGTGCATGTCGAGCATCGTCGCTCCCGTTGAGCCGCGCGGCCCGGCCGGTGTCGCTCAGCCCGGCTCGCCTGCGTCATGAGCTTGGTACACCGGCGCTTTTTCTTGCATACCATGCTCGTCCGCCCAAGTCAAATGGGCGCCGTTGCGGATGGAGGCGCACCGTTTCGGACCGCGCACGGACGGCGCCGCCGGAGCGGACCGCGAGCGACCGGGGGGAGGATGAACACGGCGGCGTCCAGAACCGTAGCATCGGTATACAAACAAATACCACGGTGTTGCGATAGCCGAGGGGATCGATGGCGGGCGCTGAGCACATCGAGCGGTACGGCATGGCGATCGGCGGCGAGTTCGTCGCGGGCCATGCCGAGCGGTAGATGGACTGGGAAAGAGCGTCTGGATCGAGCTGTCCACGGCGACGCGGGATCCGTTTGTGATGCGGTAGCCCGCGCGGGCGCGGCCGGGCGACGCCGGCCGGCGGAGACGAGGGCGTGCGCGAGATCACGATCGAGCTCGGCGGGATCAAGGCGGGTGGGGAGCTGTGGGACGAGCGCGCGCCGAAGACGGTGGCCGCGTTACTGGCGCACCTCCCCCTGGCCGATCGGACGATCCACGTGCGTTGGTCCGGCGCGGCGTGGCGCACGGAACAAAACTATCCCCTGCGGGTCGGGGACGTCGAGAACCGGGCCACGTGGTTGAATGTCGGCGACATCATCTACTACGACGATCCTCGCTACGACCTGTACAAGGTGGCGTTCGTCTACGGCAAGAGCCAGTGGCGGGACGACCAAGGCGAGCTGTACGTCGCGCGCATCGGCAGGGTCACCGAGAATCTCGACGCGTTCGTCAAGGCAAGCGACGCGGTGTTGTTTCACGGCCCGCGGCCCGTCGTGATTCGCCTCGCTCCCTGAACCGGCGGGAGCGGGGCGGCCGCCATGGGGCCGGGAGAGGATTCGGCACCGCGGGCGTCGCGCCCCCGGCTCGACACCCGCGGAGATGCGAGTGGACGAGGAGGGAGAGCGATGCAGCGAAGGCGTCCTCGAGCCGATTCCTTGCACCCGCCGGCGTCCGGTGCCCGCCGGCGACGCCTGACGCGCCGGGACCTGCTGCGGACGAGCGCCGCGGTGGGGCTTGGGGTCGCGCTGGGCCGGTACGCCGCCGGGGCGCCGGCCGCGTGCGGCGCGGCGGCGCCGCAGCCGGGCGGAACGCTCCGCGTGGGAGCCGTCGCGGACGTCCACACGCTCGATCCACACTACTCCGTCGATTGGTCCGAGCGCCCCGTGATGTACGCGCTCTACAACACGCTGGTGTCCGCGACGCCGACGTTTGAGATCGCCCCGGAGCTGGCCCGGTCCTGGAAAGTCTCGCCGGACGGCCGGTCCATCACGGTCTCGCTCGCGCCCAACGTCAGATTTCATGACGGGACCGCGTGCGACGCGGCGGCGGTCAAATGGAACATCGACTTTATCTTGAATCCGGCGAACAACTCGCCCCAGTTCAAACAGCTGGATCCGTTCCTCGCCGGCGTGGACGCGAGCGGGCCCACGACGGCGACGTTCCGGCTCAAGAAGCCGTACGCCGGGTTCCTCGCGGCCTTCACCGAGCGCCCGGGATTCATCGTCTCCCCGGCCGCCTACCAAAAGTACGGGAAGGACTTTGGGCGGACCCCGGTGGGCAGCGGGATGTACCAGTTCGTGGAGTGGCTGCCGGACGACCACGTGGCAGTCAAGCGGTTCGACGGGTACTGGGGCACGAAGAGCTACCTCGACGGCATCACCTACAAGGTCGTCCCCGATCCCGCGGTCCGCGACACCATGGTGCGCACCGCCGAGATCGACATCACGAGCGAGCCGGACCCCAAAGACGTGCCCGTGCTGCAGCGGGCCCCCGGCGTGAAGGTGGTGAGCGAGAACCCCTCCGGCCACTGGTGGGGCATCCAGTGGCGCGTCGACCGGCCGCCCTTCAACAACAAGGCGCTCCGCCAGGCCATCGCGTACGGCGTGGACCGCGACGAGTTCGTGAAGATCATGCTCGGCGGGCGCGGGAGCGTGGCCAACGGGCCCACGCCGTCGATCGTGTGGTGGTACAACCCAACCGTGCGGGGGTACACGTACGACCCCGAGCGCGCCAAGCGGTTGCTGGCCGAGGCCGGATACCAAAAGGGATTCTCGGCGGAGTTTTCAACCGACAACACGCCCGTGGGGTTGCAGTTCGCCCAGTTGCTGCAGGCCCAGCTCAAGCGTCTGAACGTCACGCTCACGATCAACCCGGTGGACCCCTCGAACCTGTACCAGCAGGTCCTGCAGCAAAAGGTGAACTGGACGCGGACGGATTGGACGCTGCGCGCCGACCCCGACGGCCTGCTGCGCATCCTCTTCTACACCGGCAACTACGCGAACTCCACCGGCTACTCGAACCCGACCGTGGACAAGCTCCTCGATCAGGCCAACTCCACGTACGACCGCAACGCCCGCAAGAAGCTGTACGCGGAGATCGAGCAGCAGGTGATCGACGACGCGCCGTACGTGTGGGTCTTCTACCCGTCGGAGGACGCGCCGATGCGCACGGCGGTCCAGAACTACGCCTGGATTCCCGATTCGGTGCCCCGGTATCGGAGCGTGTGGCTGGCGAAGTAACCGCGCGTGTGGCGGTACATCGTCGCCCGGATCGCCGCCGTCATCCCGATGACGGTGCTGGTCACGATGGCGGTGTTTTGGCTCTTGCACGGGCTCCTTGGGGATCCGACGCTCCTCATCCTCGGCCGGGATGCGGACCCGCAGACGGCGGCGAGGCTGCGGCATGAACTCGGCCTGGACCGCCCGCTGGACGCGCAGTACCTCGCCTGGCTCAGCGGCGCGGCGCGCGGCGATCTCGGCCGCTCGCTGCGGACGCGGCAGCCGGTGGCGCAGGCCATCCGCGAGCGGCTCGGGCCCACCGCGGAACTGACCCTCGCGTCGATGGCGCTGGCCGCCGCGGCGGCCCTGGTGCTGGGGACCGTCGCCGGCACGTGGTACGGATCGGCGGCGGACTTCGGGGTGTCGAGCCTGTGCGTGATCGGCGTGACGCTGCCGAACTTCCTGCTCGGCATCAGCCTGATCCTCGTATTCGCCCTCACGCTCCGATGGGTCCCCAGCGGGGGCTTCGTCCCGCTCTTCCCGAACCCGGGCGCCAACCTCCGGCACATGGCGCTGCCGATCCTGACCCTGAGCGTCGCCTACGTCGGCATCCTGAGCTTGGTGCTCAAATCCAGCCTCCGCGCCACGCTCGGCGCGCTCTACGTGCAGACGGCCAGAGCCAAGGGTCTCGTCGAACGCCGCGTGCTGGTCCGGCACGCGCTGCGGAACTCCCTGATCCCGGTGCTCAGCGTGCTCGGCATCGAGTTCGGCCGGCTCTTCGGCGGCGCCGTCGTGACCGAAACCGTCTTTGCCCTCCCCGGGGTTGGCCGGCTGCTCGTGGACGCGATCTTGGGCCGCGACTTTCCCGTCGTGCAGGCCGTGGTCGTGCTGATGACGTTCGGGGTCCTGTGTGTCAATCTCGCCGTGGATCTCTCCTACGCCTGGCTCGATCCCCGCGTCTCGTATGGGTAACCTCGAGGCGGCCCGCGGTGTGCTCGCGGGCCGGCCGGCGGCCCGCCCGCGATCCGCCCGGTGGCGCGTGCTCGGGCGGAATCGCGCGCTCGCGGCGGGCGCGGTGCTGAGCATCGCGATGACGATCGTGGCGGCCGGCGCGCCGGTGCTGGCCCCCTATGACCCGCTGGCGATCCATCCGAACCACACGCTGGAGGGCCCGACGCGGGCGTTTCCGCTCGGGACGGACGACCTCGGCCGGGACAACCTCAGCCAGGATCTCTACGGGGCGCGGCTGTCGCTCGTGGTGGGCCTGGGCGCCGTCGCCCTCGGCATCCTGGGCGGCCTCCCATGGGGTCTGGCGAGCGGCTTCTCCGGCGGACCGTCGGGGTATCTGCTCATGCGGCTGGCGGACCTCGTGCTCGTGTTCCCGTCGCTGGTGCTGGCGCTCGTGATTCGGGCCCTGCTGGGGGCGGGCGTCGGCAACGTCATCGTCGCGCTGGGCGCCACGATCATGCCCGCGCTGGCCCGCGTCGTTCGCGGCGAAGTGCTGGCGCTCCGGGAGCGCGACTTCATGATCGCCGCCGTCGCGGTGGGAGCGCGCGGCTCGCGGATTCTCGCCCGCCACGTCATTCCCAACGTGCTCGACCTCGTCGCCGTCCTCGGCGCGATCTACATGGGCGGGGCGATCCTGACGGAGGCGAGCCTGTCCTTTCTCGGCTTCGGGACGCCGCCGCCGGCGCCCAGCTGGGGCCGCATCCTGCAGGAAGGGTATTCGTACCTCGCGATCACGCCCTGGCCCTCGCTCGCGGCCGGGGTGGCGATTTTTCTGACGGTGCTCGGCTTCTACCTCGCGGGGGAAGGCGCCCGCCGGATCGTCCAGCGCGACCGCATGTAGCGAGCCGGCTCCCCGGCCCCGAAGCGTAGGAGTTGACCGTCCAGCGACGAAGGAACGAGTCGACGCAATGCAGCCTAACACGTGCCATCGTGCCTAGACCCAAACGGCCCCCGGCGCCGCGAGAAGCGCCCGCGCGCCGGGCCCAGTTTGCCGATGTCTACCGCCGCCACGCGCGGGTGCGTGACCTCGCGGAGCGCGTGTACCGCACGGTGCGCGAGGTGATCTTTCGCGGGCTGCTCCACGACGGGGAGCGGCTGCAGGAGCGTCAGCTCGCGGACGCGCTCGGCGTCAGCCGCACCCCGGTGCGCGCGGCGTTGCAACGGCTCAGCTCGGAGGGCTTCATCACGAGCGACCCGCGGCAGGGCTTCGTCGTCGCTCCGCTGACCCTCCAGGACATCGAGGACATCTACGTCCTGCGCGTCGCGCTCGAGGGTGTCGCCGCGCGGCTCGCCGCGAAGGTCGCGACGGAGAGCGATCTGACCGTCATGCAGCACATCGAGGAGCAGATCGAGGCGGCCCTCGAACGCGGCGACGTCGACGCGATGACGATCCTCAACGCGCGGTTTCACGATGAGTTGTGCCGCGCCGCCAAGAATACGCGGCTGACCGCGCTGGCGACGCGGCTGCATGACTTCGTGCAACGCCTGGGCCGCACCACGCTGTCCGATCCGGCGCGCGCGGCGCAAAGCGTCGCGGAGCACCGGGCGCTGATCGACGCGATTCGGCGCCGGGATCCCGAGGCCGCCGAGCGCATTGGACAGGAGCACATGGCCCACGCGAAGGAAGTGCGGGTCGCCATGTACGCGGCCGCGCATCACCTGGAGCATCCCCGCACGGCCGCGAGCGGCGCGTAGCGTCGAGTCGTCCCCGCGCCCCACGGTATCCTCGCGCGCCGGCCCCTGGATGGGCCGCCGACGCGTGAGGGCATTTCGCTCCGCTTGATCGGACGTAACGCCTCGTGTGCGCGGACTTCGCCGGCCGATGCAGTGAGCGTGTCCGGATCGCGAGCTCGCCCACCGTGACGTGAGGCGCGCTCGATCCGTGCCGCTTGCGACAGGAAGAATACGTCCGTATTCCAAAGTATCCTGAACATGTCCACGACCGAGAGGGCGGCGATCGGCGGCGCCGTGGCGCCGCTCGACACACGCGGGCCGGCGGCCGGTTCGGGCGCCGGGGCATTCGCGGAAGCGGCGCGCCAGCTCACGGTGTGCAATGCGTGCCGGTACTGCGAGGGGTACTGCGCCGTGTATCCGGCGCTCGAGCTCCGCCGGGCGCTGAGCCGCGGCGACGTCACCTACCTGGCCAACCTCTGCCACGATTGCCGCGCGTGCTACTACGCGTGCATGTACGCGCCGCCCCACGAGTTTGGGATCAACATTCCGCAGGCGCTCGCCGAAGTGCGGCACGCCGGTTACCAGAGGCACGCCCGGCCGCGGGCCGGTGCGGGATTGTTCGCCGCGATGCCGGAGGCGCTCGCGGCCGGCGCCGTGGCCGCCGTCGTGGTGGGACTCGCCCTGTGGCTGGTCGGCCCCGCGCGGATGCTCACGGCCCAACGCGGCGCCGGCGCCTTCTACCGGATCGTGCCATACTGGGCGATCGTGATCCCCGGGCTGGCCCTGTGCTGCTACTGGCTCGGCGTCTGGGCGGCCGGAGCGCGCGTGTTCTGGCGCGACATCGAGATGCGGGGCCGGGCGCCGTCTGCGGGCGCCGCGATGGGAGCGGCCTGGGATGTCCTGGTGCTGCGGTGGCTTCGCGGGGGCGGGCCCGGATGCCCGTACCCGGACGAGCACCCGTCGCGTACGCGCGCGCTTCTCCACAGCCTCGTGTTCTACGGCTTTCTGGCCGCCACGGCTTCCACCACGATCGCCGCGATCGATCAGGACCTATTGGGGCGGCTTCCCCCGTATGCGCTGACGAGCGCCCCGGTCATCCTGGGCACGGCCGGCGGGGTGGCGATGATCCTCGGGACGGTGGGCATGCTCATCGCCAAGGGACGGAGTGACCGGCAACCGGCCTCGGGCGCGATGACCGGCATGGAGTTCGTGTTCGTGCTCACGCTCGGGCTGGCGTCTCTGACCGGCTTGCTCACGTTGGCGCTGCGGAGCACGGGCGTCTTGGGCCCGGCCCTCGTCATTCACCTCGCGATCGTCGCCGCGCTGTTCGTGACGGCGCCGTACGGCAAGTTCGTTCACGCGATCTACCGGTACCTCGCTCTGGTGCGCCGCCGGATGGAACAGGACGGAGACGGTCGCCCCGCCGCCGAGCTGTGACGTGGCCCGGCCGGCTGCCGGCCCGTCGATGAGCGGGCGCCCGGCGCGTATCAGGCCGCCGCGAACGCCGGCATGACGCTCCGGGCGAAGACGTCCATGTCGTGCAGCAGCTCGTCCATCGTGTCCACGACGAATACAATGCCGAGGTGCGTCGCGCCGGCAGCCTCAAACGCTCGAATCTGATCCACGATCTGGGCCGGGGTGCCGAGCAGGTTGCCGGCGCGATAGCGCGCCAGGATCTCGTCGTCGGGCTTGCGGGTCTCGGCCGCCGTTCGCCGGAGGTGCTGAGAGCGCAAGGCGCGGATCTCCGCGTCCCGCCGGCTGTCGCCGAAGGTCAGCCACGTTTGCACGTGAAGGCGGATCTGTTCCGGATCCCGGCCGTGCGCCGCCGCCGCGGCCTTTGCCTCCCGCCAGGCTCGACCGGCTCGCTCCGGCGGCAGGCCCGCCAGGATCAGCCCGTCGGCGAGGCGGCCAGCCCGTTGCAGGCCGACCGGCTTGTGCGCCGCGAGGTAGATAGGAAGGGGCGACTGGCTCGGCTTCGGCGCGAGCTCGACGCCGGCAAACTGCACGTACTCTCCGTGGAGGCTGGCCGGCCCGTTCCCGAAGAGCAGGCGGAGACCCCGGATCCCTTCTTCGAGCCACCGCCCGCGGTGGACGTCTTTGTGGGCCGGGTGCAGCGCTTCAAATTCCTCACGGTTGGAGCCGAGGCCCACGCCGAGCAGGACGCGGCCGCCGCTCAGCCGGTCGAGCGTGGCCACCTGCTTGGCGAGCAGCACGATGTCGCGCTGCGGCACGACGATCGTGCTCAGCATGAAGCGGAGCCGCTCCGTGACGTTGACGAGGCTGGCGTAGGTGACCAGCGGTTCGTAGAAGTTCGGGGTGCCGGGCTGGGTCTCGCGGATACCCTGGCGAGACGTCAGGTGATCATTGGACCAGATCGAGTAGTAGCCGAGCTCCTCGGCCCGGCGCGCGAAGGTCGTCAGCGCCTCGGGGCGCACAAACCCAACCGGGTACGCGGTGCCCTCGCGGCACCCGGGAAAGCCGGCGCCGAAGCGGATCGCCATGCCTCACGGTCCCTCCGTTGTGAATGGCCTTCGCCGGAAATTGGTATTCTTGAGTATACCAACCCGATCGGGGTGTCACCTGGTCCATCCCACGGCGTCGTTCGGCGCCGGCCAACGAGCGGGGGACGCACGGGGCGGCAAACGCGCGTCAACTCGAGAGAGGTTTGGCGCAACTCCGGCGCCAAAGCCGGGCGCGAGACATCGCCATGGCGCGCATGTCCCTTCTGTGTAAATCCGATACGCTGGCGATCGACCTGGGGAAAATAGGCGCGAGCACGAAAATCTGAAGCGGGGGGTGTGCGATGCTACTCGCCTTGCTGCTCCTGGGAGCGGGGCTCCTGATTCTCACGGGGCACATGATCGTCCGCTAAGCCGCTACGCGATCATAGGAAGCGGTTGGGATTGGCGCGGGGCAGGTTGCCCCGCGCCTGTTGCTTCGCCTGTTTGGCGATCGCGTCCACGGTTTCCCATCAGCCGGAGTCTCCCCCGGGCGTTACGTTTCGCAACAGCTCGCCCGCATCCGACGGCGACAAGCCTCGAAGCCGCGCGCAGGGTCGTCGATGCATGTCAAGGAAATTCCACAACGCGAGATTGCTACAACGATGCAGGTCGCGGCAGGTTCAGTGATGACCGATTCCGCACAAGACGCGCCCGCGCGCTACGCGGACGATTCCCTCGTGGCGCCGGTCGGCCCCGAGGATGCGCGCCTCCGGTTTTTGCTCCCACTCAACAATCTGCTGCAGCTGCTCACGAACTGCGCCTGGTACATCGGCACGCCGTTCATCCCGCTGTACCTGGTGTCGCATGGCGCGTCCGTCGGCGCCGTCGGAATGGTCGCCGGGCTCTCCGGCATTGTGCCATTTGCCGTGGCGCTTCACGTGGGCGGTCTCGTCGACGAGCGCGGCCCCACCGGCGTGTTAGTGGGGTCCGTGGTGCTCTTTGGACTCGGCGCGGCAATCCTCTCGGTATTTCACGGGATCGCCGAGGTCACCACGGCGTATACGCTGCTCACCATGGCGAACATCGGGTTCGCCGTGGCGTCACAGGCCGTTGTCGCCGGTGCGAGCACCCCCGTAACCCGCATCAGGAATTACGGTTACTACGCGGTGTCGTACTCCGCCGGCGCGGTCGTTGGCCCCGTCATCGGCGGGTTTTTGGCCACCCGGTTGGGCTATACGGCGGCCTTTTTCGCGATGGCGCTGTTGATGGTACCGTCACTGCTTGTCGCATCGATGGTGCGAAGCGCTCGAAATTCGGAGCATCGGAGCGTCGCCCTTAACGCCGTCCATACCGTCGTGGGCACCATTCTCCGCGAACGCGGGGTCGGGACCATCATGTTCGTATCGGGCATCATGAATTGCGCCCAGGCGCTGCAGAGTACGTTCTACCCGCTCTACCTTTTGAAAGTGGGCTTGCCGGCGACCTCCATCGGGTTGGCGATTGCCGCCATAAGCCTGGCTTCGATGGCCGCTCGCATCCTGCTGGGGAGCGCGGTGTCGCGGCTTGGGCAGATCGGTGCCCTCGTCGGTGCGATGATCCTCAGCGCGGCGGCGTTCGCCCTGACGCCGTTTGCGCGGCAGTTCTGGTTGCTGCTGGGCGTGTCCGTGCTCATGGGGGCGAGCCTGGGCTTTACGCAGCCGTTGTCGATGAGCTTGCTCGCGGAGTCGGTGGCGCAACAGTTTTGGGGAGCGGCGTTCGGGATTCGGCAGAGCGTCCAGCGGATGGGGAGCATCGTCAGTCCCTTCGTATTCGGGGTGGTGAGCACGGCGCGCGGTGTTGAATCGGCGTTCTATCTCGGCGCGCTGGTACTCTTGGGCGCGGCCGGGATCGTGACAAAGGTATCCGACGGGTTCGGCCCCCGCGCCGACCGGTAGCATACCGCTACGAATCCGGAACCTTCGTTTCGAATCCGGCGTTGAGTAGAAGATGAGCAGTCCGAGGCGATGGACAGTCGCCGCGACTGAGGACGGGTGATGGCCGGCGGCGCCGCGAAGCGCCGGCTGCGTAATTTCACGATCCTGGGACTGGTTCTCGCCGGTCTGCTGGGCTTCGGCGCGCTGCGCGTCGGGGTCGCCGCGCACCGGGGGGCTGCGCTGCCGCCCCCGCGCGCGCTTGCGGTCGCCCATGCCGCGGACATAGAAGGAAGCGTCAGCGCGCGGCCGGCCCCCGACCGGCCCGGACTCCCCCCTGAAGCGAGGGCGCGCCCATGCGTTTGCGCCCCCGCGGTGCTCGACGCGCTCCAATCGGTGCGCCGCTCGAGCGTCACGCATATATCCCTCCCGCCGCCGTCCCCCGCCTGATCACGGAGCACCCCACGGCCTCCTGCGGGCCGCATGCTTGCATTGGGAGGGATCGGTATGGGACTGTTCGACGCGTTTCGCCGGGGCGGGCGGCGCTCCCGCCGCGTGATCGGCCGCATTTCAGACGAACCAAAGATCGCGGGGGACAACGGCGAACGATACTTGGTGTTTCACCTCGAGGAGACGCCGGACACCGAGTTCCGGCTCCGGATGCTCCCCACCACGCCCAAGCGCCGCAAGGGCGATCGCGTGGAAATCACCTGGACGCAGGACGAGAACGGGATCGCGACGGTCGAAATGCTGTCGGCGGCGCCGGACCAGGAGTTTGCGCGCCGGCGGAACGAGGCGTACCTGCAAGAGATCCAAGCCAGAGGGATGAAGGGCCAGCAGTAAGCAACTCGGGGCGGGCCGGCCGTGTGCCGGTCCGCCCACCCGCGCCGGTCGTATCCGTCGGCACGTCCGCCTTGTTACGCGTCCGCTGCGCCGCCACCGTCAGGGTCACCGTGCGGGTGGTGCCCCGGAGGTCGCGTCTGTGCGCCCCGTTGGACGGGCATGTATGGTATCAGGGTACTACGGGCCGAGAAACCCGTGGCACGGGGCCGAACGCGCCGCACCGAGCACTTAGCCGAGGCTACGCGCGCGAATACCAGTTGCGTTCGGGGGAGCGGAGCGGGTATGGGGACAGCACGAGACCCGGGCGAACGCGCATCGCTCCGGCCTCCGCCGCCTGGGAGGCTGCTCCGGGTCGTCGTCGTCGACGACGAAGCGTCGCACGCCGAGCTGATGATCGATCAGCTCCGCCGTGCAGGGTTTGCGCCGGAGTGGCGCCTCGCCGACACCGAGGCGGCGTATCTGGCGCAGCTCGCTCAGCCCCCCGATCTCATCCTCAGTGATCGCGATTTACCCGAATTCAGTGCGGCCCGCGCGCTGGAGCTCCTCCGGGCGACCGGCCTCGACATCCCGTTCATCGTCATAGCGGCGACGGTGGACGAGGAGGCGGCGGTGGCGCTGATGCGCCGCGGGGCCGCGGACTATCTGCCGGCAGACGGCCTGCCGCGGCTCGGTCGGGCGGCGGGACGCGCGCTGGCGGCGCGACGTCGCCGCGAACGGCACCGGCGGGTGGTGGAGCACCTGCGCGCCAGCCTGGCGCAGTACCGCGGACTGTTTGAGCGCGTGCCCGTCGGGCTCTACCGGACGACCCTCACGGGCGAGTACGTGGACGTCAATCCCGCCTTTCTCGCGATGCTCGGCTACGGCGACCGCGAGGCGCTGATCTCGGGAAATGCCGCGAGTCTCTACGTGGATCCCGACGTGCGGCGCGAATTCGTGGTCCGGCTCGAGCGCGATCGCGTGGTGCGGGACTTCGACAGTCAGCTCCGCCGGGCGGACGGGACGTTGATATGGGTGCGCGCCAATGCGCGGATCGTGCCCGACGAGACCCGGGGGACGCTCTGCGTTGAAGGGGCGATCGTCGATATCACGGAGCAGAAGCGCGCGGAATGGGAGATCCGCCGGCGTGCCGCTCATCTGGAGACGCTGAACGCCATCATCTCGTCTGCGGCGTCGGCCACGGAGGTGTCCGCGCTGCTCGAGACCACGGTCTCCCTGACGCTCGGGGCCCTTGCGTGTGAGATGGGCGGCATCTGGACGGCAACGGCCCGGCACTTCCGCGGGCTGGCGCCGGAGTTCGGCGCCGAGATCCAGAAGACCGCGGAGCTGGCGGGGCGCGAGCTGCACGGTCCGGAGGCCGTTCAGGACTGGCGGGCGCCGGCCGGGGCTGCCGCCGACGCATTGGCATCGGTGATGCGGCGGTTCGGCGTCCGGGCGTCCGTCGCCGCCCCCATTCGCGCGGGCGGGATGGTCATCGGGGGTATCTCCGCCGCGTCGGCCAGCCCGCGGGTATGGCTGCCGGACGAGATGCTGCTCGTCGAGGCGATCGGCGCGCAGATCGGCGGCGCCGTGCAACGGCTCCAACTGCTTCAAGTCACGCAGCGCCGGTCCGCGGAATTGGAAGCGCTGTACGAGATCGGGCGCCAGCTTCGAGGGGTCCACCGGGTCGACGACATGTACCGGATTCTCGTCGAGCACGCCATGCGCGTGCTGCGCGCCGAGCACGGCGCGCTCACGGTGCTCAGGCCGGAAGATGGAACCTTCACGCGCGCGTACACGAGCGGCCTGCCGGAGGAGGTGGCGGGAACGACCTTCCCCGCGGCGGGCGCGCCGTCCGGACAGGTGGTGGAAACCGGAACCGCCTACGTCACGGCGGACCTCTCCCGGGAGCCCCGCCCGTACTGGTCGGCGGGCACTCCCAGCTATGGGAGCCTTGGCCCGCTGGTCGTCGCACCGGTGCGTGGCGAGCGCGATGTCGTCGGCACGATCGCGCTCGGACGTGTGAAGCGGGCGACGGTGCAGCCGTTCACCGACGACGAGGTGCGGCTGTTGGAGGGGATGGCGGAGGTCGGCGGGAGCGCGATCCGGCGGGCCATGCTGCACGAGAACCTCAATGAAGCGTACATCCAGATGGTCCTGTCCCTGGCACGCACCGTCGATGCGCGGGACTCCTACACAAACTCGCACAGCGAGCAACTGGCGCAGTCGGCGGAGGCGGTCGCCAGGGAGCTGGGGTGCGCGGAGGACGAGATCCAGGACCTCCGGTGGAGCGCATTGCTGCACGATATCGGAAAGATCGGGGTCCCGGACAGCATCCTGCGGAAGCCCGGGCCGCTCACGGACGAGGAGTGGGCCGTCATGCGGAAGCACCCGGAGATCGGGGAAGCGATTCTGCGTCCGGTCGATCGCATGCGCGCGGTTGCGAAGTTGGTGCGGCATCATCAAGAGCGCTGGGACGGCACGGGGTACCCGGACCGGCTGCGGGGGGAGGAGATCCCCCTGGGCGCGCGGATCCTCGCCGTGGCCGATGCCTATAGCGCGATCACCGACGATCGCGCGTACGCGAAGGGCCGGAGCCCGGCGCACGCCGTCGCCGAGCTCCGCCGGTGCGCCGGCACCCAGTTCGACGCGCGCATCGTCGATGTGTTTTGCCGCCTCTTGGCGGCGGGGAAAATCGCCGCGGAGGCCGGCCAGCGAGTCTCGCCGCGTGCGTTCGACCGCGCGGTGCCGGCCTCCGGACGCGCCATTGCGCGGTCGCTGTGGGAGGCGCGGCGCGCGAGCCGTGTCGTGCCGGCGATGGTCGACGTCGTCCAACACCTGCTCCGGCCGCTGGATCTGGCCACGGTGCTGGACGAGGTGCTCAGCCACATCCAGCGCGTCTTCGACTATCCCATCTGCGCGGTGTTCTGCGGCGGTCCCGGCACCCAGGGCTTTCAACTCAACGCCCAACGCGGCTGCGACTCGTCCCACGCGGAGACGGCGGTCCGAATCGGCGGCGTCGCGGCGTGGGTGGCGGCGCACCGGCGCCCGTACTATGCGCCGGACCTGGAACGGGATCCGTTATTTCCGCGCGGCGCGACCCGAGCCCGATCCGCGATCGCCTATCCCCTCATCGCCGGCGACCAGGTCATCGGCGTGCTGGACGTCGAGAGCCCGGAGGTCGACGCGTTCCCGCCGGAGACGCGCGAGCTGCTCGAAGCGTTCGCGCCGCTCGCCGCGCTAGCCATCCTGCGGGCGGTCCGGGTGGAGGCCCTGCACCAGCCCGCGCGCGCGCCCTTGCCGATTGCACCTCGGCCCCGACGCGGCCGCGCCGGTTAGGGTGCGGAGGAAGACCCGGCGCGCCGCGCCGAAGGGCGGCGTGTTGAGTTCCGCGGAGGTGACCGATGCGGCTCGTGACGTACGCCGCGCGCGGCCAGATTCGTGCCGGCGCGCTCGAGGGCGACTGGGTCGTTGATCTCGGCCGTGCGTCGCGCCTGCGGGAGGCGCGTGCGTCCGTGGGCTGGCGTGGCGCGGCGTTGCCGTCATCGATGTCGCGGCTGCTGGCGAACGGCGACGGCGCCATCGCTCTCGCGCGCGAAACCGTGGCGGCGATCGGACCGGCGCTGGCCGATCCGGCGCGCGCGGAGACCTTGCGGCAGGACGGCATCGCGTGGGCGCGCGGCGAGGTGCGCCTGCTGCCGCCGGTGCCCACACCGCCCAAGATCATCTGCGTCGGCCGGAACTACGCCGAGCACGCGCGGGAAGGCGGCGCCGCGCCGCCCGAGATCCCCATCTACTTCGGCCGGTTTCCGCACAGCCTGCTCGCGCCGGGCGCGCCGTACGTGTTGCCGCGCGCCAGCACGCAGGTCGACTTCGAGGGCGAGCTCGCGGTCGTCATCGGCCGGACCGGCCATCAGGTCGACGAAGCGAGGGCATTGGAGCACGTGGCCGGGTACACGATCTTCAACGACATCTCGATCCGCGACTTCCAGCGGCGGACGTCGCAGTGGATGATCGGCAAGAACTTCGACCGCAGCGGACCGCTTGGTCCGGCCCTCGTCACGTGCGACGAGATCCCCGATCCGCAGCGGCTGACCGTCACGGTGGACGTGAGCGGTGAGCGCATGCAGGAGGCGGACACCCGGACCATGATCTTTTCCGTGGCCTATCTGATCGCGGACGTGTCGCGCGCTCTCACGCTCGAACCCGGCGACATCATCGCGACCGGCACGCCGAGCGGCGTCGGATTTGCCAGGACGCCGCCGCGGTGGCTCCGCGCCGGCGATGTGGTGCGCGTGTCGATCACCGGGTTGGACGTATTAGAGACGCCGGTTGTCGCGGCGTAGCGAACCGGCGCCGCGCGCCGCGCCCGTTACGGCTATTCCTGACGCGCGGCCTGAAAGAACCGGCGCGGGCGAAACGGCGCCAGCTGGGGGAGGTCGCGCCCGCCGATCAGCTCCTCGGCAACCGCGCGGCCGAGGAACGGGGCGAGCGTGACGCCGCTGTGTGTGACGGCGACATAGTAGCCGGAGACGCCGGGAATCGGCCCCACCGCCGAGTAGCCGTCGGCCGGATACGCGCGAAATCCGATCCGCACCGCTTCCGGGCGCGCGCCGGCGATGCCCGGGAGGATCAGCGCCGCACGGCGCACGAGGTCGAGCGCCTCTGGCGAGCGGGGGTCCGGCCTCATGTCCAGCGGCAGCCCCGCGTCCGTTTCGTCTCGATGCAACATGAGCCGGCCCGCTCCATCCGGGCGGAGATGGCACTGCGGCGCTCGGACGACGCGGCCGAGCCGCGCCGGCACCGGCGGCGTAAAGACGAGAAACCCGATCGTCGGCGCGAGCGGGATGTGCAGGTCGGCGGCGCGGACCGCCTCGTTTGCCCACCGGCCGGCGCAGTTCACGACGATGTCGGCGGAGACCCGGCCGTGACCCGCGGTGTCCACGCCGGTGATCCGGCCCGCGTCGATCACGAGATCGGTGACGCGCACGCCTGGTTGGACACGCGCGCCGTGCAGAACGGCCGCCGCCAGCATGGCGTGCGCGAAGACGACCGGATCCAGCCACCCTTCGTCCGGAAAGTACGCGACCGGCGCGTCGCGGACCGCGTCGAGGCTCACGTCGGGCTCCAGCTCCCGTAGCTGCGCCGGCGTGATCCACTCGGCGGCGTAGCCCCACGCCCGCAGCCGTTCCACGCGCTCGCGTTGCGCGCGGCGCTCCGCCTCGTCAAACTCCCATTCGAGGCTCCCGCCGCCGTGCCACCAGGGGATGTCCCCAAACTCCTCGCGAAGCGCCGCGTGGGCCCGCATGCCCGCCACGTTCAGATCGTGGTACGCGCGCGGGGGTTTGTTGTTCGAGTTGGTCCAGGAGAAGCTCGTCGCCGAGGTCCCCCCGCCCGGCAAATCCCGTTCCAGGACGGTCACCGCGCCGCCGGCCTCCGCGAGCCGGTACGCGACCGACGCGCCCACGACCCCGGCTCCGATCACGACGCAACGTGTCATGCGGAGAACTTCGGCGTGACTATGGGCGCCACATTCCGGCGCCGCCGCCGGGAGATCGCCCGGGCCGGCGCGAAACAAGGGGGGCATTCGAGATCCGCAAGCGCCGCGCCCTCCCGGATGGCACGGCGCCGCAGGGGACTCGACCGCCTGGCACAGGGAGGACCGTAGATGGCGTATCGGCGCGGTCTCTGGTGGCCGCTGGCCCTGATCGTCCTCGGCGTGGTGCTCCTGCTCCGTAATCTCGGGTATGTTCCGGCCTCGCTGGACCAGTGGTGGCCGGTGATCCTGATCGCGCTCGGCCTCTGGGTGCTCACGGCCCGGCGGGAGCCGCGGGGGTTGCCGGAGTCCCTGGGGCGTATGGCGCCCGTCCGCGAGCGGCGGGCGTCGGCGGGCGGCTTCGTGTTGATCGGCCTCGGGCTGGCGCTTCTCGCAACCAACTACGTGGGGAGCCGGAGCACGGGCGCGCTGATCATGATCAGCCTCGGGCTGGCGTTTCTCGTCAGCCGCGTTTGGTGACCGGGGGTCCGCCGCTTGGGGCGCATGGAACCACCGGTAGACGCGCCCCCGGTATTTGTTGACGCGACGGCGGGGATTGCGTAGCATGTGCGTGGCTCGGCGTCGCAGGCCCGACGCGCGCCGGCGTGCGTCCGGCGCGGTAATCGACGGATTTCGATCGCGAGAGTGCGCGGTGATGATCGAGCAGGCGGTATCGTACGGCGGGGCGGGCCGCGGGTGGATTCGATGACCCCGGTGTCCCGCGAGCCTCCTCTGTTCCGTGCGCGCGGCGGCGAGTCCTTTCCCGACGGCCTCCACTACAAAGTCTTCCGGCTGCCGGACGTGAGCCTCATCACGGTCCAGGGCGAGATCGACCTGGCCAACGCGCACGTATTCGGCAGCGCGCTCAGCCAGCTATCGAGCCGGGGCCTGCCGGTCCTCGTCGATCTCACGAAGATCCAGTACATCGACAGCACCGGCATCCACGCGCTGCTGCGGGCCCACGAGCAGTGTCGCACCAACGGCGTGCCGTTTGCGGTGGCGACGAACCGGCTGGTCCAACGGATCTGCGCCGCGGTGTCCCTCGACCACAAGTTCCGGATCTTCGCCAATATCCCGCTGGCGCGCGGCCACTTCGCGGCCAGGCGACGGCCGAGAGACGCGGAAGTGAGTTAGCGGCCTCGGTAACGGCGCATCGCGGGCTGCCACCGTCCAACCCGGCGGCGATCGCAGCCGGCGTGCCGCGGCGGGAGCGCGCCGGGCGCGAGCGCCGCGGCCGCCGCGTCCAGGGAGTCGTAGGCGGGGAAGAAGGCGCCGAGGAACTGCCTGTCGACCGCGGTTCGGATGCACGCCGCGGGTCCCGCGAGGAGCATGCGCGGCACCCGCTGCCGGTATTCCACCAGCACGTCCAGCCCCGTGCCATCCATCCGGTCGACGTTGGCGCAGTCCAGGATGACCGGGCGGCCGCGGGAGGTGGCGTCGTCGAGCGCGCGCGCGAACACGGAGGCGGTCTCCACGTCCGCCGCCCCCGAGACCGACAGGACCACGGCGTCGCCGGCCGCCTCGATGCTCCAGGAGAGCCACGGAAACTCCCCGGCCGACATCGAGTGGGGGCGCCACGGTCCGCGCGGCCCGCGACGTGCGCTCATCGGATCACCGTTCCACAAGACATCTACACTACGTCTGCCCACGGAGACACGATCTTAGCCCCGGTACAGGAACTCCGCTGCGTCCCATCGTAAACACCGGCAGTTTCCAAGCCCGTGACGCGAGGCACCCCGCACGCGGCGCCACCGCAGGCCCCGCACACGACGACGGGAGGAGAATCTATGCCGGGGAACCGGATGACGCGACGTCAGTTCGTTCGCCGATCGATGGGCTCGCTGGCGGGCGCGGCGCTGGCGTCCGCGGCGGCGCAGGAGGCGTCCGCGGCCCCCGTTCGCGGCGGCACGCTCACGATCGCACGGCCCGTGGATGCGACATCGCTGGACCTGTTCACGGACAGCAGCGCGCCCGCGTCGTGGGTGTACGGGCTCATCTACGAGCCCCTGGTCACGCTGGATCCATCCATGCGCGTGGGACCGGGCCTGGCGTCCAGCTGGCGGGTGCTGTCCCCGACGACGATCCGGTTCACGCTGCGCAAGGGCGTCAAGTTCCACGACGGCACGCCGTGCGACGCGGCCGCGATCAAGTTCAACTTCGACCGCACCTTCGATCCGAAGAAGCCGGGGATCTGGGCGAGCTTCGCCGGGCCGGTAAAGGGCCTGCAGGTCGTGGACGACTCCACGGTGGACGTCGTGGCGACCGAGCCGTTTGCGCCGCTGCTGCTGAACATGAGCATGGTGCACGGCGGCATGGTGAGCCCGGCGGCGGTGCGCAAGTACGGCGCGGACTTCGGCCGGCATCCGGTCGGCACCGGCCCGTTCAAGTTCGAGGAGTGGCAGCCCCGGGATCACATCACCCTCTCGCGCAACGACGACTACTGGGGCGAGAAGCCGCCGCTCGATCGCATCGTCTTCAAGGTCATCCCGGACGACTCCGCGCGGATGATCGCGCTGCGCACCGGCGAGGCCGACATGGTGCTCGTCCCGCTGGTCGACCAGCTGCCGGCGCTGCGGCGCGACCCGAACTACACGGTCGCCGGCACCGTCGGCACGCGGGTCGTGTTCCTGTCGCTCACGCTGACCCAGCCGCCGATGGATGACGTGCGGGTTCGGCGCGCGATCATCATGGCGACCGACCGGAAGTCCATTCAGGCGAACCTGGTGCAGTCGGCGGGGACGCTCGCCGACAGCGTGATCACGCCCACGACGTTCGGCTACGCGCCGATGCACCTCGAGAGCCGCTACCCCTACGATCCGAAGGCGGCGCGTGCGCTCCTCGCCGCCGCCGGCTACCGGCCGGGCGCGGGCGGGGCCCTGGAACGCGGCGGGTCCCCGCTCGTGCTGTCGATGATCGGATCGCGCGGGCGGTATCCCAAGGACGCGGAGATCGCGCAGGCGTTCCAGGCGCAGATGCACGATCTCGGCGTCCGCGTGGACCTCCAGCTCCCCGAGTACCCGGTGGTGATCAACGCCTTGCGGACGCCGACGCTCAACGTCCACGTGCTGTTCTCCGCGTACGGCAACCTGACGGGCGACGCCGATTTTACGCTCGTGAACTGCTTCGAGTCGGACCAGGTCCCCCCGGCCGGGTGGAACACGTTCCGGTACATCAACCCCGCGTACGACAAGCTCGTCAAGGCGGCGCGGGTCAGCCTCAACGCCGCGGAGCGCAAGCAGCTGTACGCCCAGGCGCAGGACGTGCTGGCCCGCGACGTTCCCGCGGTTCCCTTCTACAACATGGACAACATCGCGGTCATGCGGTCCTACGTCAAGGGGTTCGTGCCCCATCCGGTGGAGTACGATCTCCGGGTGGCGCAGGTCTGGCTCCAGAAGTAGGCGAGGCGGTCTGGTGACCGGGCCGCGGAGCCCGGCCGCCCGCGCCGGAGGGCCGGGCAGGTGACGCGGTTTCTCGTCCGGCGAGCCGCCGCGGCGATCCCCATCATGCTCGGGGTCGTCTTCATCGTGATGGGCACGATGGACGTGATCCCGGGCGATCCGGCGGCGATGATGCTCGGGCAGGGCGCGACCCAGGACATGGTCACGCGGCTGCGGGCCGAGCTGGGCCTGGACCGGCCGCTCGCCGTGCGGTACGTGGAGTATCTCGGCCGGCTGTTGCGGGGCGACCTCGGCCACTCCATCGTGGATGGCCGGCCCGTGTCCGAGGAGATCAGGCAGGCGTGGACGGCGACGTTGGAGCTCGGCGCGGCCGCCCTGGTGCTTACCGTGGTCGTCGGGGTGACGGCCGGCGCGTTCGCGGCGCACTGGCGGGACTCGGTGTTCGACGGGGCCAGCCGGGTGCTGGCACTCGTGGGGCTGTCGATGCCCGTGTTTTGGACGGGGATCGTGTTCATTCTCGTCTTCAGCCTCGAGCTGCGCTGGCTCCCGAGCGGCGGCCGCGGCGCCTGGCCGCACCTCGTGCTCCCCGCGGTCACGCTGGCGATTCCCAGCGCGGCGACGATCGCCCGCGTCACCCGGTCCGCCATGCTCGGCGTGCTGCACGAGGACTACGTTCGGACGGCGTATGCCAAGGGCGCGCACGACGCCGCGGTGCTGTTTCGCCATGCGCTCCGCAACGCGATCATCCCGGTCGTCACGGTCCTGGGGCTGCAGCTCGGGCAGCTGCTCGGCGGCGCGATCCTGACGGAGACCGTATTTTCCTGGCCCGGGGTGGGCCGGCTCCTCGTCCAAGCGATCTCGTCGAGGGATTACATCCTGGTGGAGGGCGGGGTGCTGCTCCTCGCGGCCACGTTTGTCGTGACCAACCTGGCGGTCGACGTCGCCTACGCCTACCTGGACCCGCGCGTCGTCTACCGGTGAGCGTTCATCGGTCCTCCGCGTCCGCCCTGTGGCGGCGGCTCCGTCGCAACCGGCTCGCGCTCGGCGGCGGCCTCATGATCGGCGTGCTGCTGATCGTGGCGGCGCTGGCCCCGTACCTCGCGCCGTACGACCCGGCGCACCAATCGCTCGCGGACAAGCTCGCGGGGCCGACCGCCCGCCACCTCCTCGGCACCGACGAGTTCGGCCGGGACGTCCTGAGCCGGCTCATCTTCGGCAGCCGCGTGGAGCTCGCGGTCGGCGTGGCGTCCGTGCTGGTCGGGCTCGCGCTGGGGACGGCGCTCGGCACGGTCGCGGCGTACTGGGGCGGGATCGCGGACGAGGTGACGATGCGCGCGCTGGACGTGCTGCTCGCGTTCCCCTACCTGCTCCTCGCCATCCTGGTGGTGAGCGTGCTCGGCGCGAACGTGCGGAGCACGATCCTGGCGGTCGGCCTGTGGGCGACGCCGGGCTTCGCGCGGGTGATCCGCGGCCTCGTGCTCCTCGTCGCCGGGCAGGAGTACGTGGAGGCCTCGCGCGCGATCGGCGCGCGCACGGCCCGCATCATCCTGCGGCACGTGCTCCCAAACTGCGTGTCGGTGCTGATCGTCTACGCCGCGCTCTACATGGCCAACGCGATCCTGCTCGAGGCGGCGCTGTCGTTCCTCGGCCTCGGCGTGCAGCCGCCGGCGGCGTCGTGGGGCGTGATGATCAGCACGGGCCGCGACTACCTGCTCGAGGCGCCGCACATCGCGACGTTCGCCGGGCTGGCAATCGCGTTCACGGTGTTGGGTTTCAACTTGTTCGCGGACGGCCTGCGGGACGCGCTCGACACGAAGGCGACGCCGTGATCGGCCCCGCGAGGAGCGTGTGTTTCGAGGGAGGAGGCATGGCATGGAGCTGACACGCGGGAGCGCGGTCCCGCCCGGGGCGCGGACGGTGGACCCCGTCACCCTGGAGGTCGTCAATCAACGGCTCCAATCCATCGCGGACGAGATGGAGACGAGCCTGTGCCGCAGCGCGTTCTCGAGCATCGTCAAGGAAGCGATGGACGCGTCCTCGGCGCTGTTCGACCGGCGAGGCAACACCCTGGCGCAGGCCGCGGCGCTCCCGGGGCATCTCGGCATGATGATCCCGGCCGTGCGGCGCATCCTGGAGGCGTTCCCCTCGGCCACGATGCGCCCCGGCGACGTGTACGCCTTCAACGAGGTGTACGAGGGCGGCACGCACCTGCCGGACATCACGGTCGTCGTTCCGGTCTTTTGGGACCGGGAGGTCGTCGCGCTCAGCGTCACGATGGCGCACCATCAGGACGTGGGCGGCGCCGCGCCCGGAAGCACGCCGCCGAACGCCACGGAGATCTTTGCCGAGGGCCTCCGCCTGCCGCCGGTGCGCCTGCTCGTCGACGGCCGGCCGAACCGCGATGTCTGGGAGATCCTCCGGCTCAACACGCGGGTGCCCGAGACGCTGCTCGGCGATCTGCGCGCGCAACTGGCCGCCGGCAACATCGGCCGGCGGCGGCTGGAGGAGCTGCGTGGCGAGTACCCGGCCGCGACGCTGCTCGCCGCGTTCGACGAGCTGCAGGACTACGCGGAGCGGCTGACGCGGCTCGCCGTCGAGCAGATCCCGGACGGGGACTACGCGTTCGAGGACTTCCTCGATCACGACGGGGTGGAGCGCGATCGTCCGCTTCGCATCCGCGCTACGGTGTCCGTGCGCGGGTCCCGGCTTTGCGTCGACTTCGCCGGTACGGACGCGCAGGCCAAGGGACCGGTCAACTCCGTGCCCGCGTCGACGATGTCGGCGGTCTACTACGTCGTGCGCGCGCTGGCGGGCTCGCGCGTGCCGAACAACCAGGGATGCTACCGGTGCGTGGAGATCGAAGCACCGGAGGGGACGCTCGTCAATCCGCTGCCGCCCGCGCCGGTCGGCCTGCGCTCGTACACCATCAAGCGCATCGTCGACGTGCTCCAGGGAGCGCTGGCGCAGGCGCTGCCGGATCGCATCCCCGCGGCGTCGCACGGCCAGATCTCGCTCATGCTGGTCGGCGGCCGCCGCAAGGAGACCAACAAGCTGTGGGTCGGGTTTCTCGGCGTGCCGTTTTCGGGCGGCGGGGGCGCGCGGCCGGCCAAGGACGGCATCGACGTCGTGGAGACGGACATCAACAACTGCACCAGTTACCCGATCGAGGCCTGCGAGATGGAGTCGCCGGTGCAGTTCGACCGCCTGCAGCTCTGGACGGACTCCGGCGGCGCCGGGACATATCGCGGCGGTCTGGGATACGTCGCGGTGTGCCGCTGGACCGGCGGACCGGTCGTGTTTTCACACCGGCGGGACCGGCACAACTTCCGGCCGTGGGGCCTCTACGGCGGCCGCCCCGCCCCGTTGTGCCGGACCGTCGTCGTGCGGCGCGACGGCCGGGCGGAGGAGTTGCCGTCGAAGATCCTCACCCACCTCGACGAGGGCGATACGCTGCAGTTCTTCACGACGGGCGGCGGCGGGTACGGGGACCCGCTGGCGCGCGATCCCGACCGGGTCCTCGCGGACGTGCTGGACGGCCGCGTCTCCGTCGAGGCGGCGCGCCGGGACTACGGCGTCGTCTTGGATCCGAGCGGCACGCGCGTCGACCGGGCGGCGACCCTGGCGCTGCGGGCGCAGCCCCGGCACGGCGCGGGCCCGGCGTGATGCCGCCCGCGGATGCGCGCGCCACGGAGAGCGGGGGACACGCGGTGGATGAGCGCGGAGGCCGCCTGATCGTCGGCATCGACGTCGGGGGCACGTTTACCGATGTCGTGGCGGTCGACCGCGAGCGGCAGGCGCTCGTGGCCCTCAAGGTGCCGTCGCAGCCGCAGGACCCGGCCGGCGCGTTCCTGGAGGGCCTGCGGCGGGCCGTCGCCGCGGCGGGCCGCCGTCCGGACGACGTCGAGCGCATCGTACACGGGACGACGATCGGCACCAACGCCGTGCTCGAGCACAAGGGGGCGACGCTCGGGATCCTCACGACCGCGGGGTTCGAGGACATCCTGCCGATGGGCCGGATGAAGCGGGCGGAGATGTACGATCTCAACGCGGACCCGGAAGAACCGTTGTTCCTCGCGCCGCGCCGCCGGATCATCGGCATTCCCGAGCGGGTGGACGCGCGCGGCGCGGTGCTCCGCGAGCTCGACGAGGACGCGGTGCTCGCGGCCGTCCGCCGCCTCACGGAGGAGCACGGCGTCGAGGCGATCGCCGTGTGCTACCTGTTTTCGTTTCTCCGCCCGGAGCACGAGCAGCGCACGGCGGCGCTGATCCACGGGCGCTGGCCCGATCTGCCGGTGTCGCTGTCGTCGGCCGTGGATCCCAGATTCCGCGAGTACGAGCGACTCGTGGTCACCGCCTTCGACGCGTATCTGCGCCCGGCGGTCTCGTCCTACCTGCGCAACCTCGAAGAGCGGCTCGCCGGGCACGGATTTCGCTGCCCGTTCCAGATCATGCAGTCGCACGGCGGGATCTCCGCCGCGCGGCTTGCCGTCGAGCGCCCGGTGGGGACGATGCTGTCCGGTCCGGCCGCCGGGGTCGTCGCCGGCGCCGCGGCGGGGCGCGACGCCGGCTTTCGCGATCTCGTCACGCTGGATATGGGCGGGACCAGCTTCGACGTGGCGATGGTTCGCGACGGCCGCATCGAAACGAGCACCGAAGGCCGGATCGACAAGTATCCGCTCCGCGTCCCCATGGTGGACGTGCACACGATCGGCGCCGGCGGCGGGAGCATCGCGTTCCTGGACGCCGCGGGCGGCCTGAAGGTAGGGCCGGAGAGCGCGGGCGCGCAGCCGGGACCGGCGTGCTACGGCAAGGGCGGGGCCGAGCCGACCGTGACCGACGCCAGCCTGGTGCTCGGGTACCTCAATCCCGCGCGGTACGCGGGCGGCGGCTTCGAACTGTACCCCGAGCTCGCGCGCGAGGCCATCCTGAGGCGCATCGCCGGGCGGCTCGGCATGGACGTGCCGCAGGCGGCCGCGGGCATCCACGACATCGTGAACACGCAGATGGCGGAGGCGGTGCGCCTGGTATCGGTCCGGCGCGGGTACGACCTGCGCGGGATCGCGCTCGTGGCGATGGGCGGCGCGGGGCCGGTGCATGCGGGCCGGCTCGCGGCGCTCCTGGGCGCCCGGGCCGTGGTCGTGCCGCCGCGGCCGGGGGTCGGCTCCGCGTACGGGCTGCTCATGGCGGACATCCGGCACGAGCAGGTGCGCCCGTACCCGCGGCCGATGGCGCACGCGTCGGCGGCCGAGGTGGCCGCGGTGTTTGCGGCCATCGACGCCCAGTGCACCGAGGCGATGCGGATCGAGCGGGTTCCCCTGGAGCGCGTCACGGTGCAGCGGTACGCGGAGATGCGGTACGTCGGTCAGTCGTACGAGCTCAGCGTGCCGGTCCCGGACGGACCGATCGACGCAGCGGCGCTCACGGCGCTGCGCCGGCGCTTCGACGAGGTGCACGACCGCTACTACGGCCACCACAGCGACGAGAGCGAGGTCGAGTTGGTGAGCCTGCGGGGCGTCCACGCCTACACGCTGCCGGCGCCCGCGGCCGGCCCGGCCGACCTACCGGCGACGAGCCCGGCCGCCGCCGGGACGCGCCGCGCGTACTTCGCCGGGCACGGGCATCAGGCCGTCCCAGTGTACGACCGCTTCGCCCTGCCGCCCGGCGCGACGGTGTCCGGGCCGGCGATCCTGGACCAGGACGACACGACGACGGTCGTGTACCCGGGTCAGGTCGCCCGCGTCCACGCAAGCGGGAGCGTCATCATCGCGCCGGCGCCTGTGCGGTAACGATCGAGTGCGCGGCGACGGGTCCCGAGCCCACCCGCTCGCGGGCGCGGGTGAGCCGGACCTAGACGCGAAAGCGTGCGGGCGAGAACGGCGCGAGGTCCACGTCCGGAGTCCGGCCGAGCACGGCATCACCGACGATCTTGCCGCTGAACGGTCCGAGTTGCAGGCCGCTCGGGCCGTGGCCGGTCGCCACGTACGCTCCCTCGACGGACGGCAGCGGTCCAAGCACCGGCAGCCCGTCGGCCGACAGCGGCCGCAGGCCGACGCGCATCTCCACGACCTCCGCGGGCGCCAGTCCCGGCGCCACCCGCATCGCCTGCGAGAGCACCTCGCGGACCCCGCCGGCCGTGAGCACCGGCTCGAATCCCGATCCGGTCTCGCGCGTCGCGCCCGCAACGATCCGACCGCCGGGCCACGCCACGATATAGTGTTCGCGGAACCCGCTGATGATGGGCCACTCGCCGGTGGGGCGGCCGGCGAGGCGCAGGTGGATGATCTGCCCTCGCTGCGGCGCGACCCGGACCGGCATGTCGAGCGCGTCGGTGAGCGCCGGGGACCACGCCCCGCCGGCGATCACGACGCTCGAGGCCCGAAGCTCCTCCCGGTCGACGGCGACACCGGCGGCGCGCCCGTGCTCGACGAGGACCCGGGCGACGCTGCCCTGCCGGATGCGGACACCGCGGCGCTCGCCGGCGCGGCGCAGCGCGCGGGCGAGCAGCCGTCCGTCGACGCGCCCGGCGGCACGGGACAGTAACGCGCCGTGCACGTCCCCGAGCGGCGGGAACAGCCGCCGCGCCTCGTCCGGCGCGATCTCGCGGAGGTCCTCCGGAGCGGGCCGCCCCGTGGCGGCCTGCCGCGCAAAGATCGCAGCGCGGGCCGCCTCGAACTCGCGACGGTCGCGCTCGTCGCTTGCGATCAGCATCAGCGGACAACGCGCGTACCCCGTGTCGCCCGCATCGTCCGCCTCGAGGCGCGCGATCAACGCCGGATAGTAGTCGAACGCCTTGACGGCGAGCTCGTGCAGGGGATCGGTGCCGCGGCTCAGGGCCCCGCCGGAGAGGATGCCCGCGCCGGCCGCCGTGGCCTGCCCCGCGTCGCTGCGGTCGACCAGGGTCACGCGCGCGCCTTCGCAGACGAGATGGTAGGCGGCGGACAGCCCGACCACGCCGCCTCCGACCACGACGACGTCGCTCATCGCCCGCTCGCCCGCGGCGCGCCGGTCATGCGGGCCCCTTGCCTTTGCTGCCGATCTCCACGATGTTGACGCTCACCTGGTACCGGCGCCCGTCGGCGGCCTGCACCTTGCCTTGGCCGTAGAAGCCGCGCGATCCGGTCTTGAACTGCTTCGGCTCGGCCACGATGGTCTCCGCGCCGCCGGCAACCTCGATCGTGATCTTGGCCACCTCGGTCATCAGCGGCTCCTCGACACGAAGGCATGCGTGGTCCCACTGGACTGTACGGGTCCGGCGGGGACAAGTCCTCGCACCGGTCGAGGTGACCGCGGCCGCCCTACTCTGGCGCGGGCGCGGCCATGATCGCGGACCGCTGGATGTCCTCGTACCGGACGTTGTCGACGTCGAACGCTTCGATGTTGCTGCGGAGCCGCGTGAACGTCTGATCGAAGCCGGGCAGCGTCTTGCGCTGCCGCGTCAGGGGCGTCGTGCGGGCGAGCACGTAGTTCTTGACGTACGGATGGCGGATGCCGCGCCGCTTGATCCGCTCGACCGCGCGGCCGAGCACCTCGTCGGCGGCGCGTACGAGCGCGGCGCGCTCCTCGCGCTCCGGCAGCGTCCTGCGGAACGTGCCGTTGAGAAACTTGTCCACGCGGCGAAGGATGGGCGCAAACGCGCCGCCGGCGAACCGCTTGTTGGTCTCGTAGAGCAGGCCCAGCGTGATGAAGTGTGGCGCCTCGAACTGGAACACGTAATCGTTCTCGCCGCGCGCGGGCTCGGCGCCGGCGAGCCCGCGATACATCCGGATCACCTCGAGCGATTTCTCCTTGAGGTTGTGCGCCTTTTCCGTGTTCAATGCGAGGATCTCGTAGGCCACCTCGGGCTCGGGGACGACGATGGCGGCGATCATGTCGGCCTTGAGCTTCCGCATGATCTCCCGCCGGTGGTTCCCGTTCGGCGTCCAATAGCGGCCCGGCTGGGGCGACATAACGACGATGGGATCGACGAAGCGATCGAGCTTCTTCACGACGGCCGTCAGGCGTTTGACGTGGGTCGGGGAGAGATCACGCTGGTAGGGCGTGGCCTCGACCTTGGCCGTCGGCAGGAGGCCGAAGATCTGCCAGTGCTCGCCGAGCGGCTCCCGGTACAGGGCCAGGACGCGGCCGCCGTCGCGCTCGATCTGTTCGGCGAGCGCGGCCGTCCTCGCGGGCGGCACGCCGTTTGGATAGACCGTCCACTGCGCCATCGCGCCTCACCGCCCCTTCGACACGGCCGCGCCCTACGCGGCGAGTATATATCATTGGGTAGGGTCCGGTGGCGCACCTCCCGAACCAACCACGGGTGCGTTCCGGCGGCGCCCACCGGCGCGCCGCGCCGCACGATACCCGCACGAGGAGGGCAAGGGCATGGCCGATGTGCTCCGCCGGCGGATCCGCAGGATCGCCTCGCGGCTCGACGGCACGATGGGCGTGTACGTGCACGCGGTCGCGACGGGCGAGACGGTCGCGGTCAACGCCGACGAGCCGTTTCAGATGGCGAGCGTGTTCAAGATTCCGGTCCTGGCCGAGCTGCTGACGCAGGTCGACGCCGGCCAGCGATCGCTCGACGATCGGGTGACGCTCACGGAGGCGATGAAGACGCCGGGATCGGGCGTGCTCAAGGAGCTGTCGGCCGGTCTCTCGTTCACGCTGCGCGATCTCGCGACGCTCATGATCATCATCAGCGACAACACGGCGACGGACATCCTGCTGGGGTTGGTGACGAAGGAGGCCGTCAACGAACGCGTCCGCGCGTGCGGCTTGGAGCGGACGGTGGTGACGATGAGCTGCCGCGAGCTCCTGTACAATCTGGTGCGCCTGGATGCGGCCGAGGACACGCCGGAGATGCGTCAAACCGCGGTGGAGCGGCTCCGGCGGCGCGAACTCGATCCCGACGCCCGGGTCTACCGGGATCCCTCGGCCAACATGACGACGCCCCGGGAGATGGGGCGGTTGCTCGAGGCGGTGCTCCGCCCCACGTTGGACGGCGCCGCCGGCGGCGGGCCGCTGCCGCATACCGTGTGCCGCGGTATGCTCGAGATCATGCGCCGCCAGCAGGTCCGGGACCGGCTGCCGTTGTTGCTGCCGCCGTCGGTCGAGATCGCGCACAAGACCGGCTCCCTCTCGCGTGTCAGCAACGACGCCGCGATCCTGTACGCGCCCCGGAGCGCGTGCGTGGTGACCGTGTTCACGCGGGATCTGGCCGACGATCTCAAGGGGCGCCTGGCCATCGGCCAGGTGGGACGCGCGGTGTATGAGGCGTACGCTTAGTGCGGCGCTTCAGCGTGGCGACACGGGGAGCGCCAGGCCGAACGCCTCGACGACGACGCACGGGCCCCGCTCCGGGAGATTGCGGTGAGACGAGCCGCAGCACGTCATGGGAGGACGAGATGAGACCGGATCACACAGCGCGCCGCGGGAGGGGTCTTTTGTGACGGCGAGTATCGCGACGGGCGCGCTCGCCGCGCCGCGCGCACGCCCGCGCGGGTTGCGCGCCGCGCCCGGACCATTGGCCGTGCCCGCGCAGACCCGCGAGAACGGAGCCGGGGATCCCCGGGACGCGTTGCTCGAGCTGTACAACCTGCACGACGAGCCGCCCCCTAGCGCGCGGGCGGCGTTCCCGGGCGTCGACCCGTGGCGGTGGCAGTACTTCGAGGGCGTGGCCTGCCCGGCGCGCGTTGCCGTGCCGGTCGACGACGCCGCGGCCTGGCAACTCTATCCCGGCTTCCGCGAAGTGTACAACAAGCTCTTTATCTGCGCCACGCAAGGCATCGCGCACGCCCCGCACGGCGTCATGCCCCCGCGCTTCCCCGTATTCAGCAAGCCGATCGTCAACCTGCACGGCATGGGCGCCGGCGGGTTCGTCCTTCGGTCCGCCGCGGACCTCGATGCGCACTTCACGCCGGGACACTTTTGGATGACGCTGTTCGAAGGGCGCCACATCAGCACCGACGTCGCGCTCGTCGGGGGCGCGCCGCGGTGGTGGAGCCATACCGAGGGCAAGCGGCTGCCGGGCGGCAGATTCGACTACTGGATCGTGCTCGGGCGGCCGCTGCCGCGGCTGGAGGCGTACTGCCGCCGCTGGATCCGCCGTCACCTTCGCGGCTTCACCGGCATCGTCAACTTCGAGTCCATCGGCGGCAAGATCATCGAGTGCCACCTGCGCATGTCGGAACAATGGATCGACCTCCACGGGCCGGGATGGCTGGAGTGCGTCGTGGACCTCTACGCGCACGGCCGGTGGCGATTCGACGTCCTCCCGCGCCGCGGCTACAGCATCGCGCTGTTCGGCGCGCACGGGCGGCACCATTGGATCGACCCCGCGGCCGTGCGCCGGCTGCGCCGGACCCCGGGAGTGTCGAGCATCCAGATCACGTTCGATCCGCGGCGGCCGCTCGCGCGGCACGCGATGCCGCCGGGCGGGTTCCGGCTGGCCATCGTCAACTGCTGGGACCTGAGGATTGGGCGGGCGATCCGCGATCGGTTGGCGCGCGCGTTTGTCACGGTGGCCGCGAACGGCGGCGGGCCGCACCCGGCGCCGGCGCCGCCGTGACGGCGCCGGCCGCGCCGGAGCGGGCGGGGGAGGGCTCTCAGCGCATACCGGAGAAAGGGCGGGCACGTTTGCGCGCCGCACGCGCGCGCGAGGAGGCCGATCGACCCATGGCAAGGATCACCGCGGATATGAAGCGCCGCTCGTCGGCGGTCACGGAGGGTGCCGCCCGCGCGCCGCACCGGGCCATGTTGCGGGCCACCGGGCTCGGCGACGACGATCTCGCCAAGCCGTTGCTGGGCGTGGCGTCGTCGTGGAACGAGGTCACGCCGTGCAACCTGCACCTGGACACGCTGGCGCGGTCGGTCAAGGACGGCGTCCGGGCGGCGGGCGGCACGCCGATCGAGTTTACGACGATCGCCGTGAGCGACGCGATCGCCATGGGGCACGAGGGGATGAAGGCGTCGCTCGTGAGCCGCGAGGTCATCGCCGACTCCGTGGAGCTGATGGTCATCGCGGAGGCGTTCGACGGGCTCGTCGCCATCGCGGGTTGCGACAAGAGCCTGCCGGGCATGATGCTCGCGCTCGCGCGCTTGAACGTGCCGGGCGTGTTCCTCTACGGCGGCACGATCCTGCCGGGCCGCTTCGATGGGCGCGACGTGACGATCGTGGACGTCTTCGAGGCGGTTGGGGCCCACGCCGAGGGCAAGATGAGCGACGATGAGCTCTACCGGCTGGAGTGTACGGCCTGTCCCGGCGCCGGTTCCTGCGGCGGGCTGTATACGGCCAATACCATGGCGTCCTGCGTCGAGGCCCTCGGCATGTCCCTGCCGGGAAGCGCCTCGATCCCGGCGCTCGACCCGCGGCGCGCCGATGTCTGCCGGCGCACCGGCGAGGCGGCGATGCGCCTGCTGCGCGACGGGATCCGGCCCCGCGACATCCTGACGCGCCCGGCGTTCGAGAACGCGATCACGACGCTGGTGGCCATGGGCGGATCGACCAACGGCGTGCTGCACCTCCTGGCCATCGCCCGTGAGGCCGGCGTGGACCTGGCGCTGCAGGACTTCGATCGCATCAGCCGCGCGACGCCGCGGATCGCCGACATGCACCCCGGCGGCCGGTACCTGATGGTGGATCTGGATCGCATCGGCGGCGTGCCGGTGGTGCTGCACGAGCTCCTCGAGGGCGGCTACCTCCACGGCGACGCGCTCACGGTGACGGGCCGCACGATGGCCGAGAACCTGCGCGGGGTGCGGCGGCCGGCGGACCAGCCGATCGTGTACCCGGTGCGCCAGCCCATGGAGCCGAGCGGCACGCTCGCCGTGCTCACCGGCACCCTCGCGCCCGAGGGCGCCGTGCTGAAGACGGCCGGGGTCCGGCGCCAGACGTTTCGCGGTCCCGCGCGCGTGTTCGAGCGGGAGGAAGACGCCTTCGACGCGATCGTCCGCCGCCGCATCGCCGCCGGCGACGTCATCGTGATCCGCAACGAAGGGCCGCGGGGCGGCCCCGGGATGCGCGAGATGCTCGCGGTCACGGGCGCGCTGGCCGGCGCCGGGTTCGGCGAGGAGGTCGCGCTGCTCACCGACGGCCGGTTCTCCGGCGGCTCGCACGGCCTCGTGATCGGGCACATCGCGCCCGAGGCGGCGCACGGCGGGCCCATCGCGGTCGTGCGGGACGGCGACACCGTGAGCATCGACGTCCCGGCGCGTCGCCTCGATCTCGAGGTCGATCCCGAGGAGGTGCGGGCGCGCCTGCGCGCGTGGACGGCGCCCGAGCCCCGGTACCGCACGGGCGCGCTGGCAAAATACGCGAAGCTCGTGTCGTCCGCGGCGCAGGGCGCGGTGTGCGGGTAGCGGCGGGGGGCGGCCGGCGCCGCCCGGCGGACCGCTAGCGCGCGAGGCGGCGCTTGCGGTACGAGTCCTTGCGGTAGATCTTGCCCTCCCGGAACTCGAACAGGTCGCAGCCCCGCGCCTCGATGCGGCTGCCGTCGGGCCGGGTCGCGATCATCGTCCACTCCGACACGCCCCGGTCGCCGCAGACGGTGTGGCGCGCGTTGGTGTACCGGATGTCCGACAGCATCTCGAAGATCTCCTCGATCGCTTCCCGCACCATGGCGGCCCCTTCGTACCGGCGGCCCCAGGGATCGGGGCCGCCCGAGGTCTCGAAGATGCAGTCCTGGGTCATCGTGCTCATGATCGTTTCGATATCGTGCCGGCTCCAGGCCGCCAGGTGGGCGACCAGCAGATCGTGATGGTGGGAGGTCCCTGCCGGCGGGACCATACGTCAAGCCCCCTTCGACCGTGATGTGCCACACCAATTCTCCCTCGCCCGCGCGGGTCCCTGGGCGGCGCGGGAGGGCCGGCCGGGGCCCGGCACGAAGCCTCGAGACGACATGGTCGCGCCCGCCACGCTCCTCTGGGCCGGTTGGCCGCACGTCCTGCGCGCGCAGCAGTTCGATCCCCAGTCCCTGGACCGGGTGTTCCAGGAGGCACGGCTCGCCGAGGAGATCATCAACGCCGGCGGCAGCAACCTGCTCAAGGGCAAGATCGTGCTGACGCTGTTCTATGAGCCCAGCACGCGCACGCGGCTGTCGTTCGAGTTCGCCACGTACCACCTCGGCGGGCGCGTGCTCTCGTCCGAGGCGGCCCGCGAGTTTTCGTCCGCGGCCAAGGGCGAGTCGATCGAGGACACGATCCGCGTCGTCTGCCGGTACCGTCCCGCCGCGATCGTCATCCGCCACTACCAGGAGGGCGCCGCGGAGCGCGCCGCGTCCGTGGCCGCCGACCCTCGCACGCGCGGGCCGATCCCCGTGTTCAACGCGGGGGACGGGCCTGGGCAGCATCCGACGCAGGCGCTGCTCGACGCCTACACGGTGTGGCGGCATCGCGGGACCCTGGAGGGCGCCACCGTCGCCGTGGCGGGGGACCTCTTGTACGGCCGAACGGCGCGGTCGCTCTGCTACCTGCTCGCGAAGTACCCGGGCGTCTCGGTGCGGATGGTGGCGCCGCACGAGGTGCAGATGAAGGAGGACCTGCTCGCGTACCTGCGCCGGCACCGGGTGCCGGTGACCCAGACCGGCGATCTCGCGGCGGCGGTCCGCGGCGCGGACGTGCTCTACGTCACCCGTATCCAAAAGGAACGCTTCGGCGCCGATCAGGAGACGTACGAGCGGGTGCGCGACGCGTTCAGCGTGACGCCGCAGATCCTGGCCGGCCTGCCGTCGCACGCCATCGTCATGCACCCGCTGCCCCGGGTCGAGGGTCCGCGGTCGGAGCTTCCCACCGCCGTCGACGCGGATCCGCGCGTCGTGATCTTCGATCAAACCGAAGCGGGCATGTACATCCGCATGGCGCTCCTCCGGTTGACCTGCGCGACCGACCGGCACCGGCACTGAACCGGCCGGTCGGCGGGTCTCCGCACGATGCGTCTGCGCTGCCGCCGTAGGGCGCGCTGAGGTGCACCGCTCATCGCTACCCTGCGCTGGACCGACTGGAGCGGCGACCCCATGGTGCTCGGCGCGCTCGCCGCCGGCGCGCTGTGCTACGTGTGGATCGCCGCGCGGTTCCCGCCGCGCGGCCGGCAGGCGTGGTACTTTGCCGGCGGCTACGCCGTGCTCGTGCTGGCGTTGCTCTCCCCGCTCGACCGGGGCGCGGCGTACCTGTTTACGCTCCACATGCTGCAGCACATGCTCCTGCTGCTCGCCGCGCCGCCGCTGCTCGCCCTGTCGGTGCCGCCGACGCTGCTCGGCTGGGTCTTCCAGCGGCCGGCGCTCCGGCGGATCCTGCGGGCCCTCTGGCGGCCGGTGCCGGCGCTCGTCCTCTACAACGGGACGCTGCTGGCCTGGCACCTGCCGGCCGCGTACGACGCCACGCTGCGGTCGCCGTGGGTGCACGCCATCGAGCACGCTTCGTTTGTCGTCGCCGGCCTCATCTTCTGGGGCGTCATCGTGGCGCCCGCGCCCGCGCTCGTCCGCGCCTCCTACGGCGTGCGCCTGGCGCTGCTGCTCGCGTCCGACGTCGTGAACTTCATCTTGGGGTTCGCGCTGGCGTTCGCCGGGCACCCCTTCTACGCGGGCTACGTGACCGCCGGGCGTCTGTGGGGGCTCACGCCCCTCGAGGACCTCAAGCTCGGCGGCGCCTTGATGTGGGTCATGGGGCAGATGATGTATGCCGTGCCGACGCTGATCCTCATCAACGTCATCCTGTGGCGGGACAAGGGGCCGGCCGACCCCCGCCGGGGAGGCGCCGTGCCCCGCGGCGAATAGCACCCGCGTGGGCGCGCCCAGCCGCACACCGCGGACCGCCCAATGCCACGGACTCGGAGGGACCGCTCGATGCATCTGTCTATGGCCGCCCGCGCGATCACGCCCTCGATGACGATCGGGATGGACGACCGCGCGCGGCGGCTGCGCCGGCAGGGGGTGGACGTGCTCAGCTTCGCGGCGGGGGAGCCGGACTTCGACACGCCGGACGCGATCAAGGACGCCGCCATCGCGGCGATCCGCGAGGGATTCACGAAGTACACCGGCCCGGCGGGCATCCCGGAGTTGCGCGCGGCGGTCGCGGCGCGCCTGCGCGAGACGTACGGCGCCGTGTACGACCCCGAGGAGGTCGTGATCACGGCCGGGGGCAAGCCGGCGCTCTACTTCACGCTGCGCGCGATCTGCGATCCGGGCGACGAGGTGCTGGTGCCGATCCCCGCGTGGGTCTCCTACACCGAGCAGGTGCGGCTCGCGGGGGCCACGCCGGTGCCGGTGCCCACCAACGCCGGGGACGATTGGCAGCCGCGGCC